>JAFEEY010000032.1:0-38837 GCA_018240865.1 Pseudomonadota bacterium | reverse complement strand
TGGCGCTCGGCCGATTGTGCGCTGGGCGGCGCATCGGTACGGCTTACGACGGGCTGGGCGGTCGCCGGAGAAAACTGGCAAACGGAATTGGCAATCGCGCAGGCGGCGAGCAGCCGCCACGCGGCCTTACTGGCGGGCGCGGGCATAGTAGTCCTCGATCTTCTGTTGGATGTCCTGGGTGGCCTGCAGCTCGTCAGGCAGGCGGGCGGCGTCGGTGAACTCGGCGTAGACCTCGCTGAAGTCCATTTTCGAGAGGTCGAGCCGGGCAAACTCGTCGATGGTGAAGCCTTGGCATTGCTCGGTCTTCGGCTTGCCCCAGGGCTTGTTCAGCTGCTGGCGGCCCTGCTCCTGAAGGATCCGCGAAAGCTTGGATTCAAAGCAGCAGTAGACCTTACGCTTGGTCAGGCACACGCCAAGGAACGAGGACGAGCAATAGGTGCCGACGTAGGCGCACAGACCCTGCGCATCCTTCTGATGCAGCAGCATCTCCTCGCGGCTGCAGCCCAGCGCCACGAGCAGCTGGATGCCCGGGATAAGCGGGAAGCCCTTGCCCTTGCAGCAGTTGAGCACGCCGAAGACCTTGGACGAGCAGCTTTCTCGGGTCCCCTTGAACAGAGTGAGATTGTTCGGATCGAATTCGCGGCGCGCCTGGTTCATCGCGTTCAAGGCGACGGCCGCGTCCTTGAACTCGTCGTTGGCCTCGCGCTGGATGGTCTCGCATGAGCCATCGATGCAGTAGACATCGCCGTCGCAGATGAACTGGCCGGTGTTCGCAGGCTGGTCTGGAACCGGGCAATCATAGACCCGCTCCCAGGTGCGGCAGGGCTCCCCCGCGAGGCAGTCTTCGCGCACCAGCTTGCAGCCAGGAGTGGCTTCAAGTGTCTGGCAGTCCTGTGCCTCTGTGAACTGCGCACAGCTGTAACTGCGGCTCCACGCCCAGCACGGCTGCGTCACGGCGATGCCATCGACGATGCGGGTCACCGGATCGCTGTCCGTGCACGTCTCGGTGTCCTGCTGGCACGAGGTATCAGCCGCAAGACCAGCACACTGGCTTTCATCGCGCGCCGTTGTGACGACGTTCTCGCCTGTCACCGTGTAGGGCGTGGCGCCATCGACCGGCGACGTGCAACTGACGAGATCGACCCTCAGATCGCCCGAGTTGCAGCCCCAGTAGATCCCGAAATAAGGATCGCACAGGTTGATCGGATAGGACTGAGTGACCGTGCACTGCGGCGCGGGGTATCGGTTGCAATTGTAGGCCGAAGCCGGATCGACCCCGCTGCCGCCTACGCAATAGTAGCCGTAGACCTGCCGCTGCTCGACACGCGCGGTTAATGTCACGGGGCAGGTCCGCGTTTCCTGTGTCGCCGTATAACCGACGTTGCAGGTCGCCATGTAGCGCGCCGCGGTTCCGCTGGCCGGCGGCAAGGGCACGCAGCGCCCCTGTGAGCCGCCAAGGGCCATTCCGCTCGTATAGGCGAGCGGGTCGTCGCTGATCACATTGCTGCGCGCGATCGTTGCGTCGAGATCCTGCGGCGCAAACCGGGCGCGCCGGTCCATCGAATCCCGCATGGCCTTGTAGCCTGTGTTGGTCGTCGCCTGGCTCGCCGCTTCGCGGCTCATCCGGTCAGGATCGTCGAAGTAACCCGACTGGCTCGGCGTGCCGCGGAAATTGGGGATGCGGCTTGCATCCGGGTTCGTCGTTGCCGCGCTTTGCGCCGAGGCTGCCTTGTCCCGTCCGAAAGCCTTGCCGTCGGCCTTGGCAGCATCGGTTGTGGTTTGGGCGTGGAGCGGGCCGACGAGGGCGAGAAGAAGCGCGCCCACGCCAGCGAGAGAGAGGACCGATCGTTTCATGGAACCTGCCTTTCAAGGCGGGCGAGGTGCTGGGCGGCGAGCAAAGCGCCGGGGCCGCCGCCGCGCGCGAAGGTCTCGAGCGCGTAAGCTGCGCTGACATTGCCGCTCATCCGGTCGTGCGGCGGCACTTGCGTCCGGCAGTCGAACCCGTCACATAGATCGAAGTCGCTGCTGGTGACGACGTAGGTGGGAACCGACTCGATCCCGAAGGCGCGGAACAGCCGCGGGTCGATGCCGACGCCGTCCAGCTGCTCGCCGGGCTTGGCAACTTTGGCCAATGCCGTGGTGAGAGCCTTGACGCTGTTGCCGGGCAGCCCGCGCAAGGCAATAACACCGCCAGCCTTGGTCACGTCGTCGATCATCGCACGCAGCGCTGCAGACGGCATCGATAGCGAAGCAAAGGCGATGAACCTCGGCGCCTCGCCCATGCCTTCGCTGGTCATGGCGCCGGCATCGGCCACCATCCGGTCAAAATCGAATGTGCTGGCCTCACCCGGCTTCGTGTTTGCGGCGGCCTCACGCATGTAGCGGCGAGCGTGCGCCTCGGCCTCGTCGGAGCTGGTCCTCGCCTCCCGCGCGAGGGCTTCGGCTCTGGCGCGGGCATTGGCGGACAGCGCGTCGGCATCGGGGGCACCAGCACTGGCCCGCGCCCGGATAGCGGCCAGATCGAGGTCCGGTTCGGCCGTCTGCGCCGAGGCGCCAGCCAAAGCAGCAAGGCTAGAAAGCGATGCGACGACAAGAAGATGAGGAAGTTTGTTCATAGCGCACAGCAATTCCGCTTGCGCCAGACCAGGTAGCCCATGTCCTCGCCAATGGCGGGATAGACCTGGCCTGCCGACATGAATGTGGTGGAGGCACCAATGGGCGCGCAGGCGTAGCGGCCCTTGGTCTGCGGATTGGGATTGGTGGCCTGGAAGCGGTACTGCTGCTTGCGCATCACCGGCATCAGGTACTTGCCGCAAAGCCCTTTGTTGCCCATCGTCCCCCAGGCGACGAGCTCGCGGTGGAGCTTGTAGGAGAAGCGGGCGAGCGCGAGCCGCGAGGCCTGCACATGGCCGATCGTTGCCGAGACATTGCCGTTGAGCGGATACATCGTGCCCTGGCAGCCCGCGCACCAGAACAGCTCATCGGTCGGCAGCTTAGCCGTTGCCGCCACGCAGTCCGCTGCACAGGCGGCAAGCGCCAAGGGATTGGCGAAGAGGACCGCCTCGGGATTGATGATCGCGGTTAGCTCGCTGTCCTGCCACAGCGGATCGATCTCGGTGATGTAGAGGATGTCGATCGAGCCGGAGTCGAGGCACAGGAAATCGGCGACGATCTCCATCCAGTAGATCAGCGGATAGGCATACCAGTGGACATGCCACTGCGAGTTGTACTGCGTGGCGCCGCCGACCGCCGATGGCCCCGCCATCGACTTGAAGCCGATGTCGAACCCCGGATCGAGCTTCATCCCGCCCAGATTGACGAAGCACCATGGCTTCATGCTGACGTCGGCAAGCCGGACCGGCTCCCAGAACCCCATGGCGATGCCGGGCCGCAAACCGCAGAGGCAAACGGGGAGAGCCGGGTTGCTCGGATCCGGACGGCTCGACGGCCAGATCTTCAGGCCACCGATCGAGATCGGAAACAGGCACGACCAGCAGATGTCCGTGATCGGATTGACGAACTTGCCAGTGCAGCGCCCGGGGCCGGCCGCAGCCTGGGCAGGAGCACTGGACACGACGCTCAGGCTGGTGAGCAGAAGTGCTCCGCAAAGCCATGACAGAAGGCGTTTTTTCTTGCTCATGACGGCGCACGCTCCTTCAGAGGCACGGGCTGTTCGGTGATGATGAGCGCGCGGCCCTGCTGCTCGACGGTTGCGGGCACCGCGCGAATGCCGAAGTGTTTCACCAGCGTGCCGCCCTGATCGAAGTAGAAGCGCCGCTGACGGGCCTTCATGAGTTCGAGCGGCGCACCGGCTACGAGGATGAGCTTCGCCTTGGTGCTGGCAAAGCGGCGGGTGGCCCAGGCGAGCTGTGCCGGGTCGTCCCCATCGAGAAAGACGAGGGGTGCGCGCAGCGGCACGGTATCCAGAGGATTGACCCGCGTGCCTGCGGCAATGATGACCCGGCCCTTGTCGTCGGCAATATCGCGCGGGGCGGTGATCGTCGGATCGAAGCGCCAGCTGCGCAGCGCCGAGGCGACGGTAACGCCCGCGACCGGCTCTGGCCGGTTGACCCGGGCGATTGTCCGCCGCTTCAGCTCTTCGTTGAGACGGGCCGTTTCGCCGGTCTTCTCAAGCTGGGTGAGCCTGGCATGGATCTGCTGAAGCAGGTCCGGTTCGATGACCGGCCATACCGCGCCGTGCTGGCCGTAATCGCGAGCCATTGCCTGTGGTGCGATGGCCAGCGCCAGCGCAGTGGTGCAAACCGGCAGAGTGAGGAGCCTCACAGGATCGGCCTCCCGACCCCGAGTATGCGCGGTCCACAGATCCAACCGATCGCGGCATAGCGACTGTCGAAGCCATCCTTGTGTTCGCTGGTGACGAAGTAGCAGCCTTTCGGCATACGCCCCGTAGGTCCAAGCGCCAGCGGTTCGCCGAGGCGGCTCTCAAGCTTGGCCTTGGCCACGGCCTCACCGTTGACGAAGTAGATGCGGTTTTGCTCGGTGATGATGTCGCCCGGAACACCGCTCACACGCTTGCCGAACGGCTTGGGCTTCGCCCCGAAATGCTTGACCAACAAAGGCGAGGTGGGCGGTTCGAACAGGATGATGTCCCCGCGATGCACGGGTGCCCCTCGCGTGACCCAGATGGCCCAGTAGGGCAGGCTGGGGCTCACATTGATCATGAGCGCATGGCCCTGCGCGAAGGCGGCAAGCGAGGAGAGCGCCAGTGCCCCGGCGCCGAGCCCGCTCCAAAGCACGAGCCGGCGCGCCGATGCTGAGCGGATCAAGAGATCAGCGGGCAGCATCGGGAAGGGCTCCCATGCGGCGCACGACGTCGGCACGCACAGACCCGGTCAGGTCCGGCGTGCTCCCGGCGACCACTGCTTCGGCAACCAGAACTGTCCGGCCTTCGCGGCCGAGCTTCTGTACCGAGGCTTCCACGGCCTTGAGGTAGGCCTGGACGCGCAGTCTGGTTTCTTCAGGCGGCCGACCGGCACGCGCTTCGGCTTCGATGAAGTCGCCCATGATCCGGCTCAGCTGGACCGTGACGACCTCGCGTTTTTCCAGGGTGAGCAGCTTGTCCGTCGCCCAGACACCCCACAGAACCTGACCGACCATGCCAGCGCCGACCACGACAGCGGTGAGATTGATCGCTGAAAGCCGCCCCCGCAGGCTCGATGTTGCCAGAATGTTCTTCACAGCTTTTCTCCCGAAAGTTCGCGGTCGAGATCGCGGATGAAGCGCGGCATGCGCCACACGACGACGAGCGTCGCGAGACCGATCAGAACGATCTTGCACTGGCCGAGGAATGTCACGCGCCGTGCGAGGTCGGCCGCCAGGAAGCGGTCACCGAGATTGGCGACATGGGCGAAGAAGGCATCGGGATTGCCGCCCGACAACAGCAGGAAGAACAACAGCGGCAGGCCCAGCGCCATCAGGTAGGATGAGCCGAGAAACAGACTGCCGCGAAGCAGAATGTAGCAGCCGTCGGCCATGCGCGAGCGCAATATCCGCACCGGCGGGCTGACGGGCTGTTCGTCTTCGGACGGGTCAGTCCGGTCGAAGGGGGTGACGAGTTGGAGAGGCATGGAATTAGGTATCCTTTGGTGATGGGGTGTCAGCGGTTGGGATGAGCGATGCGCTCGATCGCATCGGCGAGCTGGTGCCCGCGCGCGATCTCGGCATCGATGGCGGCGAAGGTTTGGGGCGAACTCGAGAAGAGCGTTGCCGAATAGTCATCGAGCACGAGCCGCCCGATCGCCTCGGTCTCCGGCCCCTTGATGAACACCTCGGAATAGTCACTCCCGGAGCGCTTGAGACTGCGGATCAGCGTCTCGGTGCGATCGTCCATATCGAGGCGCTTGCTCGCCTTGAAATCGGCGATCGTCTCCGGCTTCTGCTGGAGGATCAGCATCCAGTCGCTGTTCTCGAGCGCCGCCGTAGCCCCGTGCGACTTGTAGTAGTCGTTGAGCGACTGGGTAGCGGTCGCCAGCGCGCCCCCATATTTTCGGCAGGTGCGGGCGTAGGTTTCGACGAATTCACCCATCGAACCGCCCTTGAGCATCGACCAGGCTTCATCGATCAGCAGAAGCTTGCGCAGTGACCTCGGACTTCGCGTCATGGCCTGGCTGGTCATGAACATGATGGCTGAGAGCACGACGCTGCGCAGATCCTCCCGGCTCGCGAGGTCGGACATCTCGAAGACCGTGAAGTCGGCATCGAGGTCGAGGCTTGCCTGGCCTTCGAAGAAGGCGCCGTAAGTTCCGCCCGCCATGTACGGGGCAAGTGCGGTTGCGATGTCAGCGGCAGTGTCATGGCCGAGACTGGCCAGCATCTCACCGACGGTCGTGACCGTGGCAGCCGCGCCGTGCTGCGCCCAGACGAGGTTGACCGCCCGGTCGATCAATCCGCGCTCGGTGTCGGTCAGCTTCGCGCTGTGGCGAGCCATCTGCCCGACGATGGCCTTGATCATCCCGAAGCAGTCGAGGCGGTAGTCCTCGTCTTCGGCGGCACGGGTCGCATCGATCATCGAGAACGGGTTGAGGCAGAAGCCCGCTGCAATCGTGAACTCGACAAAGCGGCCGCCCTGCAGCTTGACCGAGTGCTCGAAGCTGCGGCCATCGTCGATCACGACAACCTGTGCGCCGGCACCGCGCAGCGCGGCGCACATCTCCTGGAGCAGCACCGACTTGCCCGATCCCGACTTGCCGCAGATCGCGACATTGTGGTTGCCGGCCTCGTTCTCGAACGGCGACCAGAAGAAGGGCTGGCCGCGCCGCCCGACGAACAGCAGGTGGGGATGGGCGCTGCCGAGATACTCGCCCTGCATGGGCGCGATATTGGCTGCGGTCGTCGACAACACGGTCTTGAATCGCTTCAGCCGCTCCATATCGGCGCCGAGCCCGTCAGCCAGGGTGAGCGGCATCGCGGCGAGCAATCCCTGGATCTGGAGGTAGCGCTCGTCGGTGAGGTCCCAGCCCGCCGCCTTGTAGATCGATTTGATCGCGCGTTCGTGGCGATCTCCCTGGCCCAGCGGCGAGTAGGTCGTGACACCGTAGAAGACCCGCACGAGACGGCGGCCTTCCTGCAGCTCGGCCTGAACATGCTGCCACTCGGCGGCCTGTTCGCCGATCCGAGGCAGGAACCGCGCGCTGCGGGTTCCGGCGAGGCTGGTCGTCCGCATGAACTTGAATCCGGCCTTCGCCGATGCAGCCTCCTGGTCCGGATAGACGAGACACAGCATGGTGGCGGCGGGGCAGGGGAAGCGCAGCTTGTCGGTGAACAGGTCGCCGATCAGCCGCGCGCATTCCCACGGGGCCCAGCGCGATGGCATGTTGCGTACGGCAAAATGCCGGACATCGAAGGCATCGGGATAGACGGTCCCGATCTCGGGCACGCCGTCATTGACCTTGCCAGTGGCACGGAAACGCTCGGTGACGAGCCGCATGCGATCTTCAGCCACCACCAGTTCGATGTCGTGGCGGATCGCCTGGGAGGCGATCGAATCGTTCGGGTTGTAGGGCACCGCATCGTCCTGCGGGGCGGTGGTGGGCGAAGTCAGATCATCGATGACAGCGATGAGCGCTTCCGGCCCGACTTCGACCACGCCGAGATTGAGCGACTTGAGCATCGCCACCAGGCCATCGCGGGTCTGCTTGAGATCCTCGTTGCTGACCGACTTGGAGGTCGGCACCCCGACCGAGACGATGACCTGGTGATGCCGCGCATGGAAGGGCGCATCCGGCGAGCCGGACTCCCAGACCAGCGAATAGAGCCGCCGCGCCCGGTGCCGGGCAATTGCCTCGTACACGCCGCCCTGGATGTAGCGTGGGGCGAACCACGGGGCGATGATCCTGCTGATGCGCGGGCTTGCAAGGTGAAGTACCTGAAGGCAGGCGCCTGCTGGCAGGCCTTCCGAGAAGAACTGTCCCAGGATTTCGCCGGTGCGCTCGTCGGCTCCGATCAGCGGCGTAACCGAGAGGACAAAGCCCTTCGAGCGTGCGTTGAGGTAAAGGCGGGTTGCGGGATCATAGACCCGGTAGGGGAGCCAGTCGGAGAGCATATCGACCATGAGCTGCGGGCGTGCTTTGTCGGCGTGTTCGGCATCACCCAGCAATCCGCTGAGCAGCCGATCGACGACGGTCTTGAGTTGTTCGGCCATCACTTGGGTTCCTTGGGCTGCGAGGTGCTGACGATCGGCTGTTCGCCGGTTCTGACTGACGGGCGGATTGCGGCCTTTGCGGCTTCAATCGCCGCTGCGCTCGGGAACACCGGAGCGCTCTGCCCCGCCTCAGGCCGAGGGGCTCGATCACGCGGGGGAGGCGACGTGTCGAACCCCTCGACCGCCGGTGCCTTGGCACCGGCAACGGCCTCGCGCGCCGTGGAGGGGAGGACCAGCGGCGAGGCATCTGAAGTTTCGTTGAAGGGACTGGGGGCATCGGCGCCCCAGATGCCGCCAGCCTGACCCGCGTCGTCGCGTGCAGACGAGAAGGGCGACGCCTCGTCAGCTACGTTCGGGTCTCCTTCCGCACCGTCCGGTGCTGGGGCTCTCTGGGCGGCTTTCAGCTGCCGATGGACCTGGCGCATCAGGGATCCGCCCTGGCCCTCGCCCGCCTTGCGGCGCAGCTCGGTGGCCCAGCGCGGATTTTCGACGACGGTCCAGGCGACCGCTTCGTCATGCAGCGTCCCAGCTTCATCGACATGAGCGGGGAAGACGACGCGCAAGGTGCGTTCCGCTGTGCGGCTGGTGTCGGCATCCACGACGCCTGACCTCTGCCGCGCGTCAGCATGGAGCAGCGTGCCGTTCGACAGATTGTCCGTCGCCTTGGCATCGATGACGTGAGCCGGTGCGCAGTCGCCCTTCGGCGCGCGGCAGGTGAAATCGCCCTCTACGTTGGTGCCGAACGTGGCGCAGCCACTGGCAAGACCGGCCAGACAGGCGCAGGCAAGGAGACGTGTCGGAAAACGCATGGGTCTATCCTTTGGGAGCAGGGGTGGGGGCCAGGGAGGGGCCAGCGCGCAGGAAGTCCCGGAGCACAGCGGCAGGCCGGAAGCCTTCGAGAACAGCGCCATCGGCGGGGCGCACGATCACAGGGGTGCCGCCAAAGCCGTGGGCCCGCGCGAAGGCCTCGTTGGCATCGAGACCGCTTGTGTCGCAGGGTTTGGGATTGGCGAGCGCCAGACCCGAATAGGCCATATGTAGCGCCAGCTCAGGCCGCGGCGAGCACAGCACCCGTTCGGCATCGCGCCGGCTTTCCGCCCCGAAGATCGAGATCGGCCGCTCTTCGACCCGCGCTCCGATCGCCTTCAATTCGGCCTCGAGCTTCTTGCAATAGCCGCAGTGGAAGTCCGAAAAGACGACGACACGCGGACCGTTGGCAGGGCCCCAGGTGATCGCGCCTTTGGCGGGAAGATTGCCGAGCGGGACATGGCGCGGCGGGGTGGTCCGGGCTGACGCTGCGGCTGCGCTCGGGCTGCCTTCCGCTTGCGTCTCGGAATTGCTGCGCCGCGCTGCCCCCGCTGCCAACAAGTCCGGATTAAGGGCAAGCAACCGGGCAGCCGTGAGATCCTGACGGGCTTCCATGTCGTAGACCCGGCCGATCACCAGATACTTCGCAGCCCGGTCGACGTAGAAGAGTGTCGATTTGGACGCGACCTCGCACAGGCCGCCAAGGCCCTTGCAGTTGATCGCGTCGATCGGCGTCTTGGGCAGGCGGAGCTTGAGCGCCTCTCGAACTTTCGCCGTGTCCGGAGCAGCAGCAGGGGCAGCAAGGCTTGCCACACCCCATCCCGTCGCGGCTGACACGGCGATGATCGCCGCCAGTCCGGCCGCCGTGCGCAACCAGCGGCGCCGACGATTGTCCTGCTCGAGGAGAGTATTTTCAATCATTGGGAGTTCCTCACGTAGACGCCGTCGAGGAACACGATCTCGACATCGATGCCGGTCGGCATCTCGACAACGGGTTGGTACTGTTCGGCGCGCTCGATCAGGTATTTGCTGACCGTGTCGGCCGCATCGGCGGCACCCTGGCCAAGCCCGCCGCCGAGAATGTCGCCGGCCGATAGCTTGGAGCGACTGCCGTCGGGGTTGGTCGTGACGCCGGAAAAGACGCTGTTGGCATTGGCCGAGAAGCCGCGCCCAAAGCCGCCGACGATCCCGGCCAGCAGGGCCTGGCTGACGAGGCTGCCTTCGCGGCTTACGACACGGCCGCGGACCCCGGACTTGCCAGCGAAGCTGATGAAGCCTTTGACCTCGCTCACTGCGACCCTGCCGCCAGGCTGATCGCAGGTCATGCGGGCGAGCTTCACATAGACCTTTTCGCTGCTGAGATCCCCGCGTGCCGCGCCGTTCACGACGCAGCCCTGAATCCGGGTGGTCAGAACCCTTCCGTTCTGCATCACCGAACGAGCAGGGCCGGTAATCCGAAGCACCACAGGCAGCGGATCGGTCTGGCTGGCGACACCTGCCGAGGCATCGACGCCGACGATTACGCGTGCCGGAGCGTAGGAGTTGGGCGGCAGATAATCGGGCGAGTCCTCGACGACGACCGGTGGCGCATCGGGCCGGCCCACACGGAGGCCATTGGTCGCTGCCTTGTCGGAGCTGAAGCTCATCAACTTCACCTCGCCAGGCGACGAGATCATGCCGCCCTGCGGATCACCCCCAGTGGGCGCAGCTCCTGACTGGGACGAACGGGCTCGCGCGTCGTAGCCGCCTGCCTGCGGCCCATAAGCCGGTGGCAGAACAGCCGGTGCCGGTGATGCAGGCTGCGCGGCAAGCCGGGTCTTGAGCTCGGCGTTCTCTGCCGAGATGGCATCGATCGCGGCCTGTCCATCGACCCGCATGGCCTGGTTTTCGGCCTTGAGAGCGGCCAGCTGCGCCTCGATCTCCGTCCGCGGGACGCTCCCATCCTTCAGCGCCTTCTGCTCGCGGGTGACCGCATCGAGCCTGTTGCCGTAGGTCGCGACGAACTCGCGCTGCGACAGGTCGCGGTTGACCAGGCCTGCCGTGTCGATCGTCTGCGCCGCATTGGGATCGCCGGTCTTGTCCTTGTCGTCGCCGCCAAGGATGAACCAGCTTCCGCCGATGAGGGCGAGTGCTCCCAGCGACCCCAGCAGCAGCTTCTGACGGCGCGCGGTGCGGGCGTTGAGCCCGGAAAGTTCGGACGATGCCGCGCTCTCGGCCTGCAAAGGGGAAGTGCTTGGCGTATGGGTTGCATCAGTCATTGCCTGTCTCCCCGCTTGCGCCGACAACAAAGGCCGTGGTGCTGGCCCCGGGTTCGAGCTTTGGCTCGGCGATCGAGACGGCGAGCGTGTCGCGCGGTGCAAGATCGCGTTCGGCGAGCGTCACGGGTTTCGCTCCGCGATTGTGGATGCGGACGACCTTCCCAGTGAGGCTGGCGCCGCGATAATCAGCGATGAGCTGGACTTCGAGATCGCCGACCCGTGCGGGTATGGCAGTCGATTGGCGGACCTCGAAACCGTCGACCGTCCGGTCATTGGCCATCGCCTGGATGAGCCTGACGGCGCTGGTCTCGATCGGGGTCTGGCTTTCCCAATCCGCCGCCCGGTTCTTCGCGATGGCGGGGTTGGTGATGAAGACCTGGGTCGCCGGAATTTGCTCAACCCGGCACGCGACCTTGTAGACGAAGCCCTTCTTCGTGGTGGTGAAGAAGCTGATCGACCGTGCCGCGTAAGTTTCCGGCACCGACACATAGATGTCGCCGCGCACCGGCTCGTTGGTCACTGCAAAGTCGTTGTAGGGCGTGCCGGTCGAGATCTTCGAGACGCTGGCGAACTGGTCGTCGACCAACGCGAAGCGGGTCAGCTCTCGCGCTGAAACGCTGCACTCGATTCCGGCGCCGTCAGCCGTTTGCTTGAACTGGTCGGCCGCATGAGCGGGGGATGCTGCTGTGAGCAGAGCGGCCGCGCTCAGAAATAGACCCCGTGTATGGGTCCCTTTTCGGTAAGCCATCACTGGGCCTCCTTCGATTTGTCCTGTGGGGGGAGCTGGGCAAACCCGGAGAGCGCCAGGCGCAGGCCGCGGTAAGTCCAGCTGAAACGGAAGCGGCGTTCGTCACTCGCAATCACCTGCGCGCCGACGAAGGTCTTGAGCGTGCCCGTCACATCCGAGGTGAGGCCTTTCGGGTCGACAGTCATCGACCGGATCACGAATGCCTGGGTGACATCCGAGCCCCGCTGCTCTTCGACGATCCGGACGAGCTCGGCCTTGAGGCGGCCATAGCTTGCGGGATCTGCCAGCTTCAGGATCTCATTCATCCAGTAATCGAGGCCTTCCGGACTGCGATTGAGAAGAACAAGAGCCGCATCGCGGGTGACGAGTTCGAGATAATCGGCCTCGACCCCGGCACTGCTCACGGTGAGCGCTTTGGGAACGGTCGGAACCAGCACCACTTCGCGGTCGCGGGTGGCGGCAAGGCTCCCGGCGACGACCAGAGCAAGGCCTAGGCCAGCGCTAGTGAGCGCAAAGAGGTTCCGCTGGCGCAGCAGCGATTGCTGCCGTTCGTGGGATATGTCGGAATACATGGAAGTGCCCCTCAACCGGCGAGTAGTCGGCAGTGGGAAGGCGGCGTTGCCTTGAGGCCCAGAAATCCTGCAGGCAGATACCAGTATGCGGCGTGGGCTACCCAGGAGCTGGCGCGTCCTGCTTTTGCCTTTCGCAATGCGAACCAGGCGCCGAAGGCGACTATGATGCCGATAAAGATATGCTGGGTGAGGATCCCCCAGGTGAAGGGGGCCAGCATTCCCGCGAACTCGTCGATGGTCCAAAAGCCGATAAGCTCCGGGTCATCGAGCCGTCGAGGAATGATGTATGGGTCTGCCATGGCGACGCCGCCTTCCCTTGCCGCGCTCAGATGACCGCGGTCACGACCGAGGTGACGATCGGAACACCCGTGCCGACACCGATGCCGACACCCACCGGAACGGCAACCTGGCCGAGCGAAAAACGCCCGGATGCCAGACCGATCAGGCCGCCAGCGAGGCTGAGAACCGTGATGATCTTGCCGCCCGAGCCTTCCAGAAAGTCGGTGAACTTCGTGAGGGCAGGGGTGAAGGTCGTGTCAGCGCCGGCATAGGCGGCGCTCGCCGCAAGCGCCGCGATTGCGACCGGGATGGCAATGTTGAGGGTCTTGCCGAGACCCTTGACGCTGGCGCGCCTGGGGAGGGTGAGAGACTGCATGTGAAGCTCCGGTTGGAGGGGTGGTCACAGCGTTCTTGCGTTCGCTGTGTGTTCCACATGCATCTAGGAAATGGCCGTAGGAAAGTTTTCAGCGACAATACCGCCTGGACATGGAAGGATGCGGACGCATCTTATCCAGTCCAGCGCTTGAAGTCGACGATAACGACGTAAAATCAGTCTTTTTGTGTCGGTAAAGGCCGTCACGGCAGCCGGGATTTGGCGACGACTCGGATAGAGGAACTGATTCGCCTCTAAACGAGATGTTCTGCTAATGTTCTTTTTGTTTTCCTACATGGGGTGCTTCGCGATATGCCTGCGACTCGAACCAGTGCAGATACAAGGAGACACCCATGCACCATCCAACCACCGTTGCCAGACCGGCCAATCAAAGTCTGGCTCGCGTGCTTGCCCACGCGATCGATGCCGCCGGCAAGCCCCGCCACAGGATTGCCAGTGAATGCGGAATGCACCGCGAGACCCTGCTTCGCCTTGCGCGCGGCGAGCGGCCTATCGGGCTCGACGATGCGGCACTTGTGCTCGCCGCCTGTGGAGCGCACTCCCGCGCGACGATGATCCTTGCTCTTGCCGGGCAGGAAGACCTCGCCTGCGAGTGGATGCATGGCGAAATGGGCGAATTTCTCGAAGAGTTCTTCACAAGCCTCCCAGTCCATCTTCAGCGGACCCTCGGACGGCGGATTGAGGATCTGCGGCCTCGGTGGGCCAACGGCACCTCACAGCTCGTGGCACGAATGCTTGCCAAGCACATCGATGATTTTGTGGACCGGGACATCGCGATGTCGCTGCCCCGGTAAATGCCAAAGTTCGGAGGGGATCGAACCCAAGCAAGTGAGATCAACAATGCCGCATGCAACACCAGATGAAATGCACACGCCTCAACCGCCCGAAGCAGCACCGCCGGCGAGGCTTTTGCGCCTGCCGGAAGTGATCGCCCGGGTCGGACTGCGCCGCTCCGCTATCTATCAGCGTATGAGCGAGGGCCGGTTCCCGAGATCGCGATCGCTGGGGCCGAAATGTGTCGTATGGGTCGAAGCGGAAATCAACGACTGGATGCGAGATATTGTGTCGAGCTAAAGGCGTTTCCGGGCCAATTTGGCACGGTATGTCGGCGGCCGACCTGACTGCAGGCACTTACAGTGGTCATACTGACAGTCTGCGTCACCCGGATAATATTCTGCTGAAAAAGTGGGATGCAAGGGATGCTAACAAGCGGCGCGGCTGGATGATTGGCGCGCGGGTGTCTGCTTGATCTCCCTTTATTTGGACGCTAAACAGCACCCCAGCGGGGCTAAGCAACCTCCCGCCGAGGTCAAGACAGGCCCAAGCGTTGCCTCGTTGCCTTGCCATTTCCGGTGGGGCGAATTGCGCGAGGTTATCTTGGCTTCACTGGCTACTTCCCCGTCCATCACATTTGCCGAACTGCTGCGGGTGTTTACCCGTATCGGCTTCCTTAGTTTCGGAGGCCCCGCCGGACAGATCGCGCTCATGCACCGCGAGCTGGTGGATGAGCACAAATGGATAAGCGAGGAGGACTTTCTCCACGCGCTCAATTTTTGCCACCTGCTTCCCGGCCCCGAAGCGCAGCAGCTGGCGACGTGGATTGGCTGGCGACTGCATGGCTGGCGCGGCGGGCTGGCTGCAGGCTTGCTGTTCGTAATTCCCGGTGCGCTGATCATCCTCGCGCTGTCGGTGCTTTATGCGATCGCCGCCAATCTCGCATGGGTCGAAGCGCTGTTTCTGGGCGTGAAGGCGGCGGTGCTGGCCATCGTCGTGCAAGCTCTCCTGCGGATTGCCGGGCGCGCACTCGATACGGGCCTGAAGCGCGGGCTCGCGGCGGCGGCCTTTGTCGGCCTGTTCTTCTTCGATCTCCCATTCCCGCTGATCGTGCTGGGGTCAGGGGTCATCGGCATGATCGCGGGGAAGAGGCGACCCGATCTGCTGGCGCTCAAGCCAGCCACAGGGGCTGACGCTGTGCCGGAGCGGCCATGGCGCACCACCTTCTTCTCGATTGCGCTGTGGGGCGCAGTGTGGGCGGCGCCGATGGTGCTGATTGCGGCGACGCTGGGGCGCGAGCATGTGTTGTGGGATATCGGGGCCTTCTTCTCGCAGCTTGCCGTGGTGACCTTTGGCGGGGCCTATGCTGTGCTCGCCTATATGGCGCAGGAGGCAGTGCAGGGTTTCGGCTGGCTCCAGCCCGGTGAAATGGCCGACGGGCTCGGCCTGGCCGAGACCACACCGGGGCCACTGATCCTTGTCACCCAATTCGTCGGCTATCTCGCCGCCTTCCGCGCGCCCGAGCCGTTCTCGCCGCTGATGGCAGGGTTCCTCGGGGCGATGCTGACGACCTGGGTCACCTTTGCGCCGTGCTTCATGTGGATCTTCGCCTTTGCCCCGTGGATTGACCGGCTCGGCCGTGCGGTGGCGCTGAAAGGCGGGCTGGCAGCGGTGACGGCGGCGGTGGTGGGGGTGATCGGCAACCTGACCGCGTGGTTCGCGCTGCACGTGCTGTTTACCGCGGTGGGCCAGCGCCATGTCGGCCCGGTTCGGCTCTACTGGCCCGAGCTTGCCAGCTTCGACTGGCGCGCGGGCTTGCTGGCACTACTGGCCTTCACGCTCGCCTTCGGCTTGAAGTGGTCGGTGCTGCGCGTGCTGGCGGCCTGCGGGGTGGGCGGACTGGTTCTGGTTCTGGCGACGTGAGGAGGACGATATGAGCGATATTACCCGAAGGCAGGCAATCGGCACCGCCGCCCTTTCCGCAGCCGGCGCGGCGCTGGTAGCAACCCATGGCAGCGTTGCCGGGCAGGCGCCGGCCTCTGCTGCCGCCGCCTTCGCCGGAAAGCACACCCCCAAGCCGCTGCGCTTTAACCCCGCTAAACTAACCGGGCTGTCGGAGAAGCTCATCACCTCGCACTGGGAGAACAATTACCAGGGCTCGGTGCGCGGGCTCAATACCATCGAGACCCGGCTCGCCGCGGCGATGGCCGATCCCGAATTTCCGCCGGTCGCCTACTCCGGGCTCAAGCGCGAGGAACTGCACCGCACCGGATCGGTGGTGCTGCACGAGCTCTATTTCGGCGCGCTCGGCGGGATTGGCACTCCCGGCGGATCGATCACCGAAGCGCTGACAAGCTGGTTCGGCGGATACGATGCCTGGGCGGCCGAGTTCCGGCGCACCGCGATGAGCCTTGCCGGCGGATCGGGCTGGTGCGTGCTCACGTGGAACGCGCACACCCGGTCGCTCCACAATTACTGGGCTTGGGATCACATGCACGGCGCGGTGACCGGCACCCCGCTGATCGCGCTCGACATGTATGAACATGCCTATCACATGGACTATGGCACCGCCGCCGCGCGCTATGTCGATGCTTTCATGGCCAATCTCGACTGGGAGGTGGTCGACGCGCGGTATCGCGCGGCGATTGCCTGATCAGGAGCGGCCCGGCCAGTGTCCGTGCAAGTCGTCGATGACATAGGGATGGGCGTGTTGCCCACCGCCATGCCCGGCCAGATGCGGATGGTCTGCGGGCAGATCGGGGTGGTCGTGGGCCAATGCGGCGGGGTCGTTCGTCGGCCAGCGCCATAGCGCCAGCAACAGTCCCGCAGCGCCGAGCCCCGCCAGTGCGACCAAGGCGGTTGTCATGCCGAAGCGGGCGCCCGCCTGCCCCGCGATCGGATAGGCCATCAGCCAGCAGACATGGCTGAGCGCGAACTGCGCGGCGAAGAGCGCGGGGCGATCAGCCTCGCTGGATGACCGCCGCAGCAGCCTGCCACCCGGCGTAACGCAGAGCGAATAGCCGATACCCATCACCAGCCACCCGGCAAGAAGATGGGGCCAATCGAGCGCCAGACCTGCCAGTCCGCCAAGCGTCACGGTGAGGATTAGAGCCCCCGTGAGCATGACCGTCCGGTCGGCGATGTGCTGCAACACCCGCGGCAGCGCGAGGGCGGCCAGCATCGAGCCGCCGCCATAGGCCGCAAGCGCCAGAGCCACATCGCCTTGGCTGCGGCCCATGCCCTTCACAATGACGACCGTGTTGACGATCACCATTGCGCTGCCCGCCGCAGCAGTGAGGGTCACGGCCAGCAGGCCGAGCAGGCGGGGTGTCTTCAAATAGATGCGCGCGCCGCGCGTGGTCTTGCGCCAGACACTCTCGACAATCGCCGCGGCAGCCTTGCGATGCGGCAGCGCGGCCGTGACGACCAGCAGCGCCGAGATCGCAAAGCCGATCGCTGTGCCCGCGAACAGCCAGTGGAAGCTGATCACCGTCAGGAGCGCAGCGGCCAGAATCGGGCTCAGCAGGCTTTCCAGATCATAGGCGAGGCGCGAAAGCGAGAGTGCGCGGGTGTATTCCTCCTCGTCCGGGAGAATATCGGGGATGGTCGCCTGAAACGTCGGCGTGAAGGCCGCCGAGGCCGATTGCAGCAGGAAGATCAGCAGATAGACCTGCCAGACCGCATCGACGAACGGGAGCGTCAGTGCAGCACCGGCGCGCAGCAGGTCCATCGCCACCAACAGTCCCTTGCGCGGCAGCCTGTCGGCATAGGCCCCGACCACCGGCGCGACGCCGATATAAGCCACCATCTTGATCGCCAGCGCCGTGCCCAGCACCGCACCCGCATCCGCGCCGGCGATCTCGTAAGCCAGCAGACCGAGGGCCACCGTGGCAAGCCCCGTCCCCACCAGCGCGATGACCTGCGCCAGAAACAGATGCCGGTAGGTGCGGTGTGCAAGCACGGATAGCATGATCGGGTTCTCCTATCCCTTGCCGCCCAGATGTATCATGCCACGTTCGCCGGCATGGCCGAACCTTGTTGCGCCTCCACCTCCCTCCCGCGCACCATGCGGTAGAGCGCGGGCAGGACGATGAGGGTCAGGATGGTCGAGGAAATGATCCCGCCGATCACCACGGTCGCCAGCGGACGCTGGACTTCGGAGCCGAGCCCGACGTTGAGCGCCATCGGCACGAAGCCGAGGCTTGCGACCAGCGCGGTCATCAGCACCGGGCGCAGGCGCGCCTGTGCACCGTCGCGGATCGCGTCCTCCAGCCCGCTGCCTTCCTCCATCAACTGCTTGATGAAGGTCAGCATCACCACCCCGTTGAGCACCGCAACCCCGGACAGGGCGATGAACCCGACCCCGGCCGAGATCGAGAACGGGATACCGCGCAGCAGCAGCGCCGCGATCCCGCCGGTCAGCGCAAGCGGCACGCCGGAGAACACCACCAGGGCATCCTTCCATGACCGGAACAGGGTGACGAGCAGGCCGAAGATCAGCAGCAGCGCGAGCGGGACGACGATCTGCAAGCGCGTCGCCGCCGATTGCAATTGCTCGAAGGTCCCGCCGTAATCGATCCAGTAGCCTTCGGGCAGCTCGACCTCGGCACCGATCCGCTCCTTCGCCTCGGCGATGAACGATCCCAGATCGCGGCCACGGACATTGGTGGTCACCACCGCGCGGCGCTTGCCGTCCTCGCGGCTGATCTGGTTCGGCCCCTGAATGCGCTCGATGCTGGCGACCTCGGACAGCGGCACAGCGCCGCCGCTAGGAAGCGGGATGGGCAGGCGCTCGATCACCTGCGGGTCCTGCCGCAGCTGCTCGGGCAGACGCACGACGATGTCGAAACGCCGGTCACCCTCGAAGATCTGCCCCGCCTCGGCACCACCGATGGCGGTGGCGACCACGGTCTGGACATCATCGACATTGAGGCCGAGCTGGGTGAGCTTGAGCCGGTCGGGCACAACCTGGATGAACGGCAGGCCGGTAACCTGTTCGGTCTGGGCGTCCTGCGATCCGGCAATGCTGCCGACCACGTTCTCGATTTCGGCTGCGGTTGCCGCCAGCTGATCGAGATCGTCACCATAGACCTTGATCGCGACATCCGAACGCACGCCCGCGATCAGTTCGTTGAAACGCATCTGGATCGGCTGGATGAACTCGTAGCGCGAGCCCGGCACTTCCTGCACGGCCTTGTTCATCTCCGCGACCAGTTGGGCCTTTGGCTTGCGCGGATCGGGCCATTGATCGCGCGGCTTCATGATGACGAAGGTATCGGCGACCGAAGGCGGCACCGGATCTGTGGCAACATCGGCGGTGCCGATCTTGGCGAACACCATGTCGACCTCCGGGAACTTCTTGATCCGGTCTTCGAGGGCGCTCTGCATCTGCACCGCCTGGGTCAGGCTCGTCCCGGGAATGCGTAGCGCGTGCAGCGCGATGTCGCCTTCATCGAGATTGGGAATGAACTCCGACCCCAGACGCGTCGCGGCGAGACCGCTCAGCGCCACCAGCACGGCCGCTGCGCCAACGACGATCCGGCGCTGACGGATCGCGAAATCGAGCATCGGGACATAGCGGGATTTGGCCGTGCGCATGACGCGGTTCTCTTTCTCCTCGACCCGGCCGGTGACGAAGGTCGCCACGGCTGCGGGAACGAAGGTGAGCGACAGCAGCAAGGCGGCCGTGAGCGCCATCACCACCACCAGCGCCATCGGGTGGAAGGTCTTCCCTTCCACGCCCTCCAGCGCGAAGATCGGGATGTAGACAATGGTGATGATCAGGATGCCGAATAGGCTCGGGCGGATAACCTCCGCCGAGGCACCGGCGGCGAGCTTGAACCGCTCTTCACGGTCAAGCACCCGGCCAAGCCTGTGCTGTGCCTCGCCGAACCGCCTGAGGCAGTTTTCGACGATGATCACCGCACCATCGACGATGAGGCCAAAGTCGAGCGCGCCAAGGCTCATGAGATTGCCCGATACATTGGTCTGCACCATGCCCGTGATGGTCATCAGGAACGACAGCGGGATCACCGCCGCCGTGATCAGCGCCGCGCGGATATTGCCGAGCAGCACGAACAGCACCACGATCACCAGCAGCGCGCCTTCGGCAAGGTTGCGTTCGACGGTGGAGACGGTGGCCTCGACCAGCTTGGAGCGGTCGTAGACAGTCTTGGCGACAACCCCGCCGGGAAGCGAACGGTTCACCTCCTCAAGGCGTTCGGCCACTGCGACGCTGACTTCGCGCGCGTTCTCGCCGACCAGCATGTAGATGGTGCCGAGCACCACCTCCTGCCCGTCCTTGGTCGCCGCGCCGTTGCGGATTTCCGAGCCGATCTCGACATCGGCGACATCCGCGATCCGCACCGGCACGCCGCCGCGTGTCGCAACGATGATGCCGGCCAGGTCACGCTCGCCCTGCGCCTGCCCCGGCACGCGGATCAGGTATTGCGCGCCCGAACGCTCGATGTAACCCGCGCCGACATTGCCATTGTTGGCTTCGAGCGCGGCGATGACGTTCTCGACCGTCAGGCCGAAGCCTGCGAGCCGCGAGGGATCGGGGGCGACGACATATTCCTTGCGGTAGCCACCCACCGAATTGACTTCGGTGACCCCCGGCACGTTGCGCAGCTGGGGGCGAACGACCCAGTCGTGCAGCGTGCGCAGATCCTGCGCGGTGTAGCGCGTGCCATCGCTTTTGACCGCCCCCGGCTTGGCCTCGATCGTATACATGAAGATTTCGCCCAGCCCGGTCGCGATCGGGCCCAGTTCGGGCTCGATCCCGGCGGGCAGGGTCGAACGCACGCCTTGCAGGCGCTCGTTGACGAGCTGGCGGGCGAAATAGATGTCGGTGCCGTCGGCGAACACCACCGTCACCTGGCTCAGGCCGTAGCGCGAGACCGAGCGCGTGTATTCGAGCCCCGGCAGGCCGGCGATCGCCGTCTCGACCGGGAAGGTGATGCGCTGCTCGGCCTCCAGCGGCGAGAAGCCAGGCGCGGCCGTATTGATCTGCACCTGGACATTGGTGATGTCGGGCACGGCATCGATCTTCAGCCGCCCGAAGCTGTAGGCCCCGATGGCGGCCAGAAGCAGGACCGCGACCAGCACTGCGACACGCTGCCGGATCGACAGCTCGATAATTTTCTCAAGCATTTCCGGGGGCCTCTCAGTGATCGTGGCTTGCGCCGGACTTTTCGATGTCGGCCTTGATGACGTAGCTGTTCTCGGCGGCGTAAACCGTGCCCGGCTTGATGCCGCTGATCACCTCGGTCCATTCCGGCCCTTCCTTGCCGAGTTCGAGCATCCGCACTTCATAGGTCTGGCCGATCTTGGCAAAGACCACGCGGAAATCGCGGAACTGCTGGATCGCGTCGGTCCTGACTGCCAGCGGCACCTGGCGCTGCTCGACGGTCACCAGCCCGCGCACTGCCATGCCGGGACGCCAGAAGCCGTCGCGGTTGGGAAGCGCAGCCCGCGCAGTCACGGCCTGGCTGGTGACATCGGCAAGCGGCAGGAAATCGCGGATCACCGCGCTCTGCGTGCGCTCGCCTTCCAATCCGCGGATCTGGACCTGCTGGCCGGGCCGCACCCGCTCGATGTCGCGCGGGAAAATCGGGAAGGTCGCCACGGTGCGCGCCGGGTCGGAAATCACGAACAGCGGCTCGCTGTCGGCAATCGATCCGACATTGGCATTGCGTGCGCTGATCACGCCCGCCATCGGTGCGTAGATCGCGTAGGTCTGGAGCGAATAGCTGCTCTCGACCTTCGCCAGCAGCGTTCCCTTGGAGACCCGGTCGCCGACGTTCCGGAACACCGCCACCACGGGGCCGGGATACTTGGCCCCCACCTCGGCGCTGCCGGCCGGATCGAGCTCCACCCGGCCGATGATCTCGACCGTATCGCCGATCGCCTGCGGGCCGACGGTCTCCGTCTTGATGCCGGCGGCACTTGCGGCCGCATCGGTGATGGTCGCGCGGCCCTCGTAGGAAGCAAAGCTCCACTTGTGAGCCTTGCCGCCCATACTCGCCTCGACCACGACATCGAAGCTGTGCGGCTCGACCAGAACCGCATTGCCGCGCAGGAAATCGTCCTGCGGGGCGAAGTCGAAGGTGGTCTTCTCCCCGTCGAGCCGGGCGATCATGACGCGCGCCTTGACCTCCTTGGGATCAAGCGGCTTGTCCGCACGGTAGGCGTAGAGCCGGTATTCGGGCGGCACGCCATCCTCGAACACGGTGACCTCGATGGCAAAATCGCCGTCGCGCAGCATCCGCCCGTTGTGCGGCCCGCGCTCGTAATCGGCGGCCGCAGCAGCTTCGGCTTCGGCGCTTTCTGCGGTCCCGGCATTCTCGCCCGCTTGACCGCAGGCTATGAGAGGTGCCGCGAGAAGAGTGGCTGCGATGAGATAGATACGGCGCATGGTCAGTTACCCCCAACGAGTTCGGCAAACCGGCCGGTCAGGCGATCAAGTTCAGCCTTGGCACGGTGATATTCGGTCATGGCATCGACCATCCGCACGCGTGCGTCATGCAGAGCGTTTTGCGCGGTCGAGACGTCGAGAAAGGTGAAGCCGCCGCGCTTGTAGCCCGCCAGCACTTCGCGCAGCGTCTGCTCGGCGCCGGGCACGACCTTGGTGCGGATCGCCTCCGCCTCGTGGCCCGCTTCCTCGACCCGCTCCACGGCAAAGCCAATGGCGCGGCGCCGCTCGAACCGCTCGACGGCAAGGTCGGCTTCGATCTGGCGCTTCTCGGCTTCGGCGCGGTCGCGATTGGCCTGGTTGAGTGCGCGGTTCGATAGCGGCAGCGAGAAGCCGCCAACAAGAGCGACATCGCCCGTCCCAAGGAAACGGGGGCCGGCGAACACGGTCGGATCGGTGCGCGCGTTCGCGTCCTGCAAACGGATATTGGCATCGGCGCGGCGGCTGCGCGCCTCATACAAGGCCAGATCGATCGAGGCGAGATCGTCCGGCACTGCGCCTGCCGGCGCGAAGTCGAGAAAGGCGTCCGTCACAACCGAGAACTCGTCGTCGGCCTGTCCGGAAAGCAAGGCAAGGCGGGTCTTGGCCGCTTCCACCGCATGTTCGGCCAATTCCAGATCGACCTTGGCTTCCGCCAGCTGCGTTCGCGCGCGCGTTCCAGCAAAGAGCGGATCGCGGGCATCGTCCACCCGGCGCTGCACGTCTTTCTGGAGCGCCTCGGCGATCTCCACCCGGCTGCGCGCGAGTTCGAGATCGAGCGTCGCGGCCTGCACCTCGACGTAGAGTTGCTGGACCTTCTGGGCGAGATCGAGCCGCGCGATCAGCCCCTGCGCCTGCGCGACCCCGATGTCGCCTTCGGCCAGTGCCACCCGGGCCGCACGCTTGCCGCCCCGCTCGATGCGTTGATTATAGGTGGCATCGATCTGGAACTGGTTGAAACCATTCGTCCCGATGTTCTCGACGGCGCCGTCGATGGTCGCAGCGGGCTTTGTATCAGCAGCCGCGCGCGCGGCCTCCAGCACTTCCACCCGGGCTGTTGCTGCGGCACCCAGCGGCGAGTTGGCCACAGACTGGCGGATCGCCTCTTCGAGGGTCAGCGTATCGGCATTGGCCGCTCCCGCTGACAGGAACGTGACCGCAAGCAGTGCGGCACGCAGTATCGTCTTCATTTCACCTGCTCCTGACACGTCTGCTCAAGGCGCAGCCGGACGCAGCCGGCGACACCGTGCAACGATGTCAGGCGGTTCGCGGAGGTCTCAGAAGCGAGTTGGGGCGGGAGATAGCCGCAAGCGATGCACGCGGCGGAAAATGGAGCTCCTTCGCCGATGGCAGGCCTGCAAATTCGGTATGATCGGCGGAAAGCAGGGCGAAGCCATGCCCGGCCATGGAGCCATGACTATGCGTCAGGCCTCTCTCCGGATCCCGCTGATCGGCCGGTGCGTCCCCAAGCGCCGCCTTCTCGAAGCTTGCCACCGGGTCCACAGCGTGAACATGGTCCGAATGGTGCGTATGAACGGCCGTGGCAGAGGACAACTGCTCGTGCACAGCCAAATGCGCATCCCAAGCTCTGCCCGAAAGGAGCATCGCGCAGAGGACAAGGAGTAGGCCAAGCCGGGCAAACATCTGGAAAAGGCTAGGGCCAAACTATGCTCGAAGCAATATGTCTTTCCCCGTGCGTCGCTCGCAGGGGTCTATGGTGCAGGCAAGTCTCGAGCACCGAGACCCTCTATAGGCAACGCATCTGAGCCAATTTTAGGCCTTGGCGACTGGTGAGCTCGTGCCGGGAGAGGAGCCTTGTTTCCGATTAATGAACACGCATGGCAGGTCATCGCCGCCGCTCTAGTCAGCTGTCACGCGGCTGCGATGCCGCCTTGATTTCGCGACGCCATAATCGGCGAGACGGGGTGCTGGCTAACTCTGAAGACAGATTGGAGGACAGCGGCCTCTCCCGAATGCGTGATCAACGCCGGCATTTTGCAATCAGCTCAGTCACAGCATCGATAGGGTCAATGCCTGAGTGAGCCGTAATGTCCGGTTTTGCCTTGAGAGCTGGCATTGAGGACATTGAAATCTGATGGCCGAAAAGTCCCACGATCTGGCTCTAGCGCGTACCGTTCTTTCAGGGGTTGAACCAGCGATTGTCGCTCGGGTTGAGCCGGTCGGTCACATGGATTGTGCACCTTCTGAGGTCAGATAAAACGCCTAAGGCGAACGACTGTACGTCGCAAGGAACCCATTATGTGGGAGGAAATGTGGGAGAATATATCTGAAAATCCATTATTTATCTATAAAATACAGCACTTAATGAGGTGGTTCGGTACAAGCCCTGCCACCATCTTTAAGCTGTTGAAATTATCAGACTAAGCCGGGGCGGCGGAGGTTGAAGCCTCTGCTGGTCGTTTGCGCTGGCTTGCGCGGATTACCTACGGTTTTCCGCCATTTTTCGTCCTTTCCCTGCGTCTCCATGATACATGCGTGATACACGGAGATGCACGAGTCGCAGCGAGGCCAGCCGCTGCTTGCTGACTTCGACTTGAGGCGTAAAGCGCCTGCGCCCGCACGATCGACCTTGGAGGCCTGCCGTGGTCGATCGTTCCGAAACCTCGGCGTGTTCGGGTTTCGGGCGCCAGAATATGACGGGCGCATCTACCGGCGCAGGAACGCCATCGAGTGGCTCTCGATCGCCTCGAGAACTGGCACCGCATCGCCACACGATACGATCGCCACGCCTGCAACTATCTCGCCGCAATCGCCTCGTCGCCACCGTCGCCAAGTGGATCAATGAGTCCCCAACCTAGTGTGCCTTCCGTCTGCTGCTCAAGTAGCGCGCCATTGCGGTCACGAAGAATCGATCGATCCTGTCAAAGATCAGCCAAGAAAGCGCGAGCGCACCCAGGACCGATATTGCGAGATTGAGACACAAAGCGAGCCACAGGCCCGGGTAGAAACCGTTCGCAAAAACAGTCGTATAGGCAATTTTCAGCAAGAACAGGTGCACCAGAAATAAGGCATAGCTCTGCCTTCCAATCGCCTGAAGTGCTCCGAGCAGACCCCGACCCGTATGCACGCGCAGCACAAGCAGGGCCAGGGCGAACAGGATCGCGATCATGACGTGACCGCCAAGCGGCGAAACATTGGTGCGTAAGAAGCCGAACACGAACAACGCTATCGTGACGGCTATTGGCGCTTGCAGCTCCGATGGCAGGTCTATCGTGAACCGCTCTCGGGCTCGGTACACCAAAATGCCCATCACAAAGCACGGTAGCTGAACCGGAAACGCATAATAGCCGAAGGCGCCCATGTGTTTGCCGACGGCCATTGTGAACCCGATAGCAACTAGGATCGAGACCGCGAGTGCCCAGATTGCCCGTCGCAAGGATCGGCAGAGGGGATGAAACACGAAGGGCGCGAGCGCGTAGAAGTAGACCTCGCAAACGATGGACCAACCGCCATCGAGGAGGGTATTGATATAGGCCGGCGACAGGCCTTGAAGAAACAGGAGGTGCAGGCCGTAATTCTCGACGTTGAGATTGTCGCCAGTCACGGAGTTCCTGAAAAAATGCGGGTCGGGATCGTGAGCCGACCACAGCCAAAAGAACGCAATATTGAGGTGCAGGAAGATCAAATAGAGCGGTCCCAGCTTCGCCAATCGGCGGAGGAGGAAGCCCGAACTCCCATCACCGAAAGAGGCAGCGCGATCCATCGCGGCGGTGATGACGAACCCGGAAAGCACGAAGAATAGCTGAACGCCGGCGCCCAGTCGGTTGGTGAGATCCACCAGCCAAGGGTGTTTTTCGAGCCCCTCAGTCATCGCGGCGCCGTGCAGCACCAGCACCATCAGGATCGCGATGCCGCGGAGAGTATCAGCGCCATGGTCGCGGTGCCTAAGGGCTGACGGAGAGTCTTCCATACGGCACGGATGGCAACCGCGCGCGACGCGCGTCAATCAGATTGTTGATCTTGCGACACTTTCTTGCCCCACCAGCGCTTTGGCACTTGTATTGGCGGAAATTTGCGACTGGGCATGGTGTATAAATTCTCCAACTCGCATCAGGAACTTCACCGGGGACGGTCGGCGATGCCCTTCCCCCGAACTGAAAAGCGGCGCGGGCCAGCTCATATCGTTTCTTTCGCTTTGGATCGTGCCCGCGCGTCCTCGACCGCTGCAATCTGGCGACCAAGCCTCGCGCCGCGACTCTGATCGGAACAATCGCTGCTGCTGTCGCCTTGATTTTGGGGCACTCGCCTATGGCGGCGACCGGCTGCACGGCCTCGCAGACCAATGACAAGCGACTAAAGCGGGACGACGCGCGGGAATCGCATGACGCGCCAGGACAAAAACTGGATGAATTCTGAAACGTTGCCGCCACCAGAGAGTGACGCGCATCAGTTCGCGGTGTCGCGGACCTTGCTGCGAGAGTGGTTGCGTTCCAGCTTGCGGCGGCGGCGCGCCTTGCCGGCGGTTTCGTTCCAGATCACGAAGCCGATCACGCCGGCGCCCGCCAGCAGGAGCGCGACCATAAGCATCAAATACTCTTCCACGTTTCGCCCGCTCGATTTTGGTGAAGCGCCGCCTCGCTAACGGCCCAAGGTTAGCAGATCAAGAATATGCGTCATGGATTTCGTCGGTCCGGCACGCGGCTTCGTCGATTCGCAGCGTCTTGGTCATATTTCCAGGCATCATGGTCGAATCCGCCGCGCGGCGCGCGTCGCGCCGTCTAGAGGCCGCTTCGTCACTGATCAGCAGCGGCACAGAACTCCAAGGAGTAAGACATGATGGAATCTTTCCGTGCGACGGCGACCTGGCTGGCCGCGATGTTCGTCGGCACATTGTTTGTTGCCGCAACCACCTCGTTCGCCGGTATCGCCTAAACGTGCCCGCGGTTCAGGGCAGGCCCAGCTTTTCGGACAGCGAATCGATATAGCTGGGCCCCACCTGCACATTGGCGCCGTCGTCGAGCACCAGAGTGAGGCTCCGATTGGCGCGGCGAACCTCCGCCACTTTTTCCGGCCGCACAAAGGCCGAGCGGTGCACGCGCATCAGCCCCGATCCTTCCAATTTCTCTTCAAGCGCCGACATGGTGGCGCGCAGCATATGGCTGCGGGTTTCGGTGTGCAGCAGCACATAGTCGCGTGCCGCCTCGATCCAGCCGATCGCTTCGATCGGCACCCAGCGATGGCCATGCCGCTCCGGCACCCAGAAGCCCGCATCGTCGCTGCGCCCGCCGCCCTTCGCGCGCAGCGTTTCCACTTCCTCCGCGAGCTTGCCGCTCTGCTCGGCCTGGTCGCGCAGCTCGCGCCGGCGCCGGGCGCGCGTGACCGCCTGGCGCAGCCGGTCGAAGCGGACCGGCTTCAGCAGATAGTCGGCCGCGTCCACCTCGAACGCATCGGGCGCATAATGTTCATGCGCGGTGACGAAGATGATCTCGGGCCGCTTCTCCGGTTCCAGCGCGGCGGCCGTGCGCAGGCCGTTGCGTCCGGGCATCTGGATATCGAGAATCACAAGGTCAGGCGTCAGCTTCTCGATCTGCTCCAGTGCCATGTCGCCGTCACTCGCCTGACCGACGACATCGACTTCGTCGATATCCGCGAACAGGGTCCGCAACCGGTCAAGCGCAAGCGCTTCGTCATCGACCAGCAAGACACGCATGTCATTATCCCCCCGAGGCTTTTTCGAGCCTTATCGGACAGGAACCCGAGTCGCTCAAGCCCGGTTCAGGCGGTGTCGGGTTTCACGACGGGAAGCCGGATCGTGGCCGCGAATCCGGGATTGCGCCGCGCCGCGGTCAGTGACGCATTCTCACCATAGAGCGCGGTCAGCCGCTGACGGATATTCTGCAGGCCGACACCGGCGCCGCCCGTCTTGACCGCGCTGCCCGCGCCCCGGCCGTCATCCTCGACGGTGACGATCAATTCCTCGCCGTCGCGGCGGCCGGTGACGCGGATCACGACCGGCTCGAGCGACGGCGCGACACCGTATTTGATCGCGTTCTCGACCAAAGGCTGAAGCAGGAAACTCGGAATCGGTATCGAACAGGCGTCGGTCGCACAGTCGATCTCGACATGCAGCCGTTCGCCAAAGCGGATCGATTCGATCTCGAGATAATCCTCCATCAGCGACAGCTCCTGATCGAGCGGCACCAGCTCGGTCGGGTCTGACGCGAGCGAGGCGCGCAAGAAGCTCGACAATTTGTCGGTCATCACTTCCGCCTCGTCATTGCGGCGGGTGACGATCATCGCGGAGATGGCGTTCAGAGTGTTGAACAGGAAATGCGGATTGAGCTGATAGCGTAGCGCCGCCAGCTGCGCGTGCTGAGCGGCGGCGAGCGCCTGAGCCAGCTCGCGCGCCTGACGGACTTCGTGACTGCGCGCGCTGATCAGGTGGAACAGCGCGACGTTCACGCCGAACACGCAGACATAATTGAACGTCGCCCGATAGGCGCGGCTGAGATCGGTCGGCAGATTCTCCCACGCCGTATCCAGCCGGTTGGCGACGAAGCCGGTGTAAAGCAGGTCGAAGCTCGCCTGGAAAATCGCCGCGAGCAGCACCGCGCCGGCCAGCGCCAGAGACCGAGGCATCAGCTCCCAATTCCGGGTGCCGCGGAACACGGTGAACAAAGGCAGCGCGACGACCATGGACAGAATCAACGTCACTTCATCGAGGACGACGCTGGTCCAGCCTTCGCCCGGATGCCGCTCCATCAGGATCGGGAGATAAATGACGCCGACGAAAGACCAGAGCGCGACAGTGACGAGAATTGCTTCCCGCCAGCCGGTCTCGCAGATCATCGGCTTGACGGCGGCCTGGGCAGCAGCGACCGGCGTGGAGGAAACCACCGACATCCAGTCAGCCTTCATCACTGTTGCCAAAACGCGCCTGCCTTACCCGACTCCGGAAACCGTCAAGCGTGACAGGCAGCGCCGGCGCGCGCCATGCGACGGGGACGAAAATGACGTCCTGTGCGACAAGACCGGCACTGCCCGCCATTTCGATCTCCCCTTTTCGCACCGGGCTTGATCGGGCCCGCCACTTTCCGCTCTATGCGCCAACACGAAAGCGGGCGCACCGGTCAAGTGACGCCGTCGCTGAAAATTGGAGAGAGGCTATGGGCAGAACGGCATTCGCGGTCGCGGGACTGATGGCTACGGCCGCGGCAGCCGCCGGGGCAGCGCCGCAATATCCGCCGTTCGGCCTCGATCTGACCGCCGCCGACAAGAGCGTGAAACCGGGCGACGATTTCTTCGACTATGCGAACGGCGCCTATCTTGCCCGCACGTCGATCCCGGCGGATCGGCCCGCCGCATCGCGCCGGCTGGAAATGACCGACCGGATGGAAGCCAATCTCCACACACTGATGGACGAAGTCGCGAAGGAAGCGACCGCCGCGCCTGCGACCGAGCGGCAGAAAGCCGGCACTTTCTACGCCGCCTTCATGGACGAGGCGCAGGCCGAGCGGCTGGGCGCCGCCCCGTTGAAGCCCGAGCTCGACACGATCCGGGCCGCCCCCGATCGTGCCGCGCTCGCCGCGCTGATGGGCGCCGGCGCGGGCGGTCTTTATCCCAGCCTGTTCGGCGCCTTTATCGACATCGACCTCAAGGATCCGAACCGCTACGCCCTCTATCTCGGCCAGTCCGGCCTCGGCCTGCCCGACCGCGACTATTACCTGAAAGCCGAGCTGGCGGCGAAGAAAGACGCCTATCGCGCTTATGCCGCACGGCTGCTGGCACTGGAGGGCTGGCCTGACGCCGACAAAGCCGCCGCCGATCTGGTCACGTTCGAGACGAAGGTGGCGGAAGCCAGCTGGACCAAAGTGCAGCAGCGCGATCTGACCACCCAATACAACCCGATGGCACCCGCCGCCCTGCCCGGCTTCGCGCCCGGTTTCGATTGGGCTCCCTTTCTCGAGCGCGCGGGCGTTGGCGCCAGGCCGATGGTGGTTGTGGCCGAGAAAAGCGCCTTTCCGAAGCTCGCCGTCATTTATGCCGAAACGCCGGTCGAGACTTTGAAGGCATGGATGGCCTTTCGGGTCGCTGACCTCGCCGCGCCCTACCTGTCGAAGCCGTTCGTGGACGCGCATTTCGGTTTCAGGCTCAAAGAGCTGACCGGCCAGGCCGAGCCGCAGCCGCGCTGGAAACGCGGCGTCCGCGCGGTCGCCGGCGGCGATTGCGGCGCGGACCCGGCCAGTTGTTTCGGCACACTCAACTGGGCGGTGGGCGACCTCTACGCCGCACGCTATTTCCCGGCCGCGACCAAGGCCAAGGTGACCGAGCTGGTCGGCAATCTGAAGGTCGCCATGCGCGGCCGCATCGAGCGGCTGGACTGGATGGGGCCGGAAACAAAGAAGGAAGCTCTGAAGAAGCTCGACACCTACACGATCAAGGTCGGCTATCCCGACAAGCCGCAGCGTGACTATTCCGCCGTCGTCATCAAGCGCGACGACCTGCTCGGCAATGTCCGCCGCGCCGCCGCCAATGACTGGGCCTTCATCGTCAAGCGCAGCAATGGGCCCGTCGATCGCGGCGCCTGGCAGATGACGCCGCAGACCAACGACGCCTATAACGGCTCGCTCCGCGACATCGTCTTTCCCGCCGGCATCCTGCAGGCGCCGATCTTCGATGCCGATGCGGATCCTGCAATCAATTACGGCGCGATCGGTGGCGTGATCGGGCACGAGCTGACCCACGGCTTCGACGATATGGGCCGCACCATCGACGCCGCCGGCGCGCTGCGCGACTGGTGGACCAAGGCCGACGCCGATGCCTTCAAGGCGCGCGCGAAAATCCTGGGCGACCAATATGCGCAGTTCGAGCCGGTGCCGGGCTTCCACATCAATCCGGGCCTGACGATGGGCGAGAATATCGCCGATCTGGGCGGCCTCGCCATCGCGCTCGACGCTTATCACGCCTCGCTGGGCGGCAGGCCGGCGCCAGTGATCGGCGGGTTGACCGGCGATCAGCGCGTGTTCCTGGGCTGGGCGCAGGCCTGGGCGGGCAAGATGACGCCCGACGCGATCAAGCAGATGACGATCAGCGACCCGCATTCCTTCCGCAAATTCCGGGTGAACGGGCCGGTGAGGAATATCGACCCCTGGTACGCGGCGTTCGGCGTGAAGCCGGGGGACAAGCTGTATCTGAAGCCGGAAGAGCGCGCGCGGATCTGGTGACGCACTTTAGCCCTCTCCCCAGCGGGGAGAGGGTTGGGTGAGGAGGTACTGAGTCAGGGTTTCGAACGCCGAACCCCCTCACCGGCTCCCCGCCGGGGAGAGGATTATAGCGCGTCGAAGTCGGTCGGCTGGTGTCGGTCGAGGAAGCGTTCGACCGCCGGCATCGGATATTTGAGGCCGGTCGCGCAGTTGAACAGCACGACCTCCTCGCGCGCGCCCACCCAGCCGGCCTTCAGCGCTGACCGATAGGCGGCCAAGGTCGCGCCGCCTTCGGGACAGAGCAGCAGCCCGTCCCACCCCGCCGCGTCCGCCACCGCCGCCTCGATCGCCGCGTCATCGACCGCGATCGCGCGGCCGCCGCTCCTGCGCACCGCGTCGAGGATCAGGAAGTCGCCGATCGCTTTCGGCACGCGGATACCCGCCGCGACGGTGTGCGCATCTTCCCAGCGCTGGGCATGATCGGCGCCCTGATCGAACGCGCGGACGATCGGCGCGCAGCCGGCCGCCTGCACGGCATACATGCGCGGCCGCTCCGGCCCGATCCAGCCGAGCGCTTCCAGCTCGTCGAACGCTTTCCACATGCCGATCAGGCCGGTGCCGCCGCCGGTCGGGTAGAAGATCGCGTCCGGCAGCCGCCAGCCGAGCTGCAGCGCCAGCTCCAGCCCCATCGTCTTCTTGCCCTCGATCCGGTACGGCTCTTTCAGCGTTGAAAAATCGAACCACCGCCCCTGGCGCGCGCCCTCCGCGACGATCGCGCCGCATTCGTCGATCAGCCCGTTGACGCGCCAGACCCGCCCGCCTTGGAGCGCGATCTCACGCACATTGGCTTCGGGCGTGTCCTCCGGGCAGAGGATGATGGTCTCGATCCCGCAGCGCGACGCATAGGCGGCGAGCGCGGCGCCGGCATTGCCGTTGGTGGGCATCGCGATCCGCCTGACGCCCAGCGCTTTCGCCATCGACACCGCCATGGCCAGGCCGCGCGCCTTGAACGATCCGGTCGGCAGCCGGCCTTCATCCTTGACCAGAACCTTGGGGCCTGCGTGCGGCAGCGGCACGATCGGCGTCTCGCATTCTCCCAAAGATACAATGTCTTCGTTGCGGCGCACCGGCAGCAACTCCCGCCACCGCCACAGATCGGCGGGCCGCGCTTCGACCGCTTCGCGCGACCACTCGCGCCTCATCCGCTCCAGATCGTAGCGCACCAGCAACGGCTTGCCCGCGCGGGACAGGCCGAGCAGCGTGTCAGGCGGATATTCCTGCCCGGTCGCCGAACATTCCAGATGAGTGACATAAGTCGGCCGCTCAGCGGTCAGGTTCGAATCCCAAGCCATATCACGGCATTGACGACTCAGCGCCACTGGGGCAAGCGGACCGCCGCCCGTGGGCGGGTATAGCACAATGGTAGTGCAGCAGCCTTCCAAGCTGAATACACGGGTTCGATTCCCGTTACCCGCTCCACCTCTTCAGCGCCGCGACAAATCGCGACATTTTTCTTCGCCGCTGACAAACTCCCGCGACGCCTCGCTTCCATACCGCATCATCGAGTTTGCGTTTTGGAGAGCGGGAATGACGGCGATTTTGTTGATGTCTGCCCTTGGCGCCCTGACGCTCAGCAGCATCATCGCTTTTGCCGCCGCTGAACCGCAGACCGGTGCGCTGGTGCCGGTCAAGAACAAAATCAGCGCGGCGGAGCGTGAGCAGGCTCGTGCCGCGATGCGGGAGTATGTCGAGCGCTGAACGGCGCTCCGCATGCCTCCGTCCGGCGCACCGCGCTTTGCCCCCTGTAGCGCGGCCGCCGGAGAGCCAGGGGCGGACGAGGTTGACCCTGCCTCGTCCGCCCTGTTGCGTTCCCCCCTTTCGTCACCCCAGCGAAGGCTGGGGTCTCCTAGGCCATTGGAGATACCAGCCTTCGCTGGCATGACGGGCCAGTGATCGGTACCGGCGCACAGGGAGCATGATTTGGACGACAAGCCGCACCTCCTTCTGGTCGACGATGAGCGCTCGATCCGCGAGCCGCTCGCGACCTATCTGCAGCGCAATGGTTTCCGCGTGACCCAGGCCGGCGACGCCGCCCAGGCGCGCGAGCGGCTGCACGGCTATGCGATCGACCTCGCCATCCTGGACGTGATGATGCCGGGCGAGGATGGCCTGAGCCTCTGCCGCCATATCCGCGCGACATCCGAACTGCCGGTCATCCTGCTGACCGCGATGTCGGAAGAGACCGACCGCATCGTCGGCCTCGAAATGGGCGCCGACGATTATGTCGTGAAGCCCTTTTCCCCGCGCGAGCTGGTCGCCCGGATCAAGGTGGTGCTGCGGCGCACCGGTCGTGGCGCGGCGGGCGTCAAACAGCGGGCGCCTGAGACTGGCAGCTACGCCTTTGCCGGCTGGGTGCTGAAGGCCGGCGAGCGCGCGCTTGTCGATCCGGACGGCGTGTCGGTGCCGCTTTCGACGGGCGAGTTCAACCTGATGCTCGCTTTCGCCACCCACCCACACCAGGTGCTGAGCCGCGACCAATTGCTCGATCTGGCCTATGGCCGCGAGGCGCATGCGTTCGACCGGGCGATCGACAATCACATCAGCCGATTGCGCCGCAAGATTGAGGCCGACCCCAAGAATCCGAACCTAATCAAGACCGTTTGGGGCGGCGGCTATACGCTCTCCGCCGACGTGACCCGGCTTTGAGGACGGCCGGGCTTTGAAGCGGATCGGCCGGCCCCGCAGCCTCGGCGCCCAGCTTGCCCTGCTGGTGGCGCTGGCGCTGGGCGTGGCGCAGGCCGTCAATTTCGTGCTGCTGCTGCAGGCGACGCGGCGGCAAAGCTTCGTGCAGACCTCGACGCTCGCCATCGCCCGGCTGGCGGAGACGGTGCAGCGCACCCGCACCGGCCAGACCACGCCCGAGATGCTGCGCGGATCGCTGTCCACGCCGGTCAGCCCGATCACCGACCAGATGGCGTTGCTGCCCGATGTGGCCGATCGTGCGCGCGACATGCTGCAGGAAGTCGGCATCGGCGTCGGCGACATTCGCGCGGCCGAGGTGCCGGCGCAGGAATTCCAGGTCCAGGTCAACGACCAGGGCAAATTGCTCCGCCGCGCGGCGGTGTTGAAGCGGCAGGTCATCGTCGTCTCCGCCCAGATCGCGCAAGGCCGCTGGGTGACGACCGCCGCGCCGTTGCCGCCCCTCAATCCCGGCGTGTTCGGCGGCCTCATATTCCAGACGATGGTGCTGTACGGCTTCGTGCTGCTGACCGTGCTCTGGGTCGGCGGCAGGCTCGCGCGGCCGCTCGCCGAGCTGCGCCACGCCGCCGAGCGGTTCGACTGGCGCTCCGCTCCCGAACCGATCGCCGCGCAAGGCCCAGACGATATCGGCCGGCTGATCGAAGCATTCAACGCGATGCGCACCCGCATCTCCGCGATGCTCGACGAAAAGGACCGGATGCTGGGCGCGATCGGCCATGACCTGCGCACCCCGCTTGCCTCGCTGCGCGTCCGCACCGAGCTGGTCGAGGATAGCGGGGAGCGGGCGCGGATGGCGGCGACGATCGACGAGATGAACCGCACGCTGGATGACATTCTGTCCTTGGCCCGGCTCGGCAAGTCGAGCGAACCGGAGCAGCGCGTCGATCTGCCGGCGCTGATCGACAGCCTGGCGGAAGAATTCGAGGATCTGGGCGCGGACCTTGCGATCGAAGATGCCGGCCGGCTGGCGGTGCCGATGCGGCCGATTTTGCTCAAGCGCGCCTTCCGCAACCTGATCGAAAATGCGCTGAAATATGGCGAGCGGGCGCGGCTGCGGGTGTTCGCCGATGGCGGGCACGCCGTTGTCGAGATCGACGATGACGGGCCCGGCATTCCCGAGCAGGACATGGACCGGATGTTCGAAGCGTTCACGCGCCTCGAAGGGTCGCGCAGCCGCGACACGGGCGGCGCCGGCCTCGGCCTCGCGCTCGCCAGCGCGATCGTCGAGGCGCACCGCGGTACGCTCACCCTCGCCAACCGCGCCGACGGCGGATTGCGCGCGACGGTAAGACTGCCATTCTAAATCCGTTCGTATCGAGCGAAGTCGAGATACGGCTTCTCGACTGCGCTCGAAGCAAACGGAGTTTTATTGTTCCGGTAGCTGACCTAGGCTCGCGCCCATGCTGACTCTCGCCCTGCTCCTCGCCGCCGCGCCTGCCCAACCCGAGCTTGCCCGCTGGCAAGCGCAGGCAGCCCGCGTTTCGATCATGCGGGACGATTGGGGCATCGCCCATGTGAAGGGAAAGACAGACGCGGACGCCGTGTTCGGCGCGATCTATGCGCAGGCCGAAGACGACTTCAACCGGATCGAGCGCAACTATCTGACCGCGCTGGGGCGGCAGGCCGAAGCCGACGGTGAAGCGCTGATCTGGGACGATCTGAGGCATCGCCTCTATCTCGACGAAGCCGATCTGAAGACCGCCTGGGCGCGCAGCCCGGCGCAGATGCGCTTGCTGATGACGGCCTGGGCGGATGGGCTGAATTACTATCTCGCCACGCACAAGAATGTGCGGCCCAAGGTGCTCACCCGGTTCGAGCCGTGGATGGCGCTGTCCTTCACCGAAGGCAGCATCGGCGGCGATGTGGAGCGGGTCGATCTCGACAAGCTCCGGGCCTTTTACGGCGGCAAGCCGCCCGCGATCGCTTCCGCCGCGCCGGCGCTGATGACGGAGCCGATGGGCTCCAACGGCATCGCGATCGGCCCGACCAAGAGCGCCAACGGCCATGCGCTGCTGCTGATCAACCCGCATACCAGCCATTATTTCCGTTCCGAGCTGCAGATGACCAGCGATGAGGGGCTGAACGCCTATGGCGCGTCGACCTGGGGGCAGTTCTTCATCTACCAGGGCTTCAACCCGCATATCGGCTGGATGCACACGTCCAGCACCGCCGATAATGTCGACGAATTCGCCGAGACGGTGGTGCGCGGCCGCAATGGGCCCGGATACCGCTATGGCGCGGCGGTGCGGCCGCTGGAGAAAAGGCTGGTGCATATCCGCTTCCGCAAGGCGGACGGGACGCTCGGCGTTCGCGACATCACCACCTGGCGCACGCATCACGGGCCGATCACGCATGAAGCCAAGGGCAAGTGGATCGCGACCGCGCTGATGAACCGGCCGGTCGAAGCGATCCAGCAAAGCTGGCTGCGCACCAAGGCCAGCGATCTCGCCAGCTTCCAGAAAGTCGCCGCGACCTTCCAAGCCAATTCGTCGAACAACACGGTGTTCGCCAGCGACAAGGGCGAGATCGCCTTCCTCTATCCGCAGTTCATGCCGCGCCGGAATCCACGCCTGGATTACACCAGGCCGGTTGACGGCAGTGATCCGGCGGCCGACTGGCAGGGGCTGATCCCGGTCGCGCAACTGCCGAACGTCGCGAACCCGCGCGACGGCTGGCTTTACAACACCAACAACTGGCCCTGGTCGGCAGCCGGGCCGGACAGTCCCGTCGCCACGCGATTCCCGCGCTACATCGACAGCGGGATCGAGAATGCGCGCGCCGAGCACGCGATGGGCTTGCTCGACGGGCCCGGCAGGTTCACCCGGGACAGCTTGCTCCAAGCCGCCTTCGATCCGTACTTGCCGCCATTCGCCAAGGCGCTTCCGCATCTCGTCTGGGCGCATGAAGCGCTGCCGGCCAATGACCCGCTGAAGAAGCGCCTGGCCGATCCGATCGCGCTGCTGCGCGACTGGGACTGCAAATGGGGCGTCCAGTCCGAGCCGACGACGCTCGCCATCTTCTGGGCGACGGAGATGGACCGGCGCGCGCCTGAAGACATTCGCGAGAAGCGGATGGTCGCGCAGTGGATGGAGGTCGCGCCCGCCTCGATCCAGCTCGAGGCTCTGTCCGCCGCTGTCGAGCGGCTGGAGCGGGATTTCGGCCGCTGGCGGATCGCCTGGGGCGAGGTGAACCGCTTCCAGCGCATCGCCAACACGATCAAGCCGCGCTTCGACGACGCACAGCCCAGCATCCCGATCGGGTTCGTCTCCGGCAATTGGGGCTCGCTCGCAGCCTATGGCTCGCAGCCTTATCCGAACACCAAGCGCTGGTACGGCAATTACGGCAACAGCTTCGTCGCGGTAGTGGAGTTCGGCCCCCGGGTCAGCGCGCGGGCGGTGACGGCGGGCGGCGAAAGCGGCGACCCGAAGTCACCGCATTTCGACGACCAGGCGGAACGCTTCGCCAGCGGCGATTTCCGTCCGGTCTATTTTTATCCCGATCAGTTGAAGGGCCATATCGAGCGCACGTACCGGCCTGGGCAATGACCAGCCCCTCTCCCCTTGCGGGAGAGGGAGGGGCCCGCCGCGAGGCGGTGAGAGGGTGAGGGGGAACGCCGGACTCCGAGTTTCCCCTCACCCCGCTCGCGCTGGCGCGCGAGTCGCCCTCTCCCGCAAGGGGAGAGGGTTGTTATTTGTCCGTGCCCTTCGCTTTCCCCCATTGGCGGGCGGCGGTGTAGCCGAGATAGCCGGTGCCGAAGAGGGTGTAGAGCGGTTCGGGGATGCCGTTCAGATAGGCGGTCATGCCGTCGGCGATGTGGCGGGCGATGTCCGGCGAGGCGGCGGCGAACAGACCCATCGGGATTGCCCAGAGCAGCAGCGCATACATGACGTAGAGGAAGCTCGGCCGCGCGCGGCTGGTCCAGGGATCGGCCGACTGTGCCTCGGCGACGATGGCGGAGAGCTGGGTGCGGACCGTCTCCAGCTCCTGCGCGCCCTGCAGTTTCAGCAGCTCCAGCTTGGCGGCGTCGCGCGCCTTGGGATCGGGAATGATCTTGTCGATCAGGCCGGCGAGCGGGCCGATCAGCGACTCGAGAATGGGCATTTCGGGTCTCCAATGTTCACGAATGTTCGCGGTGACCATGAGGATCGATTTATCCGATCCGGTTCGCGAGCCAGCCGTACAGAAAGGCTTCGTTGGCGGGGCGTTTTTCAGCGAGGCGAAGATAGCGTTCGCCCTGCAGCGCCTCCATCGCCTTCAGCAGCACTGCTTCGCCGGCAGCGCCGCGATGGCGGAGAAAGCCGGTGAGTGCCGCGAGTGTCGCCGGGCCGATCAGCCCGTCCACCGCGATATCCGCATAGTCGGCGGCACCGCGATTGAGCGCGTTGAGGCTGCGCTGCAGAAAGGTCGCGGCGACCTTCGGCCCCATATTCACCCCCGTGTCGAGCAGCTCGGCGCCGATGCGCGGCGC
>JAFEEY010000031.1 GCA_018240865.1 Pseudomonadota bacterium | reverse complement strand
GGCGATGATGGCCGCGCTGATCGAAACCGCCGACCGCACCGGCGCGACGGCGCTGATGATGATCGGCGATCCGGACTATTATGAGCGCTTCGGCTTTACTGCCGAAGGAACTGGCGGCTGGCGCATCGACGGCCCCTATGAGCAGCACCGCCTGCTCGCCCGGCTGCGACGCGACGTGGCGAAGGATGGGTTGCTGGTTCGGTCCCGTCATCCCGAACTTGTTTCGGGATAAGGTTGCCGCCGTTCCGACGTGGAGAATAGGCCACGATCGCCCGTCGCTATCCCGCTTGTGCTGAAACAGGTTCAGCATAACGAGCTTGTGCGTTAAGCGACGCGCATGCCGATGGCCGAACCCCTGCCCGACCTTAACGGCCTGTCGCTCGCCGAGATCGCGAAGCTGGCCGGTGAAGCGCGGCTGCCGCCGGTCGAAAGCTGGAACCCGGCGCATTGCGGGCCGAGCGACATGCGGATCGCGCGTGACGGCACCTGGTTTCACCAGGGATCGCCGATCGGCCGGCCGGCGATGGTCAAGCTCTTCTCGACCATCCTGCGCCGCGAGGCCGATGGCTCCTTCGTGCTCGTCACGCCGGTCGAGAAGCTCGACATCGAGGTGGAGGACGCGCCCTTCGTCGCGGTCGAGGTGAAAAGCGAGGGCGAAGGCAACCGCCGCAGCCTCGCTTTCCGGCTCAACACCGGCGACCTGATCGTCGCCGGGCCGGATCATCCGCTGCGTTTCGAGGAACGTGCCGACGGGCCGCATCCCTATCTGCTGGTCCGCAAGGGGCTGGAGGCGCTGGTCGCGCGGCCGGTCTATTACGAGCTCGCCAATATCGCCCTCGACGAAGGCGCAACGCCGCCGGGCGTCTGGAGCGGCGGCATGTTCTTTCCCGTCGCGTGAGGCGTAGAGCCACACAGTCTTTCCTCCCCCCTTGTGGGGGAGGATCAAGGCGGGGGGCGGCGCGCGTCTGTGCGCCAATAGAATCAGCGGCAATTGAGTCTTTGTTTGCGTCGTCGGCTCACGCCGACGCCGCGCCCACCACCCAACCCTCCCCCACAAGGGGGGAGGGCTTGTGAACCTCGCCAATCGGCTGCGCGCCGCCCTCGAAGCGGGTGGGAGGCGCGAAACCATTCTCGTCCGGAGCGATATGCGCGACGCGGTGCTGGAGCCGCTGACCGGCTATACGCCCGCTGCCGTGCTGGTCGCCGTCACCGACCGGGCGGAGCCCGGCGTGATCCTTACCCAACGCACCGAGACGCTGCGCAAACATGCCGGGCAGATCGCCTTTCCCGGCGGACGCATCGACCCGGGCGAAGACGCGATCGGAGCAGCACTGCGCGAGGCGGAAGAGGAAATCGCGCTGCCGCAGGATCGTGTCGAGATCGTGGGGCCGGCGGACTGCTACGTGACCGTCACCGGCTTCCAGGTGACGCCCGTCATCGGCGTGGTGCCGCCCGACCTGCCGCTCACGCCCAGCGCCGCCGAAGTCGCCGACTGGTTCGAGGCGCCGCTCGACTTCCTGCTCGATCCCGCCAACCATGTCGACCGCGAGGTCGATTGGCAGGGCGGCAAGCGGCGCTATTACGAAATCATGTGGAACGACCGGCGGATCTGGGGTGCGACAGCGGCGATGATCGTCAATCTGGCGGCGCGGCTGCGCCATGACTGACCGCGTCCCCGTTCCCCCCGCCGGCTGGGACGCCGGGCAACTCGCGCGATTGGGCGAGGCCATCGGCTTCGCGGAAGGCAAGAGCCGCTATATCGGCGGCTGGGTGCGCGATGCACTCGCGGGCAAGCCGCCGGGCGATCTCGACATCGGCACGCGGCTGATGCCGGCCGATGTGAAAGCGCGCGCGGACGCGGCCGGTCTGCAGGTCTGGTCCAGCCCTTCGGGTCTGGCGCACGGCACGGTCGGCGTGGTCATCAGCGGCCAGCCGGTCGAGATCACGACATTGCGCCGCGACGTCTCGACCGATGGCCGCCGCGCGACGGTCGCTTTTACCGACAGCTGGCAGGAGGATGCGGCGCGGCGCGATTTCACGATCAACGCGCTTTCCGCCGATCCGCTGACCGGCGAGGTCTTCGATTATTTCGGCGGCCGCGACGATCTGGCGGCGGGCGTGGTGCGCTTCATCGGCGAACCGCTGGCGCGCATCGCCGAGGATCATTTGCGCATCCTGCGCTTCTTCCGCTTCCATGCGCGCTTCGGGCGGGGAACGCCGGAAGCTGCCGCCTATGACGCCTGCGCCGCGCGGGCCAATGATCTGATGGCCTTGAGCCGCGAGCGCATCGCCGATGAATTGCTGAAACTGCTGAGCGTGGCCGACCCCGTGCCGGCGATCGGCTATATGCTCGCGCGCGATATCCTGAAGCCGGTGCTGCCGGAGATCGGCAGCGACGGCCTCGCTCGCCTGGCGGCACTGACCGGGAACGAAACCGCAGCCGGTCTGTCCGGCGATGCCGCGCGCCGCCTCGCCGCCCTCGTGCCGCAGGAGCCAGCGCGGGCGGAGGAGATCGCCGCACGGCTGAAGCTGTCCAATGCGCTCCGCAAGCGGATCGCGCTGGCCGTCACCCCGCCCGATGCGAACCCCAGGGAAATGGCCTATCGCAGCGGCGTTGAAGGCACGGTCGACCGGCTGCTGATCGCCGGTGAGGCCGACGCGGCGAAGGAGATCGCCGGCTGGGCGCCCCCCCGCCTGCCGCTTTCCGGCGGCGCGATGGTCGCGCGGGGATTGAGCGCCGGTCCTCTGGTCGCCAAAGCGCTGAAAATGGTCGAGACTCGCTGGATCGCCGAAGGCTTTCCGGACGCGGCCCGCGCCGGGCAAATCGCCGATCAGGTCGCGGACGACCTGCTCCGCCGCCAATAGTCGAACGCCGCATCGGCTTCGAGCGGCGGCGCGTAGAAATAGCCCTGCGCATTGGTGCAGCCGAGCGCGGCCAGAGTCTGGGTCAGCTCCTGCGTCTCGACGCCTTCGGCCGTCGTGTTGATGCCGAGCGCCTGGGCCAGCGACAGCACGGCGCGGACGATCGCGATCTTGTCGCGGTCGCCCAGCATGCCGGTGACGAAGCTCTGGTCGATTTTCAGCACATCGATCGGCAATTGCTGGAGATAGGCGAGGTTCGAATAGCCGGTCCCGAAATCGTCGAGCGCAATGGTCGCGCCGATCTCGCGGATCGCCGCCATCGCTTCGGTCGCGCGCGCCGGATCGGCGACGATCGCGCTCTCGGTCAGCTCCAGCATCAGCCGGTCGGCGCCGATGCCGCTGGCGTTCAAGGCCTCGGCGATCATGGCCGGCACATCGTCGCGCACCATCTGGATCGCGGATACATTGACCGCCACGCGCACATCGGCCCGGCCGCCATAAGCGCTGTCCCAGCGGCTCAGCGTCGCCAGCGCTTCCTTCACGGCCCAGCGGCCAAGCGGCAGGATCAGCCCCGATTCCTCGGCAACCGGAATGAAGGTGCCTGGCGGAATCTCGACACCGTCCTCGCGCCAGCGCGCCAGCGCCTCGAAGCCGCAGACGCGCCCGGTCGAAAGCTGGATCACCGGCTGGAAAGCGAGCGTCAGCCGGTCAGCCTCGATCGCGCGGCGCAGGCTGGTTTCCAGCGTGAATTGGGCCCGTGCAAGATCGAAAGCGAGCGGCTGGTACAGCTCTGCCTCGCCGCTGGCCTTGGCACGCTTCAGGGCGAATTGGGCGCGGCGGATCAGCTCATCCCCGTCGCAGCCTTCTTCGAATACGGCACAGCCGATCGCGCTGCCGACCCGGATTTCGAGATCGGACAGGCGGCACGGCGGGATCAGCACCGCGCTCAGCCGCTGCGCGACCGCCAGCGCCTCTTCCGGGCCGTCCTGGATGCGGATGAATACGCCGAACTCGTTGCCGCCGGTCCGCGCGAGGATGTCGCCGGCGCGCACGGCCGAAAGTAGCCGCCGCGCGACCGTGATCAGCAATTCGTCGCCAACCACGCCGCCGATGGATTCGTTGATGCGGCTGAACCGGGCGAGATCGACGATCAGCACCGCCGCCGATCCCGGTTCGGCCTGAGCGAGCAGTCCTTCCAGCCGGTCGCCGAAACCCGCGCGGTTCGGCAACCCGGTCAGGCTGTCATTATACATTTCGAGCCTGAGGCTCTTTTCGGCGGAGCGTTCGGCGGTCCGGTCCAGCAAGGTGATCAGGCAGGCCGGCGCTTCCGACAATACCATGCGCAGCCGGGCCAGCCGGATCGTATATTCGCGGCCGGCGATCGGATCGCCATCGGTCCAGTCATGATCGGCGACATCGTCGTCGCTCGAAAGAAACGCATCCACCACCGACACGACCGCCGGATTGTCGAGAATCGGCTTGCCGTCCCCGGTGCCCAGGCCGGCGAAGCTCTTGTTGCAATCGACAAGCTTCATGCCCGCATGCAGCCGCGCAACCAATGCGCCTGGCAAAGGCAAGGCTTCGAGGAATTGGTGCCGCGCATGGACGAACATCTTCGTGAACTGATCGGGCAGATATGGCTGGTCCTCGACCAGCTCCGGCACCGGAGGATAAATCTTACGCTTGGTCGCGGCGCCCGATCGCATGGTTCGCCGCTGTAGCGCGGCAGAGTTAACGCATCCTAACCATGCGATCCGAAACGATTATCCCGTGGAAAACCGATTGGTGCCATGCGCCCGGCGGCGCCTCTTGCGGAGCGCCATGGCGACAGGTCCGCCTCGGTGCGGGTGCGTCCGCTTTCGCCCCCCATCGACCAGCTGAGGCCGTTCGCGAACGTCAGCGCGATCGCGTCCGACAGACCGCCGTCGCGGTAGCGCTGCAGCGTGACGCCCTGCCCGCGGCTCATTTCCGGCAATTCGGTCAGCGGAAACAGCACCAGCTTCCGGTTATCGCCGATCACGGCGACATAATCGGCATCCCCGGCAATGCGGCGCACGATTTTCAGTTTCGCGCCGGGTTTAAGATTGACGAGCTGCTTGCCCTTGCGCGTTTCGGCCAGCACGTCCTCGACCTTGGCGATGAAGCCGCGCCCGTCCGACGAGGCAAGCAAGAGCTTGCCCGCACCTGCCGCGAAGCAATTGGCGACGCCGATCTGCCCATCCAGGTCGATCATCAGCCCGACCGGCTCGCCAAAGCCGCGGCCGCCGGGCAGCTTGTCGCCGGCAAGCGTGTAGAAACGGCCATTTTCGGCGGCGATCAGGATCTTGTCCGTGGTCTGAGCGTGGAAAGCGAAAGCGGGGCCGTCGCCCTCCTTGAACTTCATTGTATCGGCCGCCGACAGGTCGGCATGACCTTTCAGCGCGCGGATCCAGCCGCGCTGCGACAGCACGACCGTGATCGGCTCGCGGTCGATCATCGCCTCGCGCGCATATTCGCGGGCAGGGCCTGCTTCCTCGATTACGGTGCGGCGGGCGCCGAGCGCCGTTTCCGGCCCGTAGCGCTCCTTCAGCGCCGCCAGATCGCGCTTCATCCGCGTGCGCTGCCGCGCAGGGGACGCGAGCAGCGCCTTCAGCCCCTCGCGCTCCTCGTCCAGCCTGGCGCGTTCGCCCTTGATCTCCATTTCCTCGAGGCGGCGGAGGCTGCGCAGCCGCATGTTGAGGATCGCTTCGGCCTGGCGGTCGCTGAGGCTGAACTCCGCCATCATCACCGCCTTGGGCTCGTCCTCGGTGCGGATGATCTCAATCACCCGGTCGAGGTTCAGATAGGCGACCAGATAGCCATCGAGCAGCTCGATCCGGTCGTCGATCTTCGCCAGCCGGTGCTCGGAGCGGCGGACGAGCACGACGAACTGATGCTGGAGCCAGCCGTCCAGCACCGCCTTCAGCCCCAGCACGCGCGGGGTGCGGTGCGCATCCAGCACGTTGAGGTTCAGCGGCACGCGGGTTTCGAGGTCGGTCAGCCGGAACAGGCTGTCCATCAGCATGTCCGGATCGACGGTGCGGCTGCGCGGCTCCAGCACGATGCGGATTGCCTCGTCCGATTCGTCGCGCACGTCTTCGAGGATCGGCAGCTTCTTGTCGTTGATGAGGGCTGCGATCTCCTCGATCAGCTTGCCCTTCTGCACGCCGTAAGGAATTTCGCTGACGACGATGTGCCAGCCGCCGCCTTTCTCCCGCACGATCTCGAACTTCGATCGCACCCGGAAAGCGCCGCGGCCGGTCGCATAGGCCTCGGCGATCGCGGCAGGGGCGTCGATGATCGTGCCGCCAGTCGGGAAGTCCGGGCCTTTCACATGCTCCAGCAGCTGCGCCGTCTCCGCCTCCGGCTGGTCGATCAGCAGGATCGCGGCGTCGATCAGCTCGGCGGCGTTGTGCGGCGGGATGCTGGTCGCCATGCCCACCGCGATCCCGCTCGCCCCGTTGGCGAGCAGGTTCGGGAAGAGGCCGGGCATAATCTCCGGCTCTTCCTCCTCGCCATTATAGGTGGGCCGGAACTCGACGGTGCCTTCGTCCAGGCCCGCCATCAGGTCGATCGCGACCTGGGTCAGCCGCGCTTCGGTATAACGATAGGCAGCGGCGTTATCGCCGTCGATATTGCCGAAATTGCCCTGGCCGTCGACGAGCGGATAGCGCAGCGCGAAGGTCTGGGCGAGGCGGACCATCGCGTCATAGACCGACTGGTCGCCATGCGGGTGGTATTTGCCGATCACATCGCCGACGACCCGCGCGCATTTCTTGTAGCCCGCCGCCGGATCGAGCTTGAGCAGCCGCATCGCCCAGAGCAGCCGGCGGTGCACTGGCTTCAGTCCGTCGCGCAGATCGGGCAGCGAACGCGCGGTGATCGTGGACAGGGCATAGACGAGATAGCGTTCGGAAAGCGCGCTATCGAAAGGGGCATCGAGAGGTTCGGGCAACGTCGCGGTATCGGTCATCGCCGCCCGCGATAGCAGGCGCATCGCCGCCGGGCAAAGCGTCCCAAAACGGGGCTTTTACGGAAAATTCACAACGGCCTGGCCCGGCATCCAGCGCGCTTCCGCATTGGGGTTTGGAAGTAAGGAACCTCAAAGGGGGAGTTGACGTCATGACCGCATTTATCGAGCGCAACGCTTCGTCGCGTAAGCGCCTTCTGCGTCTGGCACTGACCGGCGCGGCAATGACCGTCGTCGCACCAGCCGCGCATGCCGCCGTCTATGTGTTTTCGAACGGCAATTACAATCCGGGCGTCACGTCGCCCAACCCGCTGGGTGCAGGCGACGTTCTCCAGATCATCGCCGGCGGCAACAAATTCTTCAACGCCGTGGCGTTCACGAACAACGGCCGGGTCGATTGGAGCGACTCCTTCTACATGCAGAGCGGCGCCTCGATCACCAATAACGGCCTGTTCAACGCGCTGGGCGACGACACCATCATCTATAATGGCGGCGCGACCACGGTGTTCAACAACACCGGCATCTTCCGCAAGAATGGCGGGCTGGGGACGACGACGATCGGCGGCATCGCTTTCGTGAACAGCGGCACGATCGACGCGGCGACCGGCACGATCGCGTTCAACGGCAATGACGCGACCTTCAATGCCGGGACGAGCTTCATCGGCGCCGGCATCAACGCGATCAACAGCAACGCGACCTTCAACGGCACATTCTCATCCAGCAACCTGCATTTCAACGCCGGCAACTTCAACGGCAACAATGCGGTGCTGACCGGGACAGCCTTTTTCAACGGCGGCAATTTCACCGGCAGCTGGACGATCGACAATGGCGATACGCTTTTCGGGATCGCGGGCGCCAACAAATTCCTGAACGGCGGCGCCGTCACCAATAACGGCACGATCGACTGGCAGACCAATGACGCGCTCTACATGCAGAGCGGCGCAGCGCTGGTGAACAATGGCCTGTTCGTCGCCAATGCCGATATGGCGCTGGTCTATAATGGCGGCGCGGATCCGGTCTTCACCAACGCGGCCGGCGGCACGCTGAAAGCGGCAGGCGGCGTCACCCTGAATGTCCAGAATCATCTGGAGAATTCAGGCACACTGCGCGCGGACGGCACGATCCGGTATCTGGCCAGCAACGCCGCGTTCAACAATGGCAGCATTTTCACCGGCACGGGCGTGAACCGGGTCGAAACCACCGCCACCTTCAACGGCGGCTACACCTCGTCCAACCTCGAACTGGCCGGCGGCAGCTTCATCGGCAACAGCGCGGTCGCGAACGGCAATACGAGCTTCACGGGCGGCCGCTTCACGGGCAGCTGGGAAATCGCCGCGGGCCAGACGATCACCGGCAATACGGGCGGCAGCAAATTCATGAATGCCGGCACGTTCACCAACAAGGGCACATTGGATTGGCGCACCAACGATGCGCTGTATTTCGAAAGCAACGCCAATCTGGTCAACCAGGCGCTGATCGACATCAACGCCGACACGACCTTCGCCTATAATGGCGGCAGTCAGCCTAACCTGATCAATACGGCCAGTGGCACCATCCATGCCGCGGCGGGCAAGACGCTCAATATCGGCACGTTCCTGACCAGCAATGGCGGCACGTTCACTGCCGACGGCACGATCAACTATGGTTTCGGCAACTCGGTGTTCAACGCGGGCACGCTCTTTAACGGGGCTGGCTCCAACAATGTGGTCACCAACGCGGTTTTCAACGGTGCCTTCACATCGGCATCCAACCTTGTGTTCGCGAGCGCCAGCTTCATCGGCAACAACGCCCAGGTGAACGGCACCGCGACCTTCACGGGCGGCCGCTTCACCGGTTCTTGGGAAATCGCGGCCGGCCAGACATTGAACGGCGCGAACGGCGGCAGCAAATTCATGAATGCCGGCACGTTCACCAACAACGGCACGTTCAACTGGAACACCAACGACGCGCTCTACTTCGAAAGCGACGCGAACCTGGTCAACAACGCGCAACTGAACATCAACGAAAGCACGACCTACGCTTATAATGGCGGCTCGCAGCCCTATTTCCGCAACGCTGCCAGCGGCAACATCCATGTCGCGAGCGGCAAGACGTTCAACGTGGGCACCTATTTCGTGAGCGACGGCGGCACGATCACATCCGACGGCACGACTTTCCTGTCGCACGGCTCGGCGGTCATCAATGCCGGTAGCACCTTCAACGGCGCTGGCACGACGCAGGTAACAAACAACACCGTTTTTAACGGCGGTTTCACTTCGTCCAACCTGGTGTTCGCGAGCAACTCTTTCATTGGCAATGGCGCCGTGATCGGCGGCTCCGCCGATTTCAGCGGCGGGCGCTTCACAGGAACCTGGACAATCGGCAGCGGCCAGACGCTGAACGCAGTGACTGGCGGCACCAAATACATGAATGCCGGCACCTTCACCAACGCCGGCACTCTCAACTGGAGCACGAACGATACGCTTTATTTCGAGAGCGACGCCAATCTGGTCAACAACGGCATGATCGATTTCAAGACCGACGCGGCCTTCATCTACAATGGCGGGTCGCAACCGCACGTCACCAACAACGGCACGATCATCAAGACCGGTGGCGGCGGCACCACGACGATCGGCAACACGCTCGATTTCCAAAACAACGGCACGATCGACGTGCGCACCGGCACGATCCGCCTGCCCGACAATTTCTCGAACGCGGGCACGCTGACCGGATCGGGCGCTTTCGCGCTCAACGGCACGCTCACCAACGCCGGCACGATCGCGCCGGGCGTGGGCGCCGGTACGCTGACGCTGAACGGCAACTATGTGCAGACGAACAGCGGCATCTTCGCCGCCCAGCTCCAGTCAAGCAGCCTCGCCGATCTGTTCGTCGTGAACGGGACGGCAGCGCTCGCCGGCAATCTCAACATCAGCTGCATCGGCGGCTGCAACATCGCGACCGGCGACGTCTTCACGATCTTCGACGCGACCGGCCCGCTCAGCGGCACGTTCGCGAACGTGACGACCAGCGGTTTCCTTCAGGGTTTCCAATATGATGTGATCTACGATTACGCGCAGAACTGGGTGCAGCTGAAGGTGCTCGACAAGGGCATGGTCACGCCGCCGGTGGGCGTGCCGGAACCGGCGACCTGGGCGATGATGATCGCGGGCTTCGCGATGGCCGGCGCCGGCGTCCGCCGTCGCCGCGCCACCCTCCCGCGCGTCGCCGCCTGATCGCGGATGCACGTCCAATGGGTAAGTCACTCTTTGATACAGGGGAAGCAAGATGAAGAGCATTATAGTCGCATTTGCCGCTCTGTCGGCGCTCCCGGCGGCGGCCCACGCCCAGATCTACAGCCTGAGCGGCGACTGGAGCGATGCCTCCAACCCGAACGGCGCATGGTCTTACGGGCCCGGCCTGGCGCATTTTGCCCAGCCGACGACTCCCAACTCGTTCAATTCCGCAGCAGCCAACGGCTATTGGGGCGGGGGCGCGGATTTCTTCACCTCGCCCTTCATGCTGGCGGTAACGTCCAACGGATCGGCGACCGGCGCTTACAACGACAATGATTTCCTGGCCGGCGACGTACTGGTCCATACGAACAACAGCGGGGCGCCGACCGCGATCACATGGACAGCGCCCGGGGCGGGCTCGATCGTGCTGAACAGCTCGGTCTGGTACGCGCACTCGATCGTGTCCCGTTCGGATGAGATCATGGCGTTGCTGAACGCCACCACGCTGGGGAGCGCCACGGTCACCAACGGCATCACGCGCGCCAACCAGCTCGCCCTGGCCGGCGGCACCTACACAGTCGCGGCGGGCGACGTCCTGACGTTCGATTTCTCCAAGACGGCGGGGCAGCAATTCGGATCGCTTGTAGGCATTGCAGCCACGATCGATTTCACGCCGCGCGCGACCGGCGTGCCGGAGCCGGCGAGCTGGGCACTGATGATCGCGGGCTTCGCGATGGCCGGCGCCGGCGTCCGCCGCCGCGCGACGCTCCCGCGCGTCGCCGCCTGATTTCGCCGGGGGGGTGAGAAAAAGGCCGGGGAGAGAAGACCCGCTCCCCGGCCTTTTTCACTGTTTCAGTTGATCTGCGCGCTGTCCATCACCGCTTGCGCGCCTGCCAGATGAGCGTCGTAATAATGGAGCGCAGGCGCGGAATAGGCGATCATGTAGAGCTTGTTCTTCACGATCGCGCCGCGCACTTCGCCTTTGCGCACCAGCTCGCCGGCCGTGTAGTGATAGGCGAAGCGAAAGCCCTGCGTGGCCCCGAACGCCGCAGGTTCGATCTGGTCGATCGCGAAATCGGACGCGCCCTGGGTCACGCGGATCGTCTGCTCGAAGGCTTCCGCGACTTCGGTTGCCTTCATGTCGACCTTGAACTTGGGCAGTGGCTCGCGTTTCTTGTTCCGCTCGCGGGCCAATGGCTGGCCGCTGCCGACGCCGCCGAAAAACTGGATCTGGTTGAGCAGCGGGCCGTCGAAACTCCAGAGCTCACTTTGCTTGGTCGGCTTCTTCGACCAGCGGTTCCAGCCGGCTTCCGGCTTCACGGTCAAAGCGCCGCCCGCGACCGGCGCCCTATTCGCCGCTGGAACTGCGATCCATTTGGCGGAGACAGGCGCCACCGCGATCAGCGACGAGACGAGAAGAAAGGTTCTCAACATCGTATCAATTCCCCTGAGCTATGGCAGCAAGCATGGCGCGATCTGGCGCTTCGGGCGCCTTGCGCAAATACTCCGCCAAGGTGGTTTGGGCTTCGGTCTTGTTGCCGGTGCGCATCAGCGTGAGGCCAAGGCCGCGCCAGGCACCTGCGGGCGCATCGCCCCGGACGATGGCTTGCCGATACAGCGTTTCCGCGGTCAGCAGGTCGCCGCCCTTCGCGCGGGCGCGGTAAAGCTCCGCACGGGCATACAGTAATGGTCCGGTCCAATCGCCGCGCGCCAGATTGGCGAGCAGATATTCGCTGGCCCCGAAATCGTTTAGTTTGATCTGGTCTTCAATCAACATGCTCCAGATCGGAGTCAGCGCGTGGCGGAATTCGGCTAGACCTTCAAAACCATCGGGCTTCGCCAATGCCTGGCCCTCGCGAGCGAGATAAATCATCCGCTCGACATCCATCGGATGCGATTGGAAGGGCCCGTAATCACGGTCTTTGAGACTCCGCACACCGAGCGCCGCCGCTTGGGCATCCTTTTCGTCTCGCAGGCGCAGCCAGATCGAGCTCGCCGCCATAGTCCGGTAGCCGGCGTTGCCAAGGAGCTTGATGCCACTCAGATCGGCATCCCGCTCCTGATCGCGATTGTAGCTGAAATAGGCGGCAAGGAATGTCGGGAAATAATTGCGTGGCTGGTTGGTCAGGCCGGACGCGACGGTCAGCCAGGCAGCCCAACTTGCCGCGTCGCGCCTCTTCTTCAGCCCGTTCAATCCGTGCCGATGTTCGAAGTGCGTGAATTCATGCGAAAGCACGGCCGCCAGCTCGGCCTCGTCGCGCACACGCAGCAACAGGCCGGTATAGACGCGCAGCGTGCCGTTCGCGGCCATGCTGGCGTTGAACTCCGGCACCCGGATCAGATAGATCCGCACATTGGCACAGGACTGTTCCCCGATCGTGCGGCAAAGCACCGAGCGCAGATAGGCTGAGACGGCAGCGTCTCGGATCACAAGCTTTGAGGTCTTGAGCTCGCGCTCGTCCTCTTCCGCCTCCATCCACACGCCCTGCTCGTCCCTGCCGATCGGCGCGTAGCCGGGAGCCGATGGCGAGCCGGTCGGCTTCGGTTCCTTCGCAGTTAGGGGAGAGGAGCAGAGCGCGATGGCCGCCAGTCCGGCGATCAATCGCGTTTTCACTTCCCTGCCACCGCCAGCGCCGTCCCAGGCGCCGGGAAGTCTTCCAGAAGTTGCCGGGCGCGCTTGGCCGCGCCGTCGGCTTCGCGCACGTCACCGCCCATTTTGTAGTCGGCATTGATCCAGACGAGATCGCCCGTCTTCAGGTCGATCAGCCCGGCATATCCGATATGTTCGCCGGACGTGACGCCCACGCCCACCGCGCCGGCGGCGAAAAGCTGCAGCAGCTTGCGACCGGTCGAACCGAACGCATCGTTGGTGGTGACGAACAGCGCATAGTCACCGCCGGCTTTCTCCGCGACCTTGGCTACGCCCGGCCCAAGCGTATATTCGAAGCCGGTCTTCTTGGTCGGCAACCGATCGCCTTTGAACAGCCGGTGCTGCAAGACCGTGTCGGCAACGGCGCTGAACAGTGCCTGATAATCGGCGAGCAGCATCGCGTCCTCGCCCTCCAGCTCAGGCATGAAAACCACATCGCTGGCCCCGCCCGGTCGCGCAGCCGTGATCGCATCGGCGAGCAGGCGGCGCGCCGATGCGGTCCATTGCGCATTGGGGGTCACGACGCCGCCGGCCGATTGGGAACCGACCTTCACGTCGGGCCGGAAGACCAGAATGCGCACCGGCTTGTCTGCCGGCAGGGAAAAGCCGGGCTTTACCGCAGCTTTTTCCTGGGCGATCGCAGGCACCGCGACTACAGCGCCGGCCAGCGCCAGCGCCCCAAAAATTCTCATGATTTGCCCCCGTTGATCCCCCGTTAAGGGGCCAAGGCTAGGCGAAATCCTTTCCGCGTTGCAAGCCGATTTTAGTGCGTTCGCAGCATGTTGCCGCCATTATGGAGATGTCGGTCTCACCGCCGTCCGCGCAGCGTGTTGAGGATGGCGAGGCCGATCACGCCGGCGGCGGCCGCGGTGGCCCAAGGGCGTTCCTTCGCGAACGCCTTGGCCTTGGCAACCGTCTCGTTGGCGTTCAGTTTTTCCTTGATGGCGTCGAGCGTTGGCGCCGTGTCGGCGGCGGTGCCGGCATCGGTGGCGGGCGACTGGGCGGGGGTCACGGTGTCGGTCATCATTCATCTCCTGACAGGGTTTCGCCGCTCAACGCACGAAGCGCGAACCGTCTCCCTGTGGAGAAGCCGGGCCTGCCCCTTGCCTGGGCGGCTCCGCTGATTCAAACCGGGCCGGCATGAACGACATGACCACCGATCCGCGCCTCGCGCTGAACGTCAGGCGGTCGATCCTGGGCCAGCCCTGGCATTGGCGCGGGGCGCCGGCCGGCGATCTCGACGCCGGGTCGCCCGACGATCTGGTGACAAGGCTGCTGCTGACGCGGGGCTGCCCGCGCGACCAGATCGAGGCGCACCGCGCGCCGACGATCCGGGGCTTCATGCCCGATCCGTCGATCTTCCGCGACATGGAGCGCGCGGCCGAACGGATCGCCGACGCCGTGCAGGCCGGCGAGCCGGTCACGATCTTCGGCGATTATGACGTGGACGGCGCCACCTCCGCCGCGCTGCTGATCCGGCTGCTCCGGCAACTCGGGCTGAGCCCGGCCTATTACATCCCCGACCGGCTGAGGGAGGGATACGGCCCCTCGGGCGAAGCGCTGGTGCGGATCGCCGGCGGCGGCACGCGGCTGATCGTGACCGTCGATTGCGGCGCCCAGGCGTTCGAGGCGCTGGCGATGGCGCGCGAGGCCGGCGCAGACGTGATGGTCGTCGATCATCACAAATGCGCGGCCGAACTGCCTGCGGCTTACGCGCTCGTGAACCCCAACCGGCTGGATGAAGGCGAAGGCGCCGCGCACGGCCATCTCGCCGCGGTGGGCGTCGCTTTCCTGCTTGGCGCGGCATTGCTGCGGACTCTTCGCGCGCGCAGCTTCTTTTCCGGACGCGACGAGCCGAAACTGATCGAATTGCTCGATCTCGTCGCGCTCGGCACCGTCGCCGACGTGGCGCAGCTGCGCGGGCTCAACCGCGCCTTCGTGGCGCAAGGACTGAAAGTGATGGGCCAGCGCCGCAATATCGGCCTTGCCGCATTGGCCGAGGCCGCGCGGCTGACCCGCGCCCCGCTCTGTCACGACCTCGGCTTCGCGCTCGGGCCGCGCATCAATGCCGGCGGCCGCGTCGGCAAGTCCGATCTCGGCGTGCGCCTGCTCACCACCGAGGACGAAGCTGAAGCGCGCGCGATCGCTACGGAGCTCGACGCGCTGAACGAAGATCGCCGCGCGATCGAGACGGACGTGCAGGCCGCCGCCGAAGCCGTCGCGGACGGCGATCATGCCGTACATATCGCCGCCGGCGAAGGCTGGCATCCGGGCGTGATCGGCATTGTCGCGGGCCGGATGAAGGAGAAGATCCGCCGCCCGGCGATCGTGATCGGGATCGACGAGACCGGCACCGGCAAAGGCTCCGGCCGCTCGATCCCGGGCGTCGATCTCGGCGCCGCGATCCTCGCCGCGAAAGACGAAGGCCTGCTCGTCGCGGGCGGCGGCCATGCGATGGCCGCGGGGCTGACGGTGATGGCGAACAAGATAGAGGCGCTGCGCGATTTCCTCGACGCGCGATTGAGCGAGGACGTCGCTCGCGCCGCCAGCGCCCGCGCTCTGCAACTGGACGCTGCATTGTCGCCGCGCGGAGTCGCGCCGGCCTTGGTCGAGGCGCTGGAAGCGGCGGGCCCCTATGGCATGGGCTGGGCCGCGCCTCGCGTGGCGGCCGGACCGGTGCGCGTGATCAAGGCCGATGTGGTTGGCAACGGCCATGTCCGCGCGATCCTCGCCGGGGACGATGGCGCCAGCCTCAAGACCGTCGCCTTCCGCGCGGCGGACACCGAACTCGGCCAGGCATTGCTCGGCGCCCCAAAGGACCGCCGCCTCTGGGTCGCGGGCCGCCCCAAGCTCGACGATTGGGGCAGCACCCCCAGGGCCGAATTGCATCTGGACGACGCCGCGTGGTGCGATTGACTTGACCGCGCGCTTCCGACCGAATAACGCGCGCCTTCGCCTCACGGCCCCTTCGTCTAGCGGTTAGGACGCGGCCCTTTCACGGCTGAAACACGGGTTCGATTCCCGTAGGGGTCACCATATAAGCGATTGATTTCGTTGGATTTTATCGGGAAAATCGCGCAAAGGTGGCCCAAAAGGTGGCCCAATTGCGAGTTTTTAACCCTCTAAATCGATGGAGATGCTCCCTTTCCCAAGGGAGCCTTGGCGCGGCGGACTGATCCATGCCGCCAATCGCCTTGCACAATTTAGTGTTACCCACTAAATTTGTGGCATGGACAGGGTGATCAGCGCCAGCGAAGCTAATCAGCACTTTTCGGAACTCCTGCGCGACGTGTCCGAAGGCGATAGCTTTACGGTGATGTCGCGGGGGCGACCCGTCGCGCGCGTCCTGCCTGTTGATCGCGATCGGGAGAGGCGCTCGGTACAGCAACTGCTGGCTTTCGTCGCGAGCCTGCCCATCCGGCACTCAGGGGAATGGTCGCGCGACGATCTGTACGAATGACCCGCATCGCCCTGGACAGCAACATCCTCGCCTATTTCGCCGGTGTCAGCCGGAGCGCGGAGGATGAACCGAAAATCGCTCGGGTCCGCGACCTGATCGGGCGACTTGGCCATGCCGCCAGCTTGATCGCTCCAACCCAGACACTCGGCGAACTCTTCGTCGTCCTGCGGCGCGGCGGTGCGAGCGCGGAAGAAGCGCGAGCGATCCTTCTGGAATTCTCCGAAGCCTTCGGCACGTCGGCTTCGGAAACGCGAACGGCACTGGCGGCGGCGGATCTTGTTGTCGATCACAAGCTGCAATTCTGGGATGCGCTCATCGTCACGGCAGCGGCCGAAGCTGGTTGCACGATACTACTCTCCGAGGACATGCAAGACGGCTTCGTCACGCGCGGACTGACGATCGTCGACCCGTTGCGGGAAGAGATGCCCGCGAAACTCGCCACGCTTCTGACCGCCGAATAATCGGTCAGCCGTAGATCTGGTTGAGCTTGGCAGCCTCGCGACCATAGTCTGCGTGGTCGATCCACCTGGAATAATGCCGGAACAGCATCGCTGCGCTCTTGTGGCCGAGCTGCCGGGCGATATAGGCCGGGTTTACGCCCCCCATCAGCGCGGTCGTCGCATAGGTGTGGCGGGTCTGATAGGCGTCGCGGCTGCGGATGCCGAGGGCGCGCAGCGCCGGGTGGAAATAGAGCTTCCGCTGATCCTGCACGTCCGGCCAGGGCGTATTAGTGACCGGATTGATGAAGATCGGCGAATCGAGTCCCCGCATGAAGCTGTGTGCCTTCTGGCGTTGCAGCACGGCCATCATCCGGGGCGTGAGGTCGATATCCCGCACGGTCCGGGTCTTGGTCGATTTCTCCACGGCGCGAACGCGGGCGCGCTCGATCCGGACGCTCTGGCGTTTCCAGTCGACATCGCGCCACTGCACGACGATCTGCTCGCTTGGGCGCATCCCCGTCCCGAAGGCGAACTCATACCAGTTCCAAACCTGCTCGTCATAATGGTCGCGCATATGGACCAGGATGCGCTCGGTTTCTTCGCGGTCGAACGGGTCGGGTTCCCGCTTCTGATGCCTGACATTCTTGATCCGCTCCATCGGAGAGCGGTCGAGCAAGCCATCGTCGACGGCGAGCTCGAACAGCCCGCGCAATGGAATCATGTTGTTGTTGATCGTCTTGCCACTAACCCGCTTTGCGCGATCCGCGATGATCCGCTTGATCTCGCTCGGCTTGATGCTCTTGAGTTGGCGTTCGCCGAACGCCGGTGACCAGACCTTTTTGATGGCCGACACATAGTCCGACATGGTGGACTTCTCGATCGTGAGGGTTTCGAGCCACTGACGGGCGAAGGTTGTGAAGCCCCCCGATATCTGCCGGTTCGACACGCTCCCCGATTTGGGGAATGTGCTTTCGTAGTCGAAGACGCCGAGATCGATCTCCTGATGGAGCCGCGCCATCATGCGCTCCACCGCCTTGATGTTGGCGGCGGTGGGTTTGAGGTTCAGGGTCTCGCGATAGCGCTTGCCGTTCCAGCGGAAGCGGACGCGAATCGAGTGCCTTAGCGGCTCGATACCGGAGCCTGGCCGTTTTCTACCCATTTCTGATAGCCTTCGAGGTCGATGCAGAGGCTGCCATCAGGGGCCCGGCGATACTCCCGACCTTGAATCCACACACCGTCGGCGATCTTTCGATAGACCGCCTTCTCGGTGTAGCCGGTGAGTTCCGCGAAGCGCCTGATGCGCACATAGCGCGCGCCAGTCATGACAGCGTTGCGGTTGAAAATTGGAAGCCTCGGGCGGTTGCCTGACCGCTGCTTCCTCCTCTCTCCCTCTCCCTTCTCTTTCGGCCGATCTGGGATAATCGAGCTGTCACGCGCGCGTTGCGCGCAGCGGTTCGCTGCAATCGATCACATGGGTTTGCAGGGGAATAGCGCATGGATTGCTACCCGATGGGCATCGTAGGCAGGCCATGACGCGGGCTTAACCTAGCAATCTCCACCCGCCGCCTAAAGATCGAAGATTGTGTTTTCAGGCAGTCAGATGCCGCTTGGAGACGATACGCAAAGCGTCGCTGCGCCGATCACGCCTCATGGCTGGCCGCTCTCATCGCGACGCCGCCATTCGGGAGAAAGATCCTGCTTCAGCGCGGCAAGCACCGAATCCGAGATCGCTTCGATGCATCTGCGCTCGATTCCCGCCAGGTCGCCGTAGATCAACTGGTGCGGGAAGCGCATGCGTTGGCCTGCATAGAGGATCGGCAGCGCAATATGTCCAGTCGTCATGCCGAGCCTGAGCGTGGCGTTCAGATGATCCTCCAGGCGGGTCGCTGGCGTACCGGATTCGATCTCGCGTAGCCATCGCACGCTGCCGCCCATGTTGGTGGCAAGCCGCAATTGCGTGATGTCGCGCGCATTGCGTTCGTGCCTGATCCGCTCGCCGGACAGCATTTTGATCTCCCTGAAGATCGAAAGGTCAACGGCGGTAAGTTTCTCATCGGGCTCCATTTTTCGTCCTCCGCGGCAACGCCTTCTGGCGCGATGGATCGCCCCAAAGAGGTAATTGGCCCGGACAGTTGTCGGCAATAATAGAAACCGATAATTTTAGAGGAAGTGTTACGCCGAATAGGCATATTAATGAATGTTATGGCATCATTCGCGGCATAATCGGCATTTTATTTCCAAATTACATTCAATTTGACTGTTTTAGAATCCTTCTTGCACAAAGCGTCGTCAACCGATGCGAGCGCTCCCGATTCGATCAAATTGGGACTAATTTCATGCAATTCAGGCTAATTTTGTCGATGGCGGCAGCTCGCCGCCGGGGCCTGTTGCAATCACCTTCGATTCAAATCAGTCAGGATTCGTTCCGAACAACTCAAGTCGAATCGGACCTGATAATCCGGAACCGCAAGTATTCTTAAACCCTGGCGCGATGCGCTGATTGGAGTCGTGCATGAGGCCGATTGCCAAAACGATGACGGCTGCCCTGGGCATGCTGATCGCCACGACGGCAGCCTGCGCTGCGCCGAATGAACGCATCCGCCGAGCTGACGCCATGTCGGACATCGAGCGGCAGCGCACGATCGCCGCCACGGCGGACGGGTTCGTCATCCGCACCTCGGCATCGGATCGCGCGGAGAGACCTCCCGCTCCGGTCGCGCGTCGCAATCACATCCCGGTGGGATCGGACACACATCTCGATGCGCGGCTGCTCTCCCGTCCGGCCAGTACCATTCAGGAGATTTCGCATGCGCATCCGTAAGCTCGGCGCGTCAGCCCTCGCCTTGCCCTTGATCCTTGCTGTCCAAGGCACGGCGTCGGCCCAGGCTGTCGCTGATCCGCTCACCGCGGCGACGCGCGCGGCCGAGGGCGAGCTGCGACAAACCTTCACCAATCTCCAATTCGAGGATTTCGGACCGGCGCCGATAAAGGGCCCGATCTACCAGGCCAGCGCGGGTGGCCGCATCATCTATTATGCGCCCCAAAGCGAGCATTTGCTGTTCGCGGAAGTGTACGACCGCAACGGGCAAAACCTCACGGCGCTAGCGCAGAATACGGCCGCGCGCAGAAAGCTTGCCGGGATCGACACCAGCAAGGCGCTTGCCATCGGCCCCGAAAGTGCGCCGACAGTCATCGAGTTTACCGATCCCGATTGCCCCTATTGCCGCGCGCTCGACCGTTTCTGGGCCGCGAAGGCTACCGAGGGCAAGGCGGTACGGCGGCTGATCTTCTTCGTCTCCGGCATTCATCCAGAAGCCGCCGCCAAGGCCGAGCACATCCACTGCTCCCCCGATAAGGCGGCCGCATTCAAGGCGATCTACTCCGGGACAGCGCCAGCAGTCTTGCGCCAATGTCCGGAAGGCAAGGCGCGGGTTGAAGCCGACGCGGCGACCGTGCGCAGCATCGGGATCAGCGGCACGCCGACCCTGATCGCGGACGGCAAGATCATCTCGGGTTTCCGTCAAGCCGAGATCGAGGAATTCCTCGCCGAGACCAAGGCGCTCGCCAATGCCGAACGCTGACCATGTCCCGGCCCCTGGCATGGCGATCGCCGCGCCAGCCCCATGCCGACGGCAGGGCCCGAACCGGGCCGTCCAGCCTCGCCGCCGGCCGACAGCGATCCCCCATCGATGCCGGCAAGCAGTTCCCGGAGCGGCCCAGTTTCACAGGAGCAAGTGCATGTTGAAAACCATCGGCAGACAGACCCTCTCGCTCGCCAATGTCGGCATCCCCGTGACCCTGCTCGTGCTGCTTGGCGCCGGAGGGGCTCACGCCTTTTCTGCACCGGCGGCAGGCGACCTTGGCTACGACATCTACGATATCGTCGTAAACAAGGGCGTCAAAGGCCCGCTGGGCTTCGTGGGCGGCGTCGCGGCCTTCCTGTTCGGCGTGAGCAGGCTGTTCTCCAATATCATGATCGGCATCCCGACCATCGTCGCGGCGGTCTGTCTGATCAAGGCGGACTCGATCCTCCAGACTTTCGGAATGGTGATCTGACGGTTCGGCCCGTGGTCCGCTCAAGCGGATCGCGGACCTCAAGGGGCCAGTGCGCGCAGGCGCGATGGCGAGACAGCCCACGAAGTTCAACCAGCTTCGGGAGGGAGGTCATGACGCAAGGAGGAGAAGGCTCGTGGACGAGCGGCTACCCCAATATCTGCACAAGCCGGTCCAGATCCTGTGGTTTGGCTCGGACGAATTCGTGCTGGTGATCACCGTCATCTTCGTCGCCGTCGTCCTCGGCGGGATGCTCGGTTGGGGGCTCGTCCTGGGCCTTCTCCTTTTCGTTCCCTGGCTCCGCACCAAACCACGCGGTTTCATCCCGCACATGGCCTGGCGCTGGGGCCTGGTCGGTTTTCGCAACTATCCGGGTCCGACGCAGACCCGCTTCTTCGAGTGAGGTCGGCGATGTTCGGACGCAAATCTCCCGATTCGCCCCCACGCGATCCATTGCTCGGCAAGCCTGCGAGCTTCGGCCTGCACCGTTATCTTCAGGGTTCGAGCAATCTCTTCGAAGAGAACCGACTGCTGAAGCTCTCGGTGGCCGGCCTGTTCGGGATCACCGCAGTGCTCGGCACGCTGATCTACACCTCGAACCAGAACACGCGCACGGTGGTCGTGCCGTTCGGTGCGGGCGGCGATCTCTATGTGACCGGCAGTGAGCCGTCCGAAGCCTATCTGCGTACCATCACGCGCAACGTGGTGTCGCTGTCGGGCACCTATTCGGCCTATTCGGCGGACAGACAGTTCCAGGAGCTGCTGAGCGTCGTCCATCCCTCGACCTACAACAGCGTCAGAGACAGCCTCAATCGCCTGCTCGACGAACTCGCCGACAACCCGACACTCTCGATCGCGACCTATATCCGCCCCGACCAGCCCGTGACCTGGACGAAGACCGAGATTCTCGTGCCGGTCGAGAAGGTCCGGGTGATCGGCGGCGTGATCCGTAAATTCCGCGGCAATCTGCGGATTCGCTACGTGATCGACAATGGCCGCTTCTGGCTGACCGCCCTCTATGAGGAAAAATTCGATGCCCAGCCTCGCTAAAGCCTGGGGCCCGAGCTTGCTGCTGCTCGCCCTGCCGCTGGCCGCTCCGACCACTGCGCAAACGATCGTCGCGATGCCCGACCAGACCAGCACGATCCGCCTGTCCAACCGCGACATCAACCATGTCATCTGTGCGGGCGGCGAGATCGAAGACGTCAAGTTTTCGGCCGAAAAGGCGATCGCCGTGGAACGGGCGGGATCTGACGCGTGGATCAAGTTCCTCGTCCGCGAGATCGATGATGCCGGCGCGATGACGCGGACCTATGTGACGGTCCCGTCCGAATTCTTCATCACCTGCAATGGCGCGGTTTACGCGCTCTATGCCGAGCCGTCGGACATCCCGGCGCAGACGGTTATGCTCCAGTCCGGCAGCGTCCAGCGCGCTAAGGCGAATGAGGAACTGCTCGGCCCGCTGGTCGAGGAAGAGCGCGCGGTCTCGATCACGCTATCGATGCTCCAGGATCGGATACCGGCAAGCTTCACCAACGTCGCGCCGCGCTCAGGCTCTCTCCGGCTGGGGCTCCTTCCTGAGGTCAGCATCGAGGAGCGCAGCCGGATCGAGATCGATGGCTCCGGCCTCTCGGCCTCGGAATATCTGGTGTCGGTGCCCAGCGACACGCTGCTCGATGAGCGCAGCTTCCTCGACAGCGCGCTCGGCGCGAACATCTTCGCGATCACGCTCGATCGCAGCAATCTCTCGGCGGGCGAGACCGCGCGGCTGATCGTCGTGCGTCGGGGAGTCGGACAATGACGGCGAGCGGCAATCGCGGCGATCGTACGCCTCAAGCCCGTGACGGCGAACTCGATCTCGACGGCTTTCAGGAAGAGCGCGTCGGCCCCGACCTGGCCTCGCGCGGCGCCGCGCTGCTCGACCTCAAGGCACGATGGCAGGCGTTGAGCGCGCGTCAGCAGCTGCGCCTGAAGCGACTCGGCGTTGCCGGCGCGATCGGCGCGCTGGGGTTCGGTCTCTACTCGGCGAGTAGCGACAAGGCGGAGGAAGCCGTCGTGCCGCCCAGCTCGCATCTCGACATGGGCGCCGGGCTTCGCGGCGACAGCCTCGAGATCAAGCTGCGCGGGGACCTGAAGAAAATCCTCGACGGGCAGACGCTGCTCGGCGAACGCGTCACCGCGATCGAGGAAGGCAAGATCGTGCCCGGCTCCGGTGCCGCGGGCGAGATCGGCGGCGATTTGCCGCCGGCGATGCCCGGCTCGGTTCCCGAATTCCCTGAACCGCCCACGACCGGCGATATCGATCCGTCAGTTTCCGCTCCACCGGCGCCTCCCGCCGCACCGTCTGCGCCGCCGGCTCCCCCCGCTCCGCCCGTCGAGAAGACGGTGGGCGCGATCGGCGCCGCGACCAGTCCGGTCGCGGCCACCGAGGCGGCAGCGGGCGCTAAAAAAAAGACCCGGACGATCTATTTGCCGCCTGGTTTCATGAAGGCGCGGCTGCTGACCGGGATCGACGCGCTGGCGAGCCGGGACGCGACCAACAATCCCGAGCCGCTGATCGCACGTGTCCAGGCGCCTGCCGTGCTTCCCAATGACGTGAAAGCGAACCTCGCGGGCTGCTTTGTCATCGGCAACGCGACCGGATCGCTCGCCAAGGAACGGGTCGAGGTCCAGCTCGTCTCGCTCTCCTGCGTGGACTTCGACGAACGCTCGGTGGTCGATCAGCCGATCAAGGGCTTCTTCGTCGACACAGATGGCAAGAAGGGTCTCTCCGGCAAGGTCGTGACGCGCGCCGGCGCCGCGCTGGCCCGCGCCTTCATCGCCGGGACCATCACGGGAATTGCCGACACGGTCGAGAATACCGTGGGCGACGTCTCGACCTCCGCCCTGGGATCGGTCCGCACGCTCGACGCCGGTGACACAGCCAAGGCCGGGATCGCGGGCGGGCTCTCACGTTCGTCCGAAAAGCTCACCGATTTCTATCTCGATCTCGCCCGCCAGGCCGGTCCCATCGTCGAGGTCGGCGCGGCCAAGGATGTCGTCGTCGTCATCCAGGAAGGCGTGAGCCTCGAAATCAAGCCGACCGCGGGGAGCAAATTCTGATGTGCCCGCCAGCAATCACCAGGGGAGTTTGTCCCATGTTCTACCGTCGCCGAGTCCGCGCAATCCGGACTGCCACGCTGATCCTTGCTCTACCCACGCTCGGCGCTCTCGCCGGCTGCGCAACGCTTGGATCGGTGATGTCGCCATATTCAGAGAAATTCTCCTGCAAAAATGACGATCATGGCCAGTGCATCCACCCCGACAAGGCTTATGCCGACGCGGTGGCGGGCGTGGCGTCGAAGTCCGATCCTGCGGTCACCAGGGACAAGAAGCTCCTGAAGGACGGCAAGCCCGCGCGCGGCTCCGGCAAGGCTGCATCGGGCGCGTTCGAAGGCTATCGCGATAGCGTCTATCGCGAAATGCAAGGCCTGATCGAGCAGCCGGTCACCCCGATGCTGAAACCCCCGCGCACGGTGCGCACGCTGATTCTGCCTTATGCCGATCGGCAGCGGCCCGACCGGCTCTATATGCCCCGCTACGTCTATTCGCTGGTCGAGCGTCCGCAATGGGTGGTGGGCGATTATCTGGTCGCGCCCGTGTCGCCGGCAGCCCGCGCGAACGTACTCGAACAGGTCAAGGATCGCGCCGATGATGCGGAGCCCCGGCCATGACCGCCTATCAATCGGGAATGACGCTCTCGCGGCTGCGCCGCAGCGTGGAGCGCGACAGCTATTCCGATTTCCTGCCGCTCGCCGCCTGGGTTGAGGAGGAACAAGCCTTCCTCACCATCGATGACGGTTGGGGCTATGCGTGGGAGTTGATCCCCGCGGCCTATATGTTCGCCCACGTCCATGAGGCGCTGCTCGGCCTGCTCAACGTCAATTTCCCGGAAGGGACGATCCTTCAGCTTCAGAGCTTCGCGGACCCGCTGGTCGAAGACGCGCTCGATGCCTTCCTCGACTTGAAAACGCGGCCCGATCCACTGATCCAGGCGTCTGCGCGGCGGACCTTCGACTATCTTCGGGGCGGCTCCTCGGGTTTGAAAGCGCTGCATGGCATCCCGATCCGCGACTTTCGCACCTTTCTCTCGGTCAAGACCCGGGCGCCGATGGATAGCGATCTTCGTCGCCAGATCGAGGAACAACTCTCCAAGCTCGGCATCCGTCCGATGGCGGCGAGCGAGATCGTCGCCTTCTATCGGCGTATCTTCAACGGCGTCCATGCCTCCGCACCGGGCGTCTTCTCCCAAACCGCCGATGTGCTGCTGCGGCGGCAGATCATCGACGCGGGACCGGCGTTGCGCTTCGATGGGCCGGAGGTGTTCCTCGGCGATCAGGTGGCGCGCTGCCTGACGCCCAAGTCGCCGCCGCGCCGAATCACCGCCGAGCGCGCCAATCGCCTGACCGGCGGCATGCGCGGCAGCGCCGAGGACAGCGACCAGATCGGCGGGCCGTTCCTGTTCACCTTGAACGTGCTGTTCGACCATTCGCAGTTCGAAATCCACAAGCGCGCGCAGATCCTGTCGGCGCAAAAAGCGGCGGGCAGCTTCGCGGTCGAGGTCGGCAAGCAGATCGAGGAGATTTCCTGGATATTGGACGAGGTCGGCAACAGCCGGTTCGTCTCGGTGATCCCGACCCTCTGGGTGTTCGGGCGCGACCGTCACCAGGCGCGCGAGATGGCGGCGCGCGCCAAGCGTCTCTGGGAATCGGAGCCACTGCCCTGGATGGTCCAGGAGGAAAGCTACCTCTTGCCCGTCCTGCTCGCGGCCAGCATGCCCTTCGGTCTCTATCCCGAGCGCCGGACGATCCGCATGCTCCAGCGCGATTTTCGCGTGCCGGTCCGCGCCGCGGTGCTGATGTCGCCGATCCAAACCGATTTCCGGGGCGGCGGGCGCCCTGCCCTGCTCTATACGGGCCGCAAAGGGCAGCTCATCACGCTCGATCTCTTCGATCCGCGCATCAACAATTATAACTTCATCGTATCGGCCGAGAGTGGCGCGGGAAAGAGCTTCCTGCTCAACAACCTCTGCCAGCAATATTTCGCGCAGAACGCACTGATCCGCATCATCGATATTGGCGGGAGCTATCGCAAACTCTGCTCGCTTTGTTCTGGTCGTTACATCGATCTCGGCGAAGAGCATCTCGTCCTCAATCCCTTCGACCTGGGCCTCGCCGTCGATGGCGACGATCGCGAGTCCGCGATCACCATGGCGGTGTCGATCGTTGCCGAGATGGCGAACGCGGCGACCCGCAAACCGGTCAGCACTTCGGAATGGAATCTGCTCAAGTCCGCCGTGCAATGGGCGATCGAGAGCGGCCGCGCTGAAGCGGGGATCGACGCGGTGCGCGAATGGCTGGGCGTCTATCCCGCCAATACCGTATCCGATCTGGACCGGGTGGAGCACCTCATTCCCGTCGCTCGTGAACTGGCGTTCAACCTCCGCGATTTCGGGTCGGACGGTGCCTACGGGCATTATTTCAACGGACCCAGCACCTTCGATATTTCGAACGACGAATTCGTGGTGCTGGAACTCGAGCGCCTGAAGGCCATGCCCGACCTGTTCAATGTCGTGATCATGGTCGTGATCAACGCGGTGACGCAGGAACTCTATTTGTCGGCCCGCGATCGCCCCCGGTTCGTGCTTTGCGACGAGGCTGCGCAGTTCATGACCCGCCACGAGGGCCAGGATTTGTCGCGCCTCGCCGAAGCGATCAGCCAGGGCTATCGCCGCGCGCGCAAATATCGCGGCAGCTTTGGCATCATTCTCCAGAGCATGAACGACCTGCTGTTGTTCGGCGGTACTGGCCAGGTGATCCTCGAAAATGCCGCCACGCGCTTCCTCTTGCAGGGATCGACGTACGACAAGGCGGTCGAGAACAAGATCCTCGATTATTCCGGGTTCGTCCTCGACCTCCTGAAATCGGTCCGCAACAACAAGCCGAACTATAGCGAGGTCTTCATCGACAGCCCGCTCGGACTCGGGATCGCCCGGCTCGTCGTCGATCCGTTCAGCTACTGGATCAACACGTCGGCGCCCGAGGACGTCGCGGCCTTCGAAGCGCTGGTGCGCTCGGGCCGTTCGCCGCTCGAAGCCGTGTGCGATCTCGCGGGCGTCGATCCCGCCGAGATACGCGGCAACGCCGAGCCAGCGGATAGTCCCGTCACATCCAGGCGGAGTGCGCGGTCATGAGCCGCCGTCGCGTATCCCGCGACCAGCTGCCGCTGGGGTTCATCAAAAATGCCGATGCCGATCTGGAACGGATGATCGAGGCGCGGGTGGCAGCGCGCGCCGAAGCGGACGCGCTGCGCTGGCGATTTCGCCTCGTCATCATCGAATCGGTGATGATCGCGTCGCTGGTGCTCACCGCCGGCGCGGTTCTCGGCCAGCCGACCGCCCTCGTCCTGCGAAGCGCGGCGATCGTGGGAGCCGGCTGCTTCCTCACGGGACTGGTTCTGATCGGCCTGACCGGTGCCGCGGGCCGCCTGCTTGCTCGCCTCCGGAGGACAAGATGATGGAAAAGACGCTCCACGACTTCATGTACCCCGGTAGCGGCGAAAGCCTGGCCATTGTCGAGCGCAAGCCCGATGAGACGCTCGACGCCTATATGGAGCGTTGCCAGTCGGAATTGGGCGATCGGATCGTCTTGCTCGCCTCTGTCCGTGATGGGTATCTCACAACGCTGGGCCGTGTACGCGCGCGCTGGCGGCGGCGCTGGCGCCTTCTTGTATTCATCGGGCCGGTAATTCCCGCCTTGGCCTATGTGGGCTTCGCCTGGTGCGAGATCGACAAAGTGGTGCCCGCACCGCTTATAGCCGGCCTGATCGCATGCGCCGGACTTGCCGGCGCCCCGCTGGCGCTCGTCATCGCGCGCATCGTCGATCAATTCCCGCACTGGGTGGCCGAACGGCGAGCACGGAGATGGCGATGAACGGCATCTTCTCCGCCTCGCCCTGTCCGTCGTCGATCCGTCTGCTGGTCGGCACGCATCTGCTGCTGATCGTGCAGTCAGGGCTGGTGCTGTGGTCGGCCCCGGACCTCGGCGGCAACCAGGCGCTTATCTGGCTGACCCTTTTGCTTGGCCTCCCGGCGCTCGTCTGCGCGGTCCGCGGCGAAAGCTCCACGCCACCCGTTCCATGGAGGGAGCGTCGCCGTGGCCGATAAGCGAAACTGTAGAGGTTGGCCGGCCATCGCCTGCCAGTCCGCGACCATCGCAGGGTTCGTCGCCGGATCGGTGCTGATCGCAACCACCGCCCGCGCCGATTCCTCGACTATCGGGCGCACTTGGCCGATCGCAGAACCCGACGCCATGTCCGAGATCGAGGCACGCGCGGCGCGACAGCCGCCGAACATGAGCGAGAAATTCGGGCCGCGTTCGGGTTGGAGCGCGCTCAAGGGCGCGACCCTCGGCGCTACGCATGAGGATCGCGTCCGTCATGTCGTGCCTTTCTACACGCTCGACACCGAGATCCGCCTTCCGGACGGCAAGCTGCTCTATCCCAAGGGATTCACCTTCAACCCGCTGACCTATGTATCGCTGCCGCAGAAGCTGGTGGTCGTGCATCCACGCGATCTCGGTTGGGCCTTGAAGACGGCGGCGCTCACCGACTGGATCATCCTGACGGGCGGCAGCGGTCCAGGAGACGATGCGCTATCGCTCGGCGAACGGCACGGCCGCGCATTGTTCATGCTCGAGGAGCGGGTGAAGGAACGGCTCGGCCTTACCGTCGCGCCGGTCATCGTCCGCCAGGTCGGGCAGAAGCTCGAACTCACCGAAGTCAGCTTGTCGGCCAGAATGGGGCGCGGCCAATGACCCGGCTGGCCTCCATCCTGCGGGCCGGCGCCGCCGCGGCCTTGCTGTCGTTCATCGCGCCCGCGACGCCTGCACATGCTTCCAAATGCCCTGCGGACACCGTGTTCAATCCGATCACCAAGGTGCGCTGGAATTGCATCTTCCCGATCACCATCGGCGGCGTCCGCATCGGTTCATATGACAAACTCGACAAGGCGCTCGACGCGCAGTCGGCCTCTAAACCGCTATGCGCCTGCCGCAAGGGTGCGACCTTCTGGTTTGGGGTGAAAGTATCGTTCTGGAGTCCGAACCGGATGGTCGACGTCGTGACCGAGCCAGGCTGCATGATGGCGCTCGGCGTCGATCTCATGCCGACCGGCGGCAAGCTGCAGGGCAGCCAGTCGTCGATCTCCGACGGCACCAACGCCACCAAGCTGTTCGCGCAGATGCACTATTATGTCGCGCCGGTCTGGAAGATGCTCGACATGTTCACCGACCTGCCGTGCCTCGATGATGACGGCTTCGACGTCGCGATGATCACCGAAGTGCTGCCGACCTGGCAGTCAGGGACTTTGGGGGCGATCATCCAGCCCGAGGGCATTCTCTTCGGCAATCCCGCCGCTGGTCTCGCCTGCATGGCGGACAGCGCTGCGGCCGCCGCGGGCAAGACCATCGACCCCTTGTTCTGGTGCATGGGAAGCTGGGGATCGACCTATCCGGTCGCCGGCGACATTCACATGGGCGACCGGGTCGAAGCCTGGGCCGGACTCGCTGCGCGCGGCACCTTCATGATGGGGCGGCTCGGTGCGCTCACCATCCATTCCGAAGACGGCTGCTCGTTCAAGCCGCAGCCGATCTGGACCAAGAGCCGATACAAGCTCCAGCTGATGGAACCAGTCAAGGGCGGCAAGTGCGTCAACATCGGCCGTCCCGGCGCGCTCTGGACCTCAGGCAAACATGCGCCGGGGAAAGACAACGCCCAGTTCATGCTCTTCGAAAAGGCGATCTGCTGTGCGGGGATTTCCGCGCCATGACCCGATCGCTTCCTCCATCCCGCACGCGCGGCACGGGCGGTTGTCCCGCTCGTCACGGAACGCTCCCTACCGTGGACGGGCGTGCGGAAGGATCGGCGGTGTTCCTCTCCGCCGCCGATCCGCCCCCGGTCAGCGCGGCCGAAAGCCCCCCATCGCGGCAGGCAAGCCCCCCTCTTGCCGCGCCTGCGGTGGCGGCCGCGCTGACCACCTTCGAAGGTCAGGCCGTCTATAAGATATTCTCTCCCGGTTCCGGTGCGTTCCGGGCGGCAGACGTGCTGCGCTTCGCTAAGGGCTCGCGCTCCATGAAAGCGAGGCAGCCATGAAGCGGCATTGCCTCCTCCTTGTGGCGGCGACCGCCCTGCTGCCCACGCCATCATCCGGGCAGACCGTGGAAGAGCGCGCTCGCGCTGCCGCCGAGGCCTCGCGGGCGAAAACATCCAATAGCGATGCGATCCAGGAGAATTATCTGACACCGGGCCTTTCCGGCCAATCGATCTCGACTGTCGACAATAGCAAGACCTTCAATCCCAATATCACCTGTCAGAAGACGGCGACCCTGCTCGAGCTGATCGCGCAACCGGCATCGACCGGCGATATCGGCACCCTGCGCATATCGCGGGACAAGGATCTCGACGGCGCGGTCGACCAGACATTGACGCTGCCGATGCCGGTTTCGGGCATCTGCGCCAATGGCGTGGTCTCCTGCCAGCCCGGCACCTGGAACCAGTGCAAGAGTTTCCGGTGGGATGTCGCACCGGGCGGCGACCTCAAGCTTGCCGAAGTTGCCCTCACCGATCTCGCGGGTTGCTATTGCGTCAACAACAGCTGCGGCTCGAATCTCGTCTGGGGCAATATGGCCTCGGTTCTGAAGGATCTTGGCGGCGGCGTGATCGGTGCGCTCACCACTGCCGATCCGCGCGTCGGAGTCGCGCAGGCGGTGATCGACGGGCCGGTGATCCGTTATACCGGCGCGCAAAGCACGGCCTGCACACCCAATCCGTCGCTACCCCAGACCGCCTATCGCGCCAGTCCGGCCACCATCCATGGCGACGCGGCGAGCGCGGCGGCTTCGAACAGCATCTTCCAGGCGCTCAAAGGTTCGCCCGCCGGTGTCGGGACGGTCGGCCAGCTTCGCTCCTGCGCGATCGATCGCGAGATCAGTATCAAGCCGTGGCAGTTCGACGACATCGTCTCGGCTAGCGGCGCGATCACGTCGAGTTGGAGCTGCGGCGAGGGATGTCGCCGCTATCAGATTCGCGGCGACGGCGCCTGTGGCAGCAATCCGCCGGTCTATTCCGCGATCTTCACGCCCATTGCGCCCGATCGCATCGTCTCTGCCCGCATCGTCGAGATGGGCGCCGAAGACTGGGTGCAGGCGCGGGTCAACAACGTCGCGGTCGGCTATGCGGGCAAGCGCGTGTGGATGGACGACGGCATCCCGTCGGGCGACTGCCGGATCAGCGGCAGTGCATGGTATAACCACAACCCCATCGACGTCACCGCGCGGATGAAGGCAGGTGCGACCACGGTGTCGGCGCGGGTACGCGGCGGCGGTGGCGGCCGCTGGGGCTATGTCATTGTCGAGATCAAGGCCGATACGGCCTGCGAGGTCGGAGAACGGCTGGTCGATCTCTGCTCGGGCTATGCCGGTGATCCCGCGTGCCGCCTCGACAGCGAGACCGTGGACGGCGTGCAGACCTTCAGAGGCGGCGTTGCGACCGGACTCAGACCCCTGCCGCAGGTTCGACAGTTCGGCTCGGGCGCCTGCACCTTGCAGCTCGCGCGCGACTTCTTCCGGCGCGAACGGAGCTACCGCTGTGCGATCGATACCGGCGCGATACCCCGGCCCGATCTTAGCCGTGGCGCCTATATCATCGATCATTCGACCGAAACCCTGCTCGCGGACCGGGTGAAGACCGCCGACGGCGGATATGACCTGTCGTCGCGTCCTTTCGCGCTTCCCGAGCGCGGCTCGGTCCCGGCCTGCGAGCCCGTCTGCAAGACGCGCGCGCCCAAGGCCAATGACGGGGTGGCAGTGGACGGTGTCGTCGGCTCCAAACAGAATGCGCCCACCGGCTGGGACACCTTCTATCACGCCTGCACGACTGGCGGCGGCAGCGATGTTTGTCCAGCAGGCCCCGGCGAAGAGATCGTCTCGGCCTGCGGCTGTCTCGACGATTTTCCCGAAGCGGTGGTGATGATGCAGACAGTCCGCCTCGGTGGGGCCGATCTTGTCTGCACCGGTGAAGCGCGATGATCTGGCGCCCGCTCCTCTGGCCATTGCGAGTGGCGCTCATCGCACTCGCCCTTTGCGGGCTTGCGCTCACCGCGCAGTTCAGCCCGGCGCAAGCGCAGAAACCGGTCTGCGCGGTCGATCTCGATGGAAATGGCGACGCCGGTGATCCCGGCGAAGTCGCGAGCTGCGTGGGCACGGCAGCGGGCGCCTGGCTCTGTCCGATCCAGCAGGCGACGTGCGTCGCCGATGCAGTGGGTCAGTATAGCTGTCCGCTGGGATCGCAGCATCCATGTCTCGCGCCTGCCGGTGGAGGCACACCAATATGCTCGCCAAATGCCTGTACCGACAGCAGCGGCGCCGGCATCGAGGATGACCCGGTCGTCGACGATCCCGGCGCGCCTGCCGATGGCGAGGTGGATGCCGAAGGCAATTGCCTCGGCAATATCGAGATATTCGCAGGCCGCGCGGCGCGGTGTCGCCCGGCGGGCCTCAGAACCACCTTCTCGAACTGCTGCAAGGACAAAGGCAAGATCGTCAAGGATGGCATGGGCGGATCGATTTCATCGGTTGGCACGAAGATCGCGGTCGCCAAGGGCGTGTTCACCGGCATGAAGGCCGCCTACACCGCTTTTAAGGCTGGCGCGACTGCAGGCCAGGCCGCGACGTCAGGCGCCAATGCGCTCATCGTCGGCATCGATCCAACCTCGATCGCGATCAGTCTCGCGATCAACTTCATGATGGATTTTCTCCTCTCGGGTTGTGACCAGCAGGACATGGAAGTGGGCATGCTCAGAGGATCGGGCATGTGTCACGAAGTCGGCACCTATTGCAGCTCGAAGATTCTCGGCATCTGCGTGCAAAAATCGAAGGGCCATTGCTGCTTCAACACCAAGCTCGGCCGCATCATCCAGCAACAGGGCCGTCCCCAGCTCAAGAGCTTCAACGGCGTCGGGTGGGGTACGCCAAAGCAGCCCTATTGCCGCGGATTCACGCCGGAGGAGTTCCAGGCGCTGGATTTCTCCAGGATGGACCTTTCCGAATATTATTCCGAGATCGAGGCCCGCGCCCAGGCCGACATCCAGATCGACATGAAGGACAAGATCGATGCCTATATGCGGGTCATCGGGCAGTAGCGCGCGCGCCTCGCTGGTGCTGGCAGGATCTGTCATCCTGTCCGCCTCCGCTCTCGCGCAAGATACGCCGCGCCAGGACAATATTAGCGCTCGAGCCGTCGCTGAAGGCGATGCTGCGCTCGACCGGCTCGAACGCGCCGCTACCGCGCGAAAGAAGGACGCGGAAGCGCGCGGTCCAACCTCGCTGCCCACGCCTTCGGCGGAGACCCGCCGCCGCGCTTTCGAGGGTCTGCGGGGCCGCGCACCGTCACCGGCGATGGATGCGCGCGCGCGGGCCGCGCTCGACAAGGGCAAACAGACGATGGCCGCCGAACGTGAAGTGATGGCGCGCCGGCTGGGACAAGCCCTCGGCCTCGAAGCGCCGGACATCGCAGCGGTCGCGGGTGTCGCGGCCCCGCCGGGGGCCAAAGGTTGGGTGCCCGTTCTGTTCGTGTCCTCGTCGATGCCGGTGACGACGCTCAGGACTTATGCCGCCCAGCTCGAAAAGGCGCGCGGCATACTCGCCTTCCGGGGAATGCCGGGCGGCCTCACCAAGGTCGCGCCGATGGCAAAGCTCTCGGCCGAGATTTTGCGGCGCGATCCGGGCTGCGAGGGACCGGCCTGCGCGATGCGGGACGTGCAGCTGATCGTCGATCCGCTGATCTTCCGCCAGCATGGTGTCGCCCAAGTCCCGGCGCTGGCCATGATCCCTGGTGATCCGGCACTGCCCTATTGCGAACGCGAGGACGAGAGTCCGCGCGCTGCCCATGTCGTCTATGGCGACGCGGCGCTGTCCGGACTGCTCGAAGAATATGCCCGCCTTGGCGGCAGGAAGGAGGTCAGCGATGCTCAAGCTCGCCTACAGGGCCGCTAAAGGCGTTTGGGCCGAACTCGCAGGCTTGCCGCTGAAAGCCGCGGTGGCGCTCGGCGCTTCGGGTCTCGGGCAGCCCCCGCGGCCAAAGCAGCTTTGGAAGGCGTTCGGGATCGTTCTTCCGATCGGCCTCCTGACCTGGTGGGCGATCCCGCAGGCCACGATCGTGATGAGCCCGTCGATCGATGCCTGGCTCGTCCGCGAGGCGCCGGGGCCGATCGGCCGAAACGACCTTGTCTCGTTCACCTTGTCGCATCCGCTCGCCGGGCCGAAGCCGGTCGCCGTCACCAAATATGCCCTCTGCTTTCCGGGTGACCGGATCTCAATGATCGAGAAGCCGTCCATGACCTATGGCGAATGGGACGGCTGGTATTATTGCGATGGCAGGCTGCTCGGCGTCAGCAAGCCGTTCGGCCATAACGGTCAGCGCCTCGATCATTGGCGACCCGACAATGGCCTGATCCTGCCGGGGACGATTTACGTCGGCTCTACCCATGCGAGCGGGTTCGACAGCCGCTATTACGGCCCGATGGAGATCGAGCGGCTCCGGCGCATGGAGAAGCTGCTGTGACCGCCGCCCGGATCGCGTTGGCCGCGGCGATGACGCTATCCGCTCCCTCCGTCCTCGCGCAAGGGCCCGGCGACGCGCGGACGGGCTATTGGTGGTATCAGGCACCGCCCAAACCCTTAGAAGAAGTTGCCGATCCCGACGCGCTGGCGAAGCCGGTCATCCCGCCGATGGCCGAGTTAGCGACCTGGACGCCCCCCAAGATCCGCAAGCTCATCGAACAACAGCGCGACTATGCCGCGACCGTGCTGACGGTCGATGCGGTGGCGGATTTCTGGCGGTTGCAGGATTTCGCACGCAGGAAGGCGCGCGCCTTTGCCGGCGTGACGCAGATTGCGATGCTCCAGCACCCCGAACTCAACGCGAAATCCGCCAATCCGATGGTCGGCGAGGCGCGCGACCAGTTGTCCGCGCAAAAAGATCAGGTCCGTCGTCAGTATCTGCGCAGCCGCGCGAACGAATTTGCCCTCGTCATGTTCTCGCGCTCGACCTGCGGCTATTGCCGGGTCCAGTGGCCCATCGTCCAGCGCTTCCAGGAGGAGATGGGCTGGCAAGTTACGCTGATGGATATCGATCGTCGGCCTGAGATGGCGCAGCGGTTCGGGATCGAAATCACGCCAACCACTATGCTCATCCGCCGGGACAGCCAGCAGCGCATGGTGATCGCGAGCGGGGTCGAGGCCTATCCCAATCTCATCCAGATGACATATCAGGGCGTGCGCCTGCTCTCGGGCGATATTCGTCCCGAACAGTTCATGACCGGCGCGGGCGAGGAAGACGGGTTCTTCGACGCGCTCGCCAATGGCCCGGTTTCAGCGACGGATCCGCGCGCATTGGGCGGCGATCTCGTCGGCGCGAGCCTGGAACCGCGGCGATGAAGCGCCACGTGGTCTGGATATTGTTCGGCCCGCTCGCGGGCATTGCATCGGCGTCGGCACAGCCCGTTACCCGAGAGCAGGCAATGCGTGCGGCGATCCACCCTGTCGCAACCCAAGCCGAAATGCGCGCGTGGCTAGCCCGCGTGCCGGTAACACGCAATTGGCCGCCCGATTTCGCAGAGACAATGAAAGGCCAGGGACCGGCCTTCATCGTCGAGATGAGCACCGCGCCGGGCTGTGTTCCTTGCGCCGATCTCTGGGCAAGGCTCTGCGCGCTCGGCCACCGCTATGGCTGGAAGGTCCGCACGATCAGCGGTCAGGAAGCAATGCTGCGATCCGGACGGCTTGGCCTGCCTTGGGTTGGCCACCCGGTCGCGTGGGTGCGTCCAGTATCGGATGCCAACCGCGTCATTCCCGTTGCCATCGGCACCGACCATGGGACCAACGTGGCGCGGAACCTCTATCTCGCGGCCAAGATGCTGACCGGGGTGAAGCCGGCGGTCGGCGTCCGCGGCATGTCGAAGTTCACCGGGATCGTGGGCGCGTCGCCCCGTTCCTCCACCAACCGGGCGCAGGACTGACATGGGGAACCAGATTCTCGCCCTATCCAATGAAAGTTGCCCGCCATGGCTACCCCGCGCCACCGCCTGACCCTGCTCGCCTTGCCGTTGCTTGGCCTTTGCACCTTCGTCACGCCCGCTTCCGCGCAGAGCTGGGCGGAGAGCTGGTTCGACAATGTGACCTACACGTCTCCGGGCAGCTTCGAGGACCAGACCCGGGGCTACATCACGGCGGGCGGCATGTCGGGCCGGGTCGACGTCCACAACGACTATCTGATGAGCGTGACCCTACCCAAAATCCGTGCGGGCTGCGGCGGTATCGACATGTTCCTTGGCGGCATGTCGTTCCTCGATCCGGATTATCTCGTCCAGAAGCTCGAAAGCATCCTCCAGGCCGCGCCGGCTGTTGCGTTCCAGTATCTCCTCGAAACGCTCGATGAGAAGATGGGCAACATCATCTCGAAGATGGAGGCCGCGACCAACTTTCTGAACAGCATCCAGGTCAACGATTGTCGCCTCGCCAACCGCATGGTCCAGATTGCGAAGGGTGACGACAATATGTCGGGCATCATCGAGGAGATGACCGGCTACAAGTCGGTGCGCGAAGGCTTCGCCAAGAGCTATCAGCAGAGCCGGGAGAAGCTCCAGGCCAACCAGGGCAATCCGACCGAGGACCTGAAGGATGCGCTGGAGAACTGCCCTGCCGAGGTGACCGAGATTTTCAAGACCGGGTCGCTGCTGGCTCACGCCGCTGCCCGGGTGGGGGCATCCGAATGGGCAGGCGTCATGCGCGCCCGCGTTGGGGACGTCTATATGCGTTGGGATGCAACCGACAAGGCGCCGCTCTTCTCGGCGGTCCCGGCCTGTCCACGTCAGGATACCGAAAGCGTCGACGATTTCCTGAGCGGCAAGGTCCAGACCCGGGCCATCGCTGTACCGCCGACCTCGGCCGACTGCTCGGTGGACGGCAGCGGCAAGGGCGCCCTGATCCTCGCGCGTGGACGGATGGAATCGATCGCCGTCAAGATCCGCACGCGCGTCGCGCTGACGCCGGAAGAAAAGCAGTTCGTCGGCAGCGTCCGCACGCTGCCCGTTTACCGGCTTCTCGAATGGGGTGTGCGGCAAGGCGTGGTCGACAGCGTGATCGGCGACACCGACGAGCTGGTCGCGCTGACGCTGGCCTATCAGATGCTGAACGACCTCACGCGCAGCATCGACTTCGCCGTGTCGAACGCCGAGCGCGGTGCTGCGGCCGCCGGTGCGGGCGATGCCGGCAACGCCAAGGCCTGCCAAACGCGCATTCTGACCAAGGGGATCGAGCAGCTGAGCGGCCTGCGTGATGACGTGCTGCGCCAGCGCGCGCAGATGCGTCAGTCCTATATGGCCGCGCTTGAAGCCGCAAACCTCTCCGCCAACTATGCGGGCGTGGTCCGCCAGCGCGACCGCGATGCGCGCGACGCCGCCGGCGCCGCCGCGAACCGTAATCGCTGAGCGGGAGGACCAACATGCGGCATCTGCTCCGCTCGCTGCTCGCACTCGCTGTCGCCCTGATCGCAACCCCGGCCTGGGCGATCGACACCAGCTTTCACACCTATGATGGTTTCGCCGAGACCGTCGATGCGTTTCGGTTGGTGGCCATGATCTTCGGCGATCCGCGTTACGAGACGCTGGTGCTGATCGTCGCGGTGGTTGGCATCGGGCTTGGCGTATTGTTGGCCAGCATCCGCGGCTCGGGCATGGGGCTGGTCGGATTCGGGTTCCAGATGCTGATCGGCGTCGGCCTGTTCATCGGCATGGTCGCGACCACCGGCACAGTCCACGTCTATGATCGCGTTCGGAACGCCTATCAGCCGGTGGGCGATGTCCCCAATCTGATCGTGCTGGTCGCGGGTGTCACCAACATGATGGAGCGCGCGCTCGCCGAGGTGATCGACGACAACACCACCGACCCCCATGCCAAGCTCGAGTTCGGCGCAGGCGGGCACTCGTTCGACCTGTTCCTCAATGCCGCTTCCCCGCGTGGCCCGATGACCGACACCTTCCTCGACGCCACGATCAAGGACTATGTCCGGCAATGCTACCCCGTGGCGCGAGTTTCGCCTGCTTACGGCGTCGACGACGACATGCTGTTCCGTACCGCCACCGACCTGCCCGCCGCCTTTGCCGGGATGGCGGGGCCGGCCACCTTCAGCACGGTGTTCACCGCGACCGACAAGAGCGGCACCACGATGAGCTGCGCGCAGGCCTGGGAGCATATCTCGACACGGCTTTCCGAGCCCGGCCTGTTCGACAATTATGTCGCGCAGGTCTGCACCCGCACTGGCTACGACATCGCCAACGCCGCCCAGCTTCAGCGCTGTCGCTCGAACATCGGCGAGCTGGGACAGATGATGATGGACACGCCCCAGTCGCTTCAGCAGTTCCTAACCAACGTCATGCTCGGCAGCACGGTGGGCGATGTGCTGTTCGAGGACAGCCCGGCCACCGCCGCGCGCGTCATGGCCAATCGGGCCGTCGTCTCCTCCGGCCTTGCCACCATGTCGACGGCCAATGAATGGATGCCGACGATCCGGGCTACGGTGTTCGGGATCATGCTGTTCATGATGCCGATCGCGCTCTTGTTCATCCTGACGCCCATCAGCCTGCGCGTTGCAAGCTTTGCGCTCGGCCTGTTCGTATTCGTGGCGCTCTGGGGCGTGATCGACGCCGGCATCTATCAGCTGACCTTGGGCCGCGCGACGGACGTGCTGGCCGAGATGCGCTCGAACCATGTCGCGGCCAATGCCTGGATGCTCGCACCTTCGTCGGCGATGAAAGCGCTCGCGATCTTCGGGTCGTTCCGCACGGCCGCTGCGGGGCTCGCCGGGGCATTCGTCTTCACCGTGTTTCGTTTCTCGGGCAATGTCTTCACATCGTTCACCGGCGGCGCGCTCGGCGTCCAGGGCCAGGGTACAGCCGCTGCGGCGCCGCTCACGACCAGCGAAGGCTATGCCGGCGCACTCGAGGCGCAGGCGGCGGCGGCAGGCACCATGTCGCGGCACGGTGTCGCTTCGAACTTTGGGGACTTCGGAGAGCGCTCGACCTTCGGCGCGAACAGGGCGTTCGGCGCGGCGAGCGGGGTATTGGCGGAGCATGGCGGCGGAGCGAACGGAACGGCGGCCTTCGGCATGGGCGGTCTCGATTCCGCGCGCGAGCTGGGCGGCCTGTCGCCGGCACTCACTGGCCGCGACCTGACGGATCCGGCGACCGCCCGCGCGGTGCGCGACAATGCGACGACGTCGGCGATCCATAACTTTGCGGAGAAGGATGCGCTGCGCTCGCTCGGCACGGGCTATTTCGGCGAGGGCCAGGCGGGCGAAAGTTCCTTTGCTGCCTTCGCGCAGCGGATGGTTCAATGGAAGGCTTTCGGCGATACCCGCGCCTACGACATGATGCTGTCAGGCGCGCAGCGGCATTTCGAACGCAATGGCTATGACCAGAAGGATGCGGCCCTCAAAGCCTCGACCGTGATCGCGCAGGCGTCGGCCGATCCCACCTTCGCCAAGCTGATCGCCAACACATTCGATCAGGAGCAGATGCTCCGCAACGATCTGACGGCTGCGCAGGTCCAGGTTGGTGCGATGGAAGGCCGGCGCGATTTCGCAGGCGATAATGTAGCTCCGATCGAGCGGCGCAACGTCGCGACCGAGCAGGCGTACCGGACAGGCAGCAACGAAGGCCAGCGCAATGCCGCCTCCATGCTCGGCCTCTCCGTCCAGGAAACCTCGCGCCGAATCGCCTTCATCAACGCTCTCTCGGGCGAAGCCCGTTCCTCCGCCATCACCCAACTCTCCCGCGCAACCGGCCGTAACGAGGCGCAGGTGATGCGGGCGCTGGAAACCTATAACGCCGCCGTGCAGGTCGGGACCGCAGACGGCGCGACGGCCGAGGCGGCGCGCGAGGGCACCAGCGTCTATGGGCGCACGCGCGAGGCCGCGGGCTACGATTTCGCGGAGCGCTCGGGCAAGCTCGATGCCCAACGCGAGGTCGGGCACGACGGCACCCGTTCGGCGGCGCGGATCGGCGAACAACGGCGACAGGCCGACAATGCCGGCTTTGCCGAAGGCGCGGCCGCGGCGGGCATGTCGGTTCGGCAGGCGGCGCACCTTGACAGCTTCATTCGTACTTTGTCGCAAAGTGCCGGCAATCAGGTCGACATGGCCGAAGGCGGCGCGGCAGGTATCGCCGATCGCGCGCGTAACGAGCGGCTGACCCGCATCGTCGAGAATGAGCGCCTCACGCGCATGCAGCAATTGCTTGGCGAACATGGCGTGCAGATGTCGAAGCGGCAGATTGCCATGGCGCAGAATGGCGACCTGAGCCTCAATCTAACGCCTGAGGCAGCGGCTCAGATGTGGCGCGGCGGCCTCATCAATGAGAGCCAGCTCGGAGCGATCGCCAATGGCGGCCGTGCCCGCTTTTCGTTCGCCGACAATGATGTCCTCGTGTCGAGTTCGGTCGGATTCCAGCAGTCGGCCCGCAACGACACCAGCACGCGCTTTGAGGCGGGCAAGCAAGCCGGCCCGGATACGATCGAACATTTCCTCAGCAGTGGCGAGCAGGGACAGGCGATGATGCAGAACTGGCTCCGGGGCGGGTTCGAGATGGATCGGCAGGGCAATTGGCGTCTCAACCCGCAGGTCGCGGACACGCTGACCCGCGACGTCCAGGCGATCATCGCGCAGACTGGGTGGCAGCGCGGGCTGTCGCGTTCCGCGCAGGATCAGGTCACGATGGGAACAAATGTTGGCGGCCAGATCGGAGGCGCTGTTGGCGTCGATGAATCGGAGGCGGTAGGAGGTCGCGGACAGCCCGTGGACAAAGACCCGCAAGCCGGCCGAGGACAGGCGCCTCAGAAGTCCACGTCAACATCAGGACGCGTGGGTGCCAGTCTGGGCTATGATAGTCGCGATGTTGGGATTAGCAACGAGACGGCGCAATCGTCCTTGGATATCGTCAACTATGACGTGCGCGAAGCGATTGCCGCAGCCGAACGGGCTGCCGCCCGATCCAGCGATCCAGCGGCAGCCTTCTCTAGAGAACTCTCGGACCGCATCCTTGGCCCTGATGGCATGCGCAATCGTTACCTCCAGGATGCCGATTCTGGGCGCGCGACGTTCGACATTACGGGTCCGTTGACTTCGGTCGAACAGAACTCCGTGCTGAAAAGCGGAAGTTTCTCGACGGATGTTGATGGTAGCGCCGGTGATGGCGATAGCAGTTTCAAAAAGCGCTAGTGTCGGAAAAGTCGGTTGGGATGCTGGAGGCTCGACGGATTGCCGATATACAGGCCACCCGACCTTGGGTCGTGGATGTCAGTCGTCGCATGAATATCCTCCATGCCCCGTTCGTGTTGTTCCCACAAATCAGCCACCCTGGCTGCCGCATCCTCCGACAGAGGAGCACCGTCGCCCGCGTTCGGAAGGCTCGTCAGCCAGTGCCGCACATAGCCGACACCTAGCACCATGAGGGCTGTCATCGGGAAGAACAGGAGGTTGAGAAAGCCCGCAGCGGCGCTGTCATAGAAGGACGCCAGCGCATCGAGCTTCGCGGATAGGGCCATGCCTGACCACCAGACCGGGATCGCGGCCCACCAAAGCTTCGCGTACCACGGACGCCAGAGCCAATCGGCTGGTCTCGACCGTGGCGACGCGGGGTTATTCAGTTGCGTATCGACTGCCGCATTCATCGCGAAATCCTCGGCAAACGACTATAGCAGAAATCTCACCAGACGCCATAGCTGGCGTCTCGCAATCTTGTCTTTTTTGTCGCGAACCCTATATTGGAGACAGGAAGGACAAATATGGCAAGCCCCGCTCCTCTATCTGCGCAAGCCGGCGGTCGCACCGCAGGGCGCGACACGCTTCGGCGCAAGGCGCTGGAGAAGCTGACGCTCGCGATTGCCCGAGCCGTCGAGGCCTCGAGCGACGACACGTTAGCGGATATCGTGGGATCGGAAGATCTGCGCCATGCGCTGACCATCGCCCCGCGCGACATTGCTCCCGAAGCACCGGCAGACCTTGAGGCCATCAAGAAGGCGCGTGAGCACACGGCGCGCTTTCGCGACGACATGGCGCAACGCGCGGGCGGCATGTACGATCGCGATCATGTCGCAGCGATGGTGGGCGTGACCCCGGCCGCGATCGAAAAGCAGCGTCAGCGGCGGCAGATTCTCGGTGTCCCCTATGGAGCAGAGATTCGGTATCCGGCCGTGCAGTTCGCCAATGGCGAGGCTGTGCCTTACCTGAAGCGGGTTCTCGAAGCCTTCGGCGATACTGATCCGTGGGAGCAACTCATGCTTCTGACCACGCCGGTCGAAGGCTTCAGCGATGGCAGCGCAACCCTGCTGGAACTGCTGAAAGGCAAGCCTCGCCCGGATGCGCTCCGCCAGATTGTCGGTCTTGCATCGGCATGGGCGGCCTGAACGATCGTGGCCATTGCGGTTCTACGGCGCATCAAAGCTGGTACGCTGTTGCACCGGATTCATCGCGCCGACCGCGATCCGATATTCTTCGGCCCTGTGGGTTCGGCCCCGATGTTTCGGTTCGACGCGCCGGACGGCAGCTACAAGGTTCTCTATGCTGCCCGCTCGCTCGAAACCGCGTTCGGCGAAACGCTCGTCCGGTCACCTCACATTCCCTATGTGACCTCGACGGCGGTAAAAGCGCGAGTGCGAAGCGAACTGGCCGCGGCGCGGACCATACGGCTTTATTCGCTGATCGACGCGGGCGTCTCAGCGCATGGGCTGTCATTCACCGACCTCCATGGCGATGCTTACGGCAGAACGCAGGAGATCAGCGCCTGGGTTCATGACAGCACGTCAGCCGATGGCATTCTCTATACCTCGCGGTTCGACAATCAGCGCTGTGTCGCCCTGTTCGATCGGGCGATCGATGCCGTTTCGACGAGCCCCGTAGCCAAGAAGATCATCTCGCCCGCCGAGGCGACTGTGTTGGCTCATCATTTCGGCAAGACATATGTGGAGCCGTAGCCCTTTCGCCGTGGACGCTGGGCTCAGGATGAGCAACACTTCTCCCAACGGAAGCACCGCAGCCTCCTTCTCTCCCTACGCGTCCACCACAACCAACCTCCACCCTTCCGCGCTGTTCGCAGAAACGCAGTCTAGTGGGCGACCACCTGGCATCATACGCAAGGAAAGAGGAGACTGGTTAATCCGCTTCGCTGAAGCAGAGACCACGATCCCATAACCAGGCCTCGATCTCGGCGACCGTGCGCCTTCCCGCATTCGGGGCGTCGAGTATCTGGGTAGGGGTCAATGCAGCGACGCGGTGCGGCAGAAGCGCGTCCCGCCCGCTTGGGTCCTGCTCAGGTTCGTCTATCAGGGATCTCACCACGTTTTCGGCGCGCACCGAGAGCGCGGCACGGTTCGGCTCGGCGCTTTCCATTCGGGCTCGCAATTGCACGCGGGCCATAAGTTGCCGGACCCGGTCCACGCCGATCCCGAAGGCATCGGCGATCTGTTTCAATGTTTTGCCATCGGCCTTCATGGCGATCATGCGCGCACCGCGATCGTCGGCCGGGGCTATCCGCGTTGCGGATCCGGCATTTGCAGGGCGATCCGGGCGGCGTATCTCGGCCATTCTATAGCCGTCCCAAAACCGGGCCGCGCGGAGCTCGCCGCTGTTGATCGCGGTCATCGCCAGCGCTTTGGCCGCGTCGATGCTCGGGGCGTCGATGACGCTCATCCCAGGCTCGCCCGTTTCGGGAATGCGGTAATATGCGAAAACCGGCATCAACAGAATCCTCAAACCATCGCCATGTTCAGACGAAAGAGGCGCGGCTGCAACACAACAATCGCCGCGGAGACCACCGCTTCCGTATTTTCTAGATCATTGTGCCGCGTATCGGCTGCCAATAGGTTAGGGGTAGCGAGAACACGTCCTTGGGGTTACCTCCGTGAAGTGATTTACCGAGAGCATACTTCTAGACGGGTTTTATCCAGGGCTGTTTTGGGAAGTGCCGGCGCTTCCTCAACATCATGAACATCCCTGCGCGAGATCGAAACGATGATGCCAACGCCGACGCAAGAAGATGAGGACCTCGCCCGCTGGTCGCGGCTGACCGCCAGACACCGCGAAGTTCTCGACCTTCTGGTCGACCGAAAGACATCGAAAGAGATCGCGCGTATCCTCAACCTGTCGAAGCCCGCCATCGATCAGCGGTTCGCGACAGCGCGTCCGATTCTAGGGGCGGCCAACCGGAACGAGGCTGCGATCATCTATGCCCGTCTCAGGAAAAAGTATGATCGAGTCATATATGATCCGGTGCAGGTTCCACCGCCGCCCACATTGATGCCATCCAACTTCCCGGACGGCGATCCAACTCCGGTGCTGAAGCCGACCGATAAGCTGTCGACCAGCTTCAGCATCGAGAGTGGATCGAGGGAATCTTTCTTGCCGTCCCGGTACGGATGGGGACACAAAAATAGCATCCAGGCCCGCGTCGTGATCATGGTCGGAATTCTTGTCGCTCTGGTCATCGTCGCATTCCTTGGACTCGGCATTGCGGAATCGCTGACGAGGCTCGTCTCCAACTGAACCTGTCCAGTCTGACCCAAGGTTCGCCGGCGCGCGGGGCGCTTCCGGCAAAGGAGAAGTTATGTCGAATACAATACCTCTCATGGCGACCCGCCTGCAGCGGGACGTGTCGAGCGCCGAAGCCAAGGCCGATGACGCGCTCATCGCCTTGTCCTCGCTGATGACGAGCATGGTCACGGCTCGGCGCGAAGCCGGCGTGCCGACGAAAACCGGGCAGGCCACGATCATTCGTCTCGCCAAGGCGCAAGTGTCGCTCGTCGGGGTCAGCAACGACGTTCTTCGCATTCATGGCGAACTCCTCGACATCGGTAGGGAAATGGGCAGCTACGATCTGCGCAATTGTCCGCAAACCGGCGCGGAAATCGCGCCGCATATTGCGGCCGTGGCCTGACAGTGATTGACCGGGAGCCACCGGCATGAAAAGCGATAGGGATGCGCATAGCAATCTTCCTCGCCCTCATGCTGCTGGCTCTCGGCTACGCCGCCTGGAAGGGGGGAGCGCCCGAGCGAGTGATGGTGGGCATAGCGCTCATGATGATCCTGCTCGACAGCCTGCTTCTGTCGGACGAGGTGGCGGTGTATGGAAGCGTCGATTGGGCCTATCTGACGCTGGACCTGATCGGCGCGACAGCGACCTTCATTCTGGCTCTATTCGCGCACCGCTTCTGGCCGATGATAGCGGCCGTGCTTCACATGCTTCCCTTGCTGGCGCACCTAAGCCGTGTCCTGGATGTGTCGATGAACCCGGTTGCCTATCTCACGATGCAAGTCGCATCGTCCTGGCTGCTCCCGCCCCTACTCATCCTCGCAACCTGGCGGCACCAGCAGCGGTTGCGGCGCAACGGCAGCGATCCGTCCTGGCATATTTTCTGGCGGCCATCGAACCCGCCCACGGCGAACGGATAGCAGGCGCCCTGCTTGCGGAATTTCGAAGTATCGGCCGAATCCTCGCGCAGACCCCCGAGGCGCTTGCGCGCGTCCTCGGTCCAGACCGCGCAATCGCCGACATTCTGCTCGGCGCACGCGATATAGTTCTCGCCGGCCTGCAAGACGATTTCGTAAGCCAGCCGATCGATCCCGCCTGCCCCAAGCTTAACCAGTATCTCATGACCTCAATGGGCTCGCTGCCGGACGAGGTACTCCGCATCCTGTTTCTCGACGATGCCCAGCGCTTGATCGCCGACGAGCAATTGCAACATGGTTCCGTCAGGCAACTCGATCTTTATCCGCGCACAATCTTTCGGCGCGCTATCGAGCATGGCGCCACCGGACTCATTCTCGTCCACAATCACCCAAGCGGCGATCCCAATCCGAGCGAGAATGACATCGTTGCGACCCGGAAACTGCATGATCTTGGTCGCACGCTCGATATCGAGATCGTTGATCACATCATCGTGACGGCGTCGCGCGCGCGCCGCATCGCCGCTCTCGGACCAATCGGCATCGGCCGAAAGAAGGCGCGTGGCGCCCTCTTTCGCGACAATCAGCGCTCCAGGGCCGGTGACCCGACTTCCAGCCGCACGCGGGCGTTCGAAAATGCCCGCCGCGCCTCTCGCCGGCGCCAGTATCGCCGCGAGTTGATCGGATCGCCTAAACTGTTCGGCGAGCCTGCATGGGATATGCTGATCGACCTCTTCATCCACGAACGCGAGGGCAAGAAAGTCCCCATCAGCGCCTTATGCCTAGCGTCCACGATATCGCCGAGCACCGCGTTACGCCGGGTCAACGATCTCTGTGCGGCGGGGCTTATCGTCAAGATCGAGGATCCCGCTGATGGCCGGCGGCACTTTGTGGAACTGATGCCCGACACCGCCAACCGCATTGAAGCCTATTTTGGGGCAGAAGAAGAAGCAATTTGGTGAGAGCCGGGGACTGAGGCTTGCAGAATCGCAACTCCTCATTGAAACGGCGCCTAGGCGGATCACGAAGAACAAAAATACAGATATGCCATAGCAAAGGGCGCGGGCCCGGATGACCTCCAAATTCCTTGGCCGCTACACAACAGCATCAATAGACGCGCATGTATCGAGCAGCTAACAGGTCCTGCCGCTATCCGACGAATCTGCGGCGATTTGCAGGAGCATGACCGTGGATGACGCTGCCGCCCACAACGAAAATTTGATAAGCTTGACGGCCGATATCGTTGCCGCCCATGTGAGCAACAACAAGGTCGAAATTGCGGACATGGCCCGTCTCATCGGGTCGGTTCACGCTGCTCTGGCCGGCGTCGGTGCCGAAAAGCCGGCAGAAGCACCTCAGTTGATCCCCGCGGTTTCTATTCGCTCCTCAGTGAAGCCCGACCATATCGTCTGCCTCGAGGATGGCAGGAAGCTCAAGATGTTGAGGCGCCATCTGATGACGGCCTTTGGTCTGTCGCCCGACGAATATCGGGCTAAATGGGGGCTTCCTGCCGACTATCCAATGGTGGCGCCTGCCTATGCCGAAAGGCGCCGCGAACTGGCGAAAGAAATCGGTCTGGGCCGCACCCCCAAAAAAGGGCGCGGCGGGCGCAAAAAGCTCTCCATGACGGTGTGACCGGGGTTTCCCGGAGATACTTGAAGAGCCTCGCAAGGCCGGCGATGCCTAGATGGCATAGCCGGCCTGACAGACATCTATAGGTGGACGTCGCCCGCATCGACGAGCGCGCGCAACATCACTGCCGCACCGCATTGCTTCGAGGTCGCGTTGGGATCGAATTTATGGTCGGCGACGAACTTGCCCTTGGTCCATTGGTTGGAGAAGCTCCAGAGATAGGGCGAGTTTATGCCGAGCGAATGATAGCCATACCCATTGAAGCCCTCGAAACGATATAGCGAGCGCGCCAGCCCCCAATCAGCCTGGTGAAGAAAACCCTCATACTCCAGAGCATCGAGCGCGCTGCTCTTCCAATCGCTCGGGGGATTCCAGACAGGAGGACGGCCCTTGGGCACCTGAACCGTCCGGCTGGTGAGCGGATCGCCATTATGGAGATGCCCCGTAAAGCTGAAGCTCGCTTCCATGCCGTGAACGATCCCGATGAACCACCAGGGCACACCGCTCTCCGCCGCGACAGCGTCATAAGCGGCCCGACCCTTGCGGAGTTTTGCGACATACCAGGCGACCGTGCTCTTCCATTTGTCGAGCACCTTGGCCTCGGCGAACAATTTCTCATATTCGGGTTTCAGCACCTCGAAGCTGACCGCCGCCCCTTCCGCCGCGACACCACCCGCGTCCGCGTGGAACCAGCTTGCATGAAGGTTCGCCTGGAGCTGGGTCAGCGCGTCTTGTAGCGCGTCGAGTTGAGGAAGGGCGGGTGCGCTCTCATCCACGCTGGCGCCGAGCACCATCAGCGCCGACAGGATGTCGGCATCGGTGTCGACTGCTTCGGCGCCAGCGGCCGCTTCGGCTAGGCTCTGAATGGTCCATGGTCCCGCATCATCATAAAGCGGCTTGTCGGGTTTGACCGACAGATGGAAGTGATGGTCGTGCGGGTTTGTTCCGGTGTAGGATCGCCAGGTCCACGGCGCGACGCTGCCGATCGCCGATGAATTGGCGATGCGGCGGTTCCAGATGAGATATTTGATGCGCGGATCGCGACTGGCGCGCAGCACCTCGACGATCTTGCCAGCGTCGCAGCCCGAAGCGGGATCGTGCGTGATATCCATCGCCGTCACGACGCCTTTGCCGCCGTCGGTCACCCAAGGGTTATGATCGGACGCCCTTGTCTGGTGCGACGCATCGCCGACTATTCCGTCGCTGCCGGTCTTGCGGCCAGGAAAAGCGGCATTGATCTGCTGCTTTAATGCCAAAAGGGATTCGGCAGGTCGCCACGGCCGGGTGGCTTCCGCCATGACGCCGAGATCATCGGGGGGCCATTCGATATGCTCGCAAGGATCGAGATGCCCATCCTCGTCCTGGACGACAGGTTCGATAAAATCAGGTTCCGCCATGCTTCCTTCTCCCCTTCCAACGCTGGTCGACAGCCGCACCCTACTTCATAGTCCGCCAATCGCTGCCGCCCCCCAAAGCCTCATCCCATGCGAGAAATGACCGAGCCACGCGTGCGGCATTCGGGCCCGCACGGCCTACATCGGCAAGATCTCGGGCGATCGCATCGCAGAAGCTTGGCAGCAGCCGCGACCGGTCGACATAGTTCACAAAGCCGCTGAGCCAGCCTCGCGGATTGGCTCGAAGCCTCTCGTAAAAGATCTTGGGTTCCATCTCGGCTGGGCGGATCGTCATCGCGGACAGGGTCCGGTCAATTGCCGGTCCCAACACATCTATGCCCTTTTCCGAAATCACGTTTGCCAGCGTCTCGCGCAACGGCCGGTGGAACTCCGCCGTCATCCCTCGCAGCAGAAGGTTGCCAGCCTTCATGTCCTCACCGTCCCAGGCGACTCCGACATCCTGGCGAAATCGAGCGAACTGCTGGTTTACAAAGGCAATTGGCTGCCCGTGCAACTCGTCGATCATCCGCTGCACGCCATTCAGGCTATCGGCTTTGGACAAGGCGCCGGTGCGGCGAACTTGTTCGAGCCAGTCGCGCTGCGTCACGGCGAACTGACCGATCGCAATTTTCGTGGCAATCTTCTGCCGCCGCACCAGGTGAATTCTGCCCTCGCCCTCATTACCACCGGCTCCAGTGGTCACGCGAAGCGACAATATTCGCCCGCCGGAGAACGCCTCGACGATTGCAACCAGTGGCGGAAACATCGCCAGGCTTGGTCCTTTGAGGAACTCGCAGCATTTTTCGATCAAACGAATATGCGGTTCCGAGAGCTTTCCAGCGTCCCGCTGCAAGGCAAATCGCGTGATCCAGTATATCCGATCGAGTTCGGCGTTCACCTTTCGCGACGAAAACTTCGCGCCAAGTTCTCGGACAATTGCCCGGACATCGACGTCCTTACCGTCCCATTCGCCAAGGTCGGCCAAGGCCTGAATGACGAAGGTCGGCGGCCGGCCCCGCTCGCGTGTCGGCTTCTCGCGATACATCGCCAGCGCCTCGGCTGCCCGGTCATCGGCAACCAGTTGATCGCCTTGCCCCGGCTTGCCGTTTCGACCTTCAAGATAGAAACGCCAGTCCGGGTCTTCCATTATGAAGGCGTCCGGTGGTGCCGGAAGCACCTCGCCGGGCAGTGGATTGCGGCCTTTCGCGGATTCCGGCACGCGGGCTCGATAGGCCTCACGAACGGTCGACTCACGATAGGCAAGCACGTCATCGATTTGGGACGCGATCTCACCTCCCATGCCCTGCGGAAACTGATCCGCGAGGTCGCGCAAGATGCGCAGCGCCTTGTCGCCTCGGGGAAGGATGGCACGCTGGCCAAGGCTTCGTGCGTGGAAATAGCCAAGCGCTCGATCCAGCGGATCGCGGCGGCGCGCATGATAGGCGAACAGCGCTTCATGCATCCTGGCATGGAGCGCACGATCCTCGTCCACCGCGTCCACCAAAGTCACGGCGAAGGGGCGCAGATCGCGATTGAACGTGAACCGTTTTCCATCCAGCGAAAGCCGGCCCAGCCAGGCAGTCCGCTCGATGCCGGCGAAGACCCGCCGTGCCTTACGCCGCCCGACTCTCTTCTCGCTATCGCCATCGACGAGCGGAATAATGACCGCTTCGAGCATCCCTGCCGTCAGGATCGGACTTGCGAGCGCGGCGATCACATAGGGCCGGACAGCAGGGTCCGGGACATGCGCTATGATCCGCCGCATCAGGTAGATTTGCGCGCTATGGCGATCGACCTGCGTCAGGGCATGAGCGGAGCGGACGTCTCGCAGAACATCGGCATCGCCTGCCTTCAGGGCATCGGCGGTTATCCTCAGGAGAAGCGGGTTGCCAGGCACCGCCTCGGCTGCGGCTTGACGAAGCCGAGCGTCTGAAATGCCGCAATTGGCGAGGAGTTCGGCCGATTCTTGAGGTCGCAAATCGGAAAGAGCAATTGGCGGATCGAACTCAGCGCGGAGCCCCGCGAGGCGAGAGAAAAGACCGCCAACTCCGACCTGTCTGTTCGCCCAGGAATCGGGCGGCGGATCGCGCCCCGCTATGATGAGCCTGATGTCGCGGGCCTGTACCTCGGTTGCCAGGAAATCCAGCCATGCGGCAATTCCGGCGGCAGCTCGGGCATCGCCGTCCGTGACCAGTTCGGCCGTGTCCAGCACGAGAACCAATGGGCCGTTCAGGGTTTCCGGCGCAAGCAGGCCAAAGAGGATCGACGCCTGATCGGCCTCCGCCCCCGTAATTTGGCGCTGTCCCCTGAGCGAGCTACGTCCGCGCCGCCTCCAATCCCATCCTGCAAGCGGAGAGTCTTCGGCATAGTCGGACATTCGTAGCGCGGACGCAGTTTCGCGCAGCTGCGGCAGAAAATATGCGATGCGCCCCTGGATTTGCGGAAGACTGCTCGCAAGCTGCTCGAACAGCGCCAGGTTGAGGGTGATCATCATCGATGGATCGATCCCGGGCTCATCGAAATCGATGCGAGCTATCGCGGCAGTCCCGGTTTTGGCCAAGAGGGCTCGCTGGAAGAAAGCGAGCAGCGTTGTCTTGCCCCCGCCGCCGGGTGCATGGACATAAATGGCGTGTAGGCCGTCCTTTTCCGATGGCGAAGCAAATTGCTCCAGCGCTTCGAGCGCATGTTTATGCGCCTCGCCGACCAACGGCATCGCGGTCATCCGCTCAAGGTCGGCGTCGAGAATCTTGCCGGCCAGAGCGGCATTGATCTCGGCGGCCCCCGCGGACTGACGCCAGCGAACTCCCAACCACTCCCGCGCATTGACGAGCGCACGCAGCACCGCGGGCGTGAGTCCGGCAAGATCGATCGGTCGGCTGTCCAAGCCGATTGCGAAAGCACGCAGGAATGGATCTTCCGGGTCGGACGCCGCTTGGCCTTGGAGAGCGCGAGAAAGTTCATCGGGTTCGGATGCGGCCAACGCCTGCCGCCGCGCGTCGGAGCGCAGGAACCATTGTCCGGCTCGTGTCGCTGCGGTGGTTTCCACCTCGCTGGCGAGCGTTGCGACGACCGCTTCGGTTCGGTCCCCGGCGAGCTTGCGAACCAGACCCATCGGCTCGACCCAACCCCGAACGGCAAGACACAGGCGAGAAAAGGCGATGGCTTCCCGATCATGATCGGCGCGATGGGAAATAGGATTGCGGGAAGCCTGCGGCGCAGCGAAGAGCGCCTGCAAATCGAGATTGGCAACCGCCTTTATTCTCCTGCTCATAATCCGGCCTCCAAGGTCATAGCGGCCAGCGCGAAAAAGGCAGTCTGGAGAGCAAGGTTGCCGGGCGGTGCATAGGGATAGGGACCGAGGATCGGCTCGGTTCGCGTGCGCAGTTCGCTGAGCTTGAGCTTTACGCCGCGCGCATCGGCAAGCGAGCTCGCATAGCTCTCGAACTCATCGGACGTGACGTGGGCCAACTGGATGTGGACAGTCCGGATGTCCTCCGTCGCCGGATTGTCTACCAACAGGTCATGGAGCACGGTCTGTTCGTCGCGCGTCAAACCGATCAGCACCAGCCTGATCGCCTCTTCGGCGAGCAGCCGAATGATGAACTCCTGCCAGCTCGTGCCGATCAACCGGTCAGACCCGCCATCGGAACCGAAGTCGATAGCGACTGTACGCGTGCCCATGATATATTGGCTGCTGCCGCGCAACTGGGCGATGAGATCATTGGCATCGTTGTAGCGGAAATCGGCCGCGCTGGTTCGGCTTGGGGAACGCGTGCCAGGGTCAGCCGATGGAATTGCTTCACGCGGGGAGAAGGCCGCCACCTGGGTCGGGCTGATCTCGAGATAATCGACGCCGGAGGGGTCGAGGCGCGCTCTCAATATCTGCTTGCAGAAACTCGCACCGGCGCCCCGTTCGCCGCTCACGAAACAGAGACGCTCGCGCGGTGCGGCCCGCCTGACCCATTCCTCGAACTTGTCGCGAGTAAACCAGGGATGAAAACCGGGAAGATCGGCCGGATTGCTTGGGTCGGCTCCGCGCAACACCGCCCGCACCGCCGCGTCCCATTTCACGGCGGACGCGGCATCGGCAAGGCGAAGTCCCGCGCGATACAGATCACCGACCATCTCGGGATCGTCGAATTCAAGCCCCGGCACAAATATGCGGGACGCCATGGGGTCTCGCCCGGTGATCTTTCGCTGGTGGTCCCGGATCGCAGCTATGCCGATACCGCGATTCAGCTCGACGAGTGTTCCATCCCGTGGAACCTTGACGGCACCTTCGTGCAAGCCGGCCAATTTCCCGAGATCATTGATACAGCATCCGCCCGACATGCCTTCGACCGTATTGGCCCGGTGCAGCCAGCGCCCTCCCCCTGGATTGTCATCGACTACATCCTTGATGTCGACGCGGCCCGCATTGCCGCCAGGATAGCCCACCGCCCAACATCTGCGGCCGGCTTCGACAGTCGCCGGGGGATCGACGGCCACGGGTTTTATGTGATCGACCCGTTGCGCAAGCCTTATGAGCGCATAATCAAACGTGGGGTCGAGCGACGCCGTAAGGTTGCAGTTCAACTTGTTCGGCCATTGCCCCCAAGGCTGCGAGAGGGCGACCAACGCATTCTTTGGCGCAGGGTATATCTTCGCGCGAGCGGCGCCAGGCACGCCGTCCCGCGGACGGAAGCTGAAAGTCAGGCCTTCGAGAAGCCGGTTCGACCAGGTCTTCGCACCAGCGACATCATCAGAATCCAGGACAACATGAGCCGCTGTCAGCACCATGTCGGGCCGTACCAGAAAGGCCGTTCCTCTGAAGCCCTGCGGCCCGCGCACGATGGCGCACGCCGTGTACGCCTCATAGACCGCCAATAACGATGCCGGGTCCAGCATGCCCTCAGCCTGATCGATGATCGCCTGCATGACGCCGCTGCCGCCGGTCCTTGTTCGCATGGCGGCGATTTCCTCTGGGTCCCGGCCTGCATCCGCTTCCCATTTCCCGACAAATTCCGCGAGCCTGTCGAGAAACCCTTTCGACGCTGCCTCGGTGCAAGCCGCACGAATGACATTTGCGCCTTCTAGGGCGACCAATTCTGCCCAGGGCCGGGCGAGGCCAGCAGGATAAGCGGATCTGTAGCAGCCCTTGAATTCGTCGGGAGGCAGCTGCGTCCAGGCCGCGAGATAGGCAGCAAGATCGACGTGAGGGTTTTCTCCGTCAGCCAAAGGGCACCCCCAGCGGCTCAAGCACAGCTCGCGCTTTGGCGAAGGACAATGCATAGTTCGATTCGACGGTCTCACCCCCGAAATGCAAGGCGAATCCTGGGGCGCCCTCGTCGAGCCATGCCACCACCAGCGCGCCCGACGCCCCGCCAAAGGTGGTCGCATCATGGCCGATCGCGCGCTTGCCGGTGTCGAAAGGGTTCGTGCCCAGCCCATCCCGGAAACGTCCAGGGGAAAGCCGCTTGACGCCAAAGCGCTTGCGGAAGAGTTCGCCGACGACAAAGTTCCAATCGACCTTGTCGCCTTTGTCCTTGGGCGGTTCGCCCGGGAAGCCGATGAGCGCAAGCGACGTAACCTCTCCCGTCGCATATTCGCCTGCGGCACTCAGCGGCGCGACCGCGCCCGGCAGATCGACGCCCGGATCCAACGGCTCGAGGCGACATACGGCGGCATCGACGCCGGCAAACACCGCCCCGGCCCCAGCCGGCAAGCGAACCTCGGCTATCCTGAACCGCTTCGTATCGAGCAGACCGGACTCTCCACCAAAATCGATCTCCAGACTGTCCTCGACGATAAGGCGATCACCATCATCGCGCATCGCGATCCGGTTGACCTTTCGCGCCTGCTCGATGACATGAAAGTTGGTGAGAACGAGCCCTTCTTCACGATCGACCAACGTACCGCTTCCAATATAATTGCTGGCGTTACCATCCGCGGGCTGAATGCGCCCAACGGCGCTGGCGATCGTCCGGATCGCATCGCGCGCAACGGCAAGCGGCCCCTTCCACTCCCCGATGAAGGGGTCGTCCGGGGCAACCTGCGATCGCTGCAGAATGAAGCTCGGTCGGCTGCCGTCGGCGATGACGATTGCCTCCATCGCGCAGAGCTGGTCCGTATCGAGCGCGAAGTTCCCTACCCTTATCTTTTGCAGGGCTTGATCAGCGTGATCGAGCAGCAGGTTAAGCGCCTCGCGTCGCTTGGGTTCGTCGGCGTCGGGCAGGTCAAGGACATCGGGAGGCGTCGGCCCTTGGTTGCCTGAACCTCCCGAAAGTGCCTCCAACTGCCGCGTCACCCGATCGAGGATGGCGTTCGGGTCGTCGGGGACGCCGTGGCCTTCCGCCATCGACAGGCTTTCGGCGCGCGGCCCGCCCGTTACCTCGCTTGCGGCGAGAATCCTGGCGAGAGCTTTTGCCCGCTGCTCGGTCATCCTATCCTCCCCGATTATACGGACAGGAGCAGGTCGCTGTCGGCCAAATAGGGATGGTTTGCGACCGCCTCGGCAACCACGCCGCCGCCATCCACCAGCTTCATCGCCCGATAGGTGCCCTGGTCGAAGATCAGGCGAACGGCCTGGAAACCGAATACGAGCGGAATCTTCCCTTCGAACTTGATCGTGGTGCTGCCCGTATTGGCCGACGACACCTTCAAGTTGCCGCCGATCGCATTGGAGAGGACCGGAACATCGATGCCGATCGCATTTTTCTTCTCGTCGGTCGCCGAGACGCTGAGCGTAGTCGCCTTGAGCGTGCTCGTGACCACATAGACCTGATCGGCATCGAGCATCTGCGCCGCGGCCTTGGCGAACGGGTTGACCCTTGATGACGACAGGAATTGATCGATCAGCGCGAGTTCCGCGCCATTCTCAAGCGTGCCGCCATATTCCATCTGGAGCTTGGCGGCCTTCGCGTATGAAAGATTGAGTCCCATCGTCGATCCGCCGAGCGCCGAAATCAGGCCGCCGAGGATATTGAGACCGACGCCGGCATCTAGCGAGGCGGTCTTGGTGATGGCGATGTTCGGACCGTTCCGGTCGGCACTGATTGCGGGAACACCTGGGCCATCGGTCGCGGGCACGAACACCGACGTCAATTCGCCGAGGCGCTTCAGACGCTTGTTGCTGGAGACCAGAAGCTGTGTGGGATGAAGATCGACCCTCGGCAATTGGACGACATTATATCCAATCGTCTTGAGCGCGTTCAGCGCTGGGTCCTTGCAGCTCGGAAGAATTCCCATGTTTCGTCTCCCAGTTGGATTGGCCAGTCGAACATGGCTGACCCTGTTAAGCGACCCAGGAGAGATTTGTTTTTACGGCACCGCGCCGATGCGATTTTCTTTCTTCCTATTCGTCGTTCCAAGATGATCGAACCGGGCCGATCTGCTTAAGACCGGCCCGGCCCCGGGGGTAAGCTCAGTTGACGGTTGTGGACTCGGGAACGGCGACTGGCGTCGCTGGAGGCATTTTCTCTGCGCCCATTTTCGCGAGCGTCTCGGCATCGACGAGCCGTGTCACGATCGGATGCAGCCGGAGGCTACCTTCCTTAACGACCTGCTTAAAATTGGCGATCACGTTAGTCGTGGTTTGCTTGTCCGGCGCGACCACATCGAGCAGCCAGTTGATGTCGCCCGAATTCCAGTCGTCGGCCTTGAGGCGGATCGGGAATATGCCTTCGCGAATCTGCTCGCGGATGCGGGCATCGGCGTCCTCGTTGACGCTGGCCCAGATGGCGAGTCCGGCCATGTCCGCCAGCGGCCCCGCCTTGTCACCGCCAGGGTAGGCCACTGCGACCCGGTCACGCATCAGGGGCTCGAGCACGAGGTGCTGAAGGTCCGCAAGCGTCTGGTTGCGATAGCGCGGCAGCATCATGATGGCCATCACGGCTTTGCCGAAGGTTTCCCGGATCTGTGCGCGCACGGCCGAGAGCTTCGCAGCGATCTCCGGGTCCATACCTGCCGTGAGCCCGGTCGATGTGGCCTCGATGGGCTTCGATTCGGTTTCCTTTTCAGCCCCGCTCGGCTTCTTTGCCACTATAATCCCTCCATTTTTCTACCAACGCCCTTTAGGATTGCTCCAATATCAAGTATATCTAAGTTCAAACTGCATCCGACCGGGAAGTCCGTCAATCAATTTTTCGACATAACTTCCAGAATCCATTTATCCATGAGATACATTCAATTTGAATATAGTTTTGACTTGAAAATAGGTAATGCTTCGCGATCTTAATCGCGCCAAACCGCACAACGATGACGATCTGCTTCGACATGGACTCCGAGTGTTCTCGGGTTTATCGGATCCACCCCTTATCTAAATAGCATATTTCTATTGCATACTTAGCGCCTTGTGGCATCGTGGCAAGAGCGAAAGGGGGAGTCTGGGGGTATGAACTTTCGGCTGACTTACAACCGTGCGGGCTCTGCCATCGCACCTCCTCGCGCAACCGCCATGAGTGGCCTTGTCCAATTCTGCACGATCCGTGCGGGCAAACGCGTGCTATGCAGCTTCTGTCCCGATCTTTTGACCGCGACCAACGGCAACCGTGCCGATCGACTCACTCACGATGTCAACAGCATTGCGCTGCGCGCAGCCATATTGCTGCGATCGATGCCAGCGGCCACCCGATGATACTCATTTGTCCGAATGACGCGAACGCGCAGTCAATGACTCACGAGCGCGGCGCCCAGGTTTCGGCTTCTCGGATGCCAAGCCCCCTCGGCAAACGCCTGTCTACACCCGCGAACAACAATGAATATGCGCGCGATGCGCAGGAGATGATGTGATGGTTTGGAGTTTTGGCGGCGGTTATTTCCCAGGTGAAGGCGAAGGGGCGCCTTATCCCGATCGCGAGATCGTGGAGCCTGTGGGGTTCCATTATCGCAATGTCGATTTCGCAAACTTTGCTGAAACCATGGTCCCGGGAATTGGCCCGATAGGAGATGCTTCAGCCAGCGGTTTCAGGGTCAAAGCCGAAACCCTGCCCACAAAAATGCGCTATGACGATGCGCGTCCGCCGCTCGATTTCGATGCAACGGAGGGACTGCAATTTGTGAGTCCGCGCGCCAGGGCGTTGATCGAGCGCTTCGAACCCGGCGTCCATCAATTTGAGCCAATCGAATATGTGCGTTCGGATGGAACGCATGTCGCCGACATGTTTGTGTTCATTGTCTGCCGCCGTCTCGATACGATGGACCGCGCTCATACCAATATGATCTTGTCGCCGCACCGATGGACGTGGGCCAAAGACTTGATGAGGCGCAAGCCCGAATTGGTCCCGTCAGGCACTGACATCAATGCGCCGCCTAGATTTATATTCAACCTTGGCCAGATCGGTGATGCTAATATCTGGCGCGATATACATATCACGCCAACGATTTACGCCTCTGATGCTATCGTCGATGCTATCAAGGAGGAGGGGCTGACGGGCTTTGGCGGCGGACCTCAGGAGGCGATGGCATGAGTGACACGCCTCCCGCCGGTCTTGGATCTCTCGTTGGCGCTCGCGGAAATAGCACCAGCGGCTTTGAAGTCGCGCACTTCATTGCAAATACATATTGGCTGCAACGGCTGAGGACTTTTCTAAGCCTTGACCGGAACGACCCGCAAAACCTCCGCCCGCTTCCCAACCGGGATCGTGGCGCGCTCGTTTTCAACGTCACCAAGCACGCCCGTCATGTTGACGAAATCAACAAGATCGTATTCGATTTTGTAAAAAGGCCGGATGGTTCGATTAATTATGATACGCCGGATCCGACATCAAATAAATATCTTAACCGATTGTATCGGGACAAAATTATTGATCTTGATGATGTGGAATCGGATGTACGCGATGCTTTTCGCGCTGAAAACCCCGGCCTTACGCCAGAGCAGTTAGCCGAACGCGAACCGGAGATCAGAGAGCGCATTGCCCGCGCGCAAGAACCGACCCACGCTGCCTATGCCCGCCGCGAGACGGCGGCGCTCAAATATTGGGAGACGCTATATCTCGGCCAGGATCATCTGGATGCAATGAAGGCCAAAAATCCTGGCCATTTTGATCATCTCCAGCAATTGTTCATCACCGGCGCCGATCCCAATATCGAAGGCGACCGGGCAGCCGTCACTGCCTATTTGCAGCGCCCGGAAATGCAGGCGTTGTTTGATTACGACAACATGGCTAGCGATCCCTATTTTCAAGAGATCGAGGCCTTCCTTAACGACCCCATACATTCGAATAAATCGCTGGCTCAGCTTTCCAACGAGCTGGATGATCATCTGGCACGCAAATACCCCGAACAGTCGCTGATACGCTATCCCCTCGACGCCAACGGCAATCCACAGATATTGTGGGGCAAGGAGCAGAGGGCTTATGTGCTGGCTAGGGACGCCGCATACAAGCGATACTCGGAACATTACAATAATGGCAGCGGCGATCTGACACCTGAAGGCCGCAGGCTTTTCATGGAAGAAGTCACCTCGGTTGATTTCAAGCGCACGCAGGCGGCCGCGCTTGCGGCGCTAGGGGATCTGCCAGACGATTTCAAACCGATGTCGCTTGATGAGCTTCAGCAGCGGCATCTGATAGAGGCAGTGGGGAAGAAAGACTTTGCGAAGCTGGGTCATGCCGATGAGCTTTTGCACTCGCGCATCGACTATGAGCGCAGCCGGATCAACGACTATCCCGACTCAATAAAGGGCGAAGCCAAGCGCCTGCTCGCGCTGATCGAAAAGGGCGCGAAGTCGCCTTTCGCGGCGAAGATCGCGCTGACGGCCGGGGCGGGCCTGGTGGCGCTTGCGGATATGTGGGTAGAGGCAGATCGCCGCGGTGGCTTCACGTCTCCAGAATTCTTCGATTATCTGAAAGAATCGGCCGATGACATGGTCAAGGCGCTGCCGCTGCTGATTGCGGGCGAGCGTGCAGCACAGATTGCGTCACACACCCGGTTCGGCCGAGCGACATTGTGGACATTGGGCGCGCTCGGTACAGCGATATCGCTTCGCACGGTTCTGGATTATGTGACCAGCGCCTATGAGGTCACACCAGGGCAAGAAGGCACGTTCGCCGCCCAACTCTTCTACGGTCTGCAATCGCTCGACAGTTTCATCGACGATTTCGAGAAGCAGATCGGCGGCTATATCGAAAAGGGTCTGGATGTTCTCGGAGACGTCGTCAGCAAGGCGGTCAATAGTGCCGCTGCGCGCCTCACCGACAAGATATCGGAACGCCTGGAGAAGCTCGATCAAGAAGGATTGCTGCAACAAGTCGGCGGCGAGACCGCGACGATCGTTAGTGACGCCAACGAGTGGATCATCGGGTCAGATGCGGCGATCGTCGTCGGCGACAAAGAGAATAATGTCCTGATCCATACCGGCGCCGGACTGGTCGTCGGCGATGAGGGCGATGACAGCGTGATCGCGTTTCAGGCGGGGCCGATCTATCGCGGTGAATCGCTCGATGGCGGCATCAGGAACAAAGAACGTCCGGGCGGCCCTTGGACAGAAGACAAAGCGCGCGCTGTCGAGATAGAGTTCGGCTATCTTGACGACATCGTCAAGAGCGCGAACTATGACTTCTTCGCCCTGAATCCCCAGTATGAGCGGAATGTCCGTCGTCAGAATATTCGGCACAACTCGCGGCGTAGATTAGCGGAGTGCAGGCTTCGTCTTGGGGTTGATGTTAGGCGGCGAGCTTGCGGTGCTGCAAGCGCCGATGTTCGATGGTCTGTCGCTTGATCCTTTCGCGCTGTTTGATGATTGCCGGAGCCCTGCCGAAGTAGGCGTCGGCAGGCGTCACGTTGGTCAGGCTCTCGTGGTATCGCTGGTGATTGTAGTGCTCGACGAAGGCCTCGATGTGGGCTTCGAGGTCGCCGGGCAGGAAGTAGTTTTCCAGCAAGATGCGGTTTTTCAGGGTCTGGTGCCAGCGCTCGATCTTGCCCTGGGTCTGGGGATGCATCGGGGCGCCGCGGACGTGGCTCATTCTGTTGGCCTCGATATATTCCGCCAGTTCGGCGGCGATGTAGCTGGGGCCGTTATCGCTGAGCAGCCTGGGCTTGTGCAGCACCGTGGCGTCGTCACAGCCGGAAGCCGCGAGCGCGAGGTCCAGCGTGTCGGTCACGTCCTCGGCGCGCATGTTGGTGCACAACTTCCAGGCGATGATGTAGCGCGAGAAGTCGTCGAGCACGGTCGACAGGTACATCCAGCCCCACCCGATGATCTTGAAGTAGGTGAAGTCGGTCTGCCACATCTCGTTCGGCCGGGTGGTCTTGGTGTGGAACTGGTCGGCGGCCTTGATCACGACGAAGGCCGGGCTGGTGATCAGGTCGTGGGCCTTCAAGAGCCGGTAGACCGTTGATTCCGACACGAAGTAGCGCTTCTCGTCGGTGAAGCGCACGGCCAGTTCGCGGGGGCTGAGGTCGGTCGCGTCCAGCGCCATCTCGACAATCTGGTCCTGGATGTCCTGGCCGATGCGGTTCCACACCCGGCTCGGCGCCGATGGCCGATCCTCCAACGCTTCTGGCCCGCCCTCGAGGTAGCGATCATACCAGCGGTAGAAGGTCCGCCGGGGGATGCCGAGCTGGTCGAGCGTGCGCTTGGCCGGCAGGTGCGACTGCTCGACGATCCTGATGATCTCGAGCTTCTCGGATGCGGGATACCTCATTCGTCGTCGCCCCCATCCGCTATCATGCTTTTTTTGAGCAACCGGTTTTCCAGCGTCAGGTCGGCCACGCATTCCTTCAGCGCACGGGCTTCGCGACGCAGGTCCTGCACCTCGCCGGTGGTCGCGGCTCGAGCGGTGTCGCCGGCGAGACGGCGCTTGCCTGCTTCCATGAACTCCTTCGACCAGGTGTAGTACAGGCTCTGGGCGATGCCTTCCTTGCGGCACAGCTCGGCGATGCTGTCTTCGCCGCGCAGGCCTTCCAGCACGATCCGGATCTTGTCCTCGGCCGAGAAATGGCGCCGCGTCTGCCGCCGGATGTCCTTCACCACCCGCTCAGCAGGGGCCTTCGCCGACGATTTTGCATTGGAGGATCTGGGCTTCATCTTCGTTCCTTCGTCACTGCGACGAAGCCCAGATCCTCCTTAAATCACAACCTCAAATCTGTGCCATGAGCGCTGACGGCGGACAGATCTGTCAGCATATCCATGACTGTTGCGCGTGCCCCACGTGCATCGATTTCAATCGCATAGCGATCTACAAAGCGACTAATCTGACTATTTTTGGAGGTCGCGTCGCTGGTCCTCGTTAGAAGACCGAGGAGATCGAACAGACGATTTTCAAGAAAATATCCATAGGGATAAGTTGCCCTGCAGGATGGATAGTCTACTCCCACACTCAGGCAGAGTTTTTGAAGCTCAACGTCGCGGGCCGGGCCTGCGAACGGATCGGTAGGTGTATCTCGGTTCCAGATTTCAATTGCTGCCTGAACACGGGGGTCATCGACATGCCCTCCCTCGATCGCCCAAAGAAGGATATTGGCAATCGACGAGCGCCCAAATTCGACGGCATCATTGGTTATACTCGAGCATCCCGTCGCGCACGCTTTGAGTGCTTTCTGATACTGAGCCAGATGATGCCAGACACGCTGTTCAACAATTTCGGCTTCCGCTTTCGCGCGACAGTATGACAAAATGCGCATTGCAAAGGTCGCGCTGCCGAAGGCGTCGGCAGCCCTTCTGTCGTAAGCAGAACCCGTTGTCGCTGATGGAACAGCAGACGCAATTCCACTCCCGTCAACGACCTCGCCTTCAGCACACAAGCTAGCAGCACACACCGCCGCCACGCGCATCACGACCGGACCATCGACCGCCCGTGCGCTAGCTCTCTTGCGGCAGATCGAAACGAAATCGCCTCTCTCGCCGGCAGCCAAAATCGCATATTCTGCAGACTGGCGCGCCACACCGGGCGAAAGCAGGGTCGAGCCTGCCCCTTCCATCATGGCTTTTTCAAGAGGATAGCCTATCGACGGGCGCAATCCCCAGAAAAATAGGCCATCACGATAGAAATTCTCAAGCTCTTTCAAGCCAGATTCGCCATCGTCGATGCCGCCATAAGCGTCGACAACTATCGGCCGAGTGGGTGGTTCTGACTGTATCGCCAAGCGCCGTTGCACTCGCTCCCACCTAAGCATCGCTTCCGGCAATCCAGTCGCAGTACGTTGTGACTGACGAATGATAATCGGTGCAGCCCCCTTCCCATTGGGCGGTGGCGACACAGATATACGACCCGCTCCTTGTCCGGTTGCCGCATCGAAGTATAGGTCACGTGCTTTAAGAAGATCTTGTTCGACGCCCAGTCCGGCTTCGAACCTTTTACCGAGTTCGAGTTGCGCCGATTTGTCGCCCCTGCGTGCCTGGTGTGCAAGGGAACGAATTTCTGTAGTTGTAGTATCAGAATTGATAGGAATACCGTAGTAGCTTCCGCGAGCACAGGCGGTAACCGCTAGGCACACTAAGATTACGGCACCAAGGAAAAAGATCCGACGATCAGCCCGCGCCACTTGCAGTAGTCGTCGCGCGACTCGAACCATCGCCCCCTCCCCTTTCTGGAAACCCAATCGGAATTTTCTACTAACGTCAACGACATATTGGTTCAAATTGACGGTAAGCGGCGCGACCGATGACAGGCTCATCGCTCTCTCCCTGCTTGGCTGATGCTCGTCTGAATCGGACTGAGCAGATAGCTGACGATCCGTCGGGTTCCGGTCTTCACATCCACTGTAGCGGCAAGGCCAGGCGACAAGGCATAGCGACGCCCATCCGCATCGACGAAGCTCCGGTCGAGCGTGACCGTGACCATATAGACAAGGCCCAGATCCTTATCCTGCACTGCGTCGCGACTGACCGAGCGCACGCGTCCGGGCACTGCGCCATAGCGGGTAAACGAGAAGGCTTCGAGCTTCACCGCGGCTTCCTGCCCCGCGCGGACAAAACCGACATCCTTGTTCAGCACCTTCGCCTGGACTTCGAGCGCGCCCCGCGCCGGGATCACCGTCATCAGCGGCTTCGCGGCTTCGACGACACCGCCGACCGTATGCACTTCGAGGCTCTGCACCGTGCCGTCGACCGGCGCCACGAGGCGCTGGAAACGATTCATCTGCCGAGCCTTGGTCACTTCCTCACGGCGCAGGATTGCCTCGCCTTCCGCCTTGGCAAGATCGGCGAGCGCGGTTCGGAGCGCCGTCTCGCGCGTCTCGCGGATCTGGTCGCTCGCTTTGCGCGCTTCGGCTTCACCGCGTGTGATCTGGGTCAGGGCAACTTCGCGCTCGCCCGCTTCGGCTCGCCGCTGCCGCTCCAGTTCGAGCAATCGCTGACCAGGCGCATAGCCCTTGGCATCGAGCCGGTTCATCCGATCAATCTGGCGATCGAGGATCGGCACCGTATCGGCGAGCCGCGCCGCGTTGGCGCGCGCGGCATTGGCGTCGGAGAGTGCAGTCGCCCGCGCCGAGGCGAGGCTCGCGGCCGATGCCTCAATCTCCGCGAGCTGCGCCGCGATCAGTCGACGCTGGGTATCGGCAATCTCCGGGGATGTGCCCGCAGGCGCCGCGAAATGAAGCCCCCTCCCTGCCAAAGCATCGGCGATTGCCCGGCTGCGCGCGATGTCGAGTTCGGCCGTAGCCAGCGCCTTTTCGGCCGCAGCGAGATCGGCGCCCACGATGGTCGGATCGAGATCGAGCAGGGGCTGGCCCTTGCGGACAAAATCGCCATTGCGAACATAGATGGCGCGAACCACGCCCGCGCCCGGTGACTGGACCAGCTTGATATTGCCCGTTGGAATCAGCGTCCCCGGCGCCGAAGCAACGACATCGACACGTCCGAACACGGTCCAGACGATCGTGATCGCGAGCCCAATCATCAGCACCCAGGCGGTGACCCGCGCAGTCGGTGACACCGGCCGCTCTGCGACTTCCAGCGCCGCAGGCAGGAAGTCAGCCTCCGTGGTCGGAATGAACGCCTTGGCGCGCTCGCGATCGGCGCGGATCGCTTCTTTCAGCACATCCCAATGATGACGCCAGCCGCTCATGCCGGAATCCCCCCGCTCTGGCGCCGGTGGAGATCGGCATAGCGTCCCCCGGCCCTCAGCAGTTCCTCATGCGTCCCACGCTCGACGATCAACCCGCGTTCGAGCGCGATCAGATTGTCACACTGGCGCACCGCCGACAGCCGGTGCGCGATGATGATCACGGTGCGGCCCGCCGAAATCGCCTTGAGGTTGCGCTGGATGATTTCTTCGCTCTCGGCATCGAGCGCGCTGGTTGCCTCGTCGAGGATCAGGATGCGCGGCTGGGTCACGAGCGCGCGTGCAATCGCGAGACGCTGGCGCTGACCGCCCGACAGGTTCGTACCGCGCTCTTCGACGGGCGTGTCATAGCCCTGCGGCAGCTTGACGATGAACTCGTGCGCGCCGGCAAGCTCGGCTGCCGCCATCACATGTTCGAGCGGCATGGCGGGATTGGCGAGCGCGATATTCTCACGGATCGAGCGGTTGAACAGCAGGTTTTCCTGGAGCACGACACCGATCTGTCGGCGAAGCCAAGCGGGATCGATCTGCGCGATATCGACGCCATCGATCAGCACCCGGCCCCCTGCCGGCACGTACATGCGCTGGAGCAACTTGGTCAGCGTCGACTTACCCGACCCCGACGAACCAACGATGCCGAGCGTCGTACCCGCCGGCACAGCGAGGTCGATATCGTCGAGCGTCCACGGCCCTTCGAGCCCATAGCGGAACTTCACGCCCTCGAACCGCACCTCGCCCTTGAGCGATGGAAGCGCAACGCGGCTTCCGGTTCCCGGCTCGACCGGCTGGTTGAGCACGTCGCCGAGCCGCTCGATCGCGATGCGGACCTGCTGGAAGTCCTGCCAGAGCTGCGCCATGCGGATGACCGGCCCCGAGACGCGCTGCGCGAACATGTTGAAGGCGACGAGCGCGCCGACAGTCATATCCTTGTCGATCACCGCCTTCGCCCCGAAATAGAGGATCAGCACCATGTTGATCTTCGAGATCAGCTGGATCAGCTGGCTGCCGGTATTCCCGAGGTTGATGACCTTTTGCGACGCGAAGCTGTAACCGGCGAGCTGGCGTTCCCAGCGGTCCTGCCACTGCGGCTCGACCGCCCCCGCCTTCACCGTCTGGATGCCGCCGATGCTTTCAATGAGCAGCGCATTGTTCGCGGCCGATCGCTCGAACTTCTCCTCGATCCGCGCGCGCAGCGGGCCAGTGATGAAGATCGCGACCGCGACATAGCAAGGGATCGCGAGCACCGCGATGATGAAGAGCTTCACCGAATAGAACCACATCACGACGAGGAACACGATCGTGAACAGCGGGTCGACGAGGACGCTCAGCGAGGCGTTGGTGAGGAATTCGCGGATCGTTTCGAGCTGGCGCACCCGCATCGCGACGTCGCCGACGCGCCGCGCCTCGAAATAAGCGAGGTTGAGGCCGAGCAGGTGCCGGAATAGCTTCGCGCCCAGCTCGACATCGATCTTCTGGCTCGTCTCGGAATAAAGTCGTGTACGGAGCCATCCGAACAGCGTCTCCCAGATCGATACGACGCCAAAGCCGATGACCAGGATCGTCAGCGTGTCGAGCGTGTTGTGGACGAGCACCTTGTCGATAACATTCTGAAAGAAGAGCGGCGAGGCGAGGCCCAGGAGGTTGATGCAGAGCGTCACCATCAACACCTCGCCGATGAGCCGGCGATATTTGACGATCTGCGGGATAAACCACGACACGTCGAACGCGCGCGTCACGCCGCCGATGCCCTCGCGCGTCGTGACGAGCAGAAGTTCGCCCGACCACATTGCCTCGAGCGCACTCCTGTCGATCTTCATTACCTGCGGCTGGACGCCTTCGCTGCTCCGGCAGGGCGGCTGGATCAGCGCTTCCTCTTCACTGACCCGCGCGATGATGAACCATCCGGCGGGTCCGTTCGCCATCGCAGGCAACGGCGTCTGCTTGAGCTTCTCCCAGGTCGAGCGAACCGATTTGGCGCGCACCTCGTCCTGGCGCTTGGCGATGCGCTTCAGATCATCAGCGTCGACCGCTCGGTCGTGGCCCACGCCGTGACGGAGCTGGTTCGGGTCGACCGCAATCCGGTGCAGCGCGAGGATCGTCGCATAAGCGATCAACCCGCTATCGTCGCGGTCGCCGGCGACAGGTGGTTCCATCGTCTCAGGGTTCATTGGGGCTGCTCCGCTTTCGCGGGCTGGGCGACACCCTGCGGACCATGCTGGATCAGTTCCTTTTCCTGAGATGCCGCCGGCGCCGGCGGCGTGAGTTCGGGGTTCGCGCCTCGCGCCGGCCATTCGATACGCTGAGGCTTCGCCGGCGGCGCGCCGAGACTATCAATGGTCCGAAAAACTACATCGGTCGGGAGCGCGCCACGCGACGCCGCCTTCCTGGCATAGGCAGCCGGATCATAAACTGGTCCCGCGACCATCAGCTTGCCCGCCTCAAGCTGGCCGAGCTGGCGCAGCAGTGCTGCCTGCGCGACATAGCGGTCGCGCTTGCTTCCCAGCAGCGCAACCTCGGTCTCGCGCAATGAATTCTGCGCATAGAGTACGTCGAAGGTCGAACGGAGGCCTTCGCGATATTCCTCGAAGGTGCCGTCATAATAGATGCGCGCGGCTTTCAGCTGAAGCGCCTGCGCCTCCATGTTCCGCTCGGCGGTGACCCACTGGTTCCACGCCCCGATCACCGCCTGAATCACCTGTCGGCGCGTAGCTTCGATGCGCAGAAGGTCGGCGCTCTGGCGGTTGCGCGCCTGCGCCACCTGCGAGCGAACCCGTCCGCCGGCGAGAAGCGGGATCGTCAGCGTCGCACGGCCCGTGAAGGTTACGTCATGCTCGCGGCGGTCGAACGGGCTGGCAGGCCCGTTGGTCCCGGCCAAGCCCTGGACCGACAATGTCGGATTGCCCTCGGCCTGTGCCGCCGCGATCCGTGCCCGCGATGCCCGCTCGGTAGCCATTGCGGCGGCGAGATCGGGATTGGACAACTCGGCCAGAGCAAAGGCTTCGTCCGCGCTACCCGGCAAATGCGGAAGATCGGGCTCGGCAGCGAGCGTCCCGGGTTCGCGGCCGACAATAGCGACAAACTGCGCCCGGCTCGCCTCGAGCTGGGCTTCGGCGCCATTGAGCTGCACTCGCGCCGCCTGAAGCTGCGTCTCGGCCTGCGCGATGTCGGTTCGCGTGAGTTCGCCCGCGTCCCGGCGCGCAACCACCTCGTCCAGCGTGGCCTCCAATATCCGGACATTCTTCTGCCGGATCGCGAGCGCACGGGTATCGCGCCGGACGTCGCAATAGGCCGCGATCAGGGCGACAAGAACGTCGCCCTCTACCCCCCGGAGCGATTCTCGTCCCGCGGCACTCGCGGCGATTGCCGCGTTGGTCGCGCTGCGCACCCGCCCGCCCGTGGTGATCGGCTGCGTGGCGATAATCTGGGTTGCAACCGCGTTGCGCTGGATGTGCGGATCGTTCAGCCGGTCGGACAGCGGCCTGCCGGACTGGGTGATGGTTCCGGGAATGATATAGTCGTAATTCCCGGACACCTGGGCATCGACCGTGGGCCGGATACCGGACAGGGCGATGCCGATTTCGTCGTCGATGGCGCGCAGATCATAACGCCGTGCGGCAAGGTCCGGGTTCGAGGCGAGCGTGTCGGCGATCGCGGTCGCCAGACTGTCGGTCGCGGATTCCTCGGCTTCGACATCGTCGAACGGAAGTTGCGGGTCCGGATAAGCATCATGGGCATGACTGAGGCGCGCTGGCTCGCGCGCCCACAACAATGGCTGCGGGCCCGCAGAGATCAGTATCAGACCCAGGCCAACATATGCCCGCTGACGCGCGCCGAGCATTTTCATTACCGTCGCTGTCCCGAGCAGGCCCGATGACTGCTCGCTGCGATCCCAAGGCCGGGAGAGTCTTTGTCGCTATCGGATGAAAGGGGAAAAAGGCTCGGCTTCCGCTGCGCAATTTTGGAAAAACAACAATTTACGCCCCCGTAACTCAAACTCGAATACATGCGTCCCCCGGCCCCGTCGTCGGTCGCACGATGGCGCCCGACCGAAAATCCTTGAACGCAATCAATCTCTTGTCAATCGGCAATCACCATGCTCCGCCGCCGCCGCGGCATGAAAATCGATCCCGATGTAATCGGATCAACTGTGATCGGGTAAAACAATTATCATTTTCAGTGTTTTAATAGAAATTCCAAGATGTCCATGACGTCAAGAAACCACCATTTTGAACCCATTTGTTTGCGGGATCGCAGAACCGTCGATCCGGTCCAAGCTTAAACCCACGGAGATCGAGTTTCCGACTCATGTCCTTCGTCGACATGTCAGCGCTGACGGGCGGAAGCGGCGGTCCTGTCCATCACCGCTCCCATTTTTTCACTTCTCGTCGCAAATGCGTCCGCGCCGAATCGCGCGCGCATATGAAGCGCCACCTTGGCTGCATAGGCGCGCTGCCGCCATGTCGTAGGGCTATGATAGGCACCGACCGCCTTCCAATAGTCGCCGGTCGCATCGAGGGCTGAAAGAAAGATCCAGCGAGCGACGTCCGCATTGAAACAGGCGTCGTCGCGCAGCCAATCCCGAACTTGATGTTCTGGCCTGCCGATCAGACGCGCGATGCGCGGCACCCACCAGCTGTTGATCTGGAGCGGCCCGAGATCGTGCGTGCCGTTGCTATTGGCAACCTCCGCGCCAAGCCATCCTGCTTCCTGGGCACGCAGGCCCCAAAGTGTCTTTTCGAGCCAGTTGTATCCCCGCGCTGCGATACGGATGCAGCGGGCAATCTCGGCAGCCTCGCTCGGCGGAGCATGTTTCGCCAGCGCGGGTGCGGATGCCGGCACGGCCGAAAGGATCACAATGACCGTGAGCATGGTGCGGAGATTCGCCCTGCAAGCGATCCAGGATCGACGCGCGCTCATTTCGGAGTCCGATCGCAATGGCCGTAAGGACCGGGATCGTTACCGCGGCGCGATGGCATCTCATCCAGTTGGAACGGCGCTCCGGTCAACAGGGCGAGGAGACGCTGTCCCGATACGATCTCGATGCTGGCGGAGCCATCAACGGCTGTTCGGCTCATACCGCCGGTCCGGCCTGTATGGATGAACAATCCGCGTTGCTGCCGGATAGCACAGAGCAGCGCGAAATCCCGTACATGCTCGGGTTTGATGATGTCGCGATAGCGTTTCGCCTGAATCAGCCAGCGCTCACCGGCGATAACGACCTCCCCGTCAACGCCGCCATCGCCGGTGTATCGGCTATTGCGGATGACCCGGTGCCCGCGCCGCTCGAAAGCCTCCAGCAGCAATTCCTCAAACGCCAGCGGGTCCATGGCGCGCAATCGCGCATAATGGATTCCGGCGGGCTGGTTGCGATCGCGCCCGCGCAGTTGCTCGCACATCGCGCGCGCCTGTCGCCGTCGCCAGCGATGGCGGATCGGGACCCGATAATGGCGATAGGCGAGCGCCAGCATCGCGGCGCAGAGGATCAGGATAAGCGCAAGGTTCATGAGGTTTCTCCTATCGGTCGTGTCCGCCACCCTGACCGCCATGATCATGGTGCGGCTGGGGCTCGGGCTGTTGAACATGCTGAGGAAGGTCGACGCGATCGGGCGCCTGCGCCGCGTGGACGCGGTCGCGGTCGATGGTGTCGCGCAAGAAGCGATCGACCAGCGAGGCGACGCCCTGCGCGCGGCCAGCAAGGATCTCCGCAAAGCCGCGTGGGCGCTCGTCACGCTGCGCTCGATCGCGCTCTCGCTGCTCTCGCTCGGCTTTGCGAGCGTCCCGTTCGCGCGCATTATCTTCGCGGGAGCGGTCGTGCCGGTCCTTATGACGCGCGCCGCGAACCTTGTGGCTGTCGGCCTTGATCCGGCCAAGCCCTTCGAGCGAAGAGGTCTTCTCGCCGGAGCGCGTCGCGAGCTTGGCCGCAAGGCGCTCCTGATCTTCGGTCCAGAGCTTCACGCCAAAAGCGGCGCGGGTGATGGCGGTGTAATAGTTCTGGCCATTGACCAGACCCGATTCCACGGGGGCCAGCACATAGACGCGGGCATAAGTCTTGGACTGCGCGGAATAGACGGTCTCGGCATAGCCATGATCCCAGGTCCGGTGGACCGACAGGTCGACTTGCTGGACGCGATCGCCCCGATCCCATTTGATGGTCGCGATGGGACCGTCGAGCGTCAGGACGGTGCCGCGCTCGGCATTCTTGACATCGATCTCCTTGTTGAGCAGCCGCCATTGGATCCGATCGCCCTCAGAGATCTGGCGGTTCTCGTTCAGGAACACGTTGACATGGGCCGCCTTGCCGAGCCCCGGACGCCAATCGATGATGCGGCCATGCTCGTCCGCAAGACGCACGACCTGCCGGCCATGGTTGTTCCGACTGATTCCGACGACGCGATAGTCGGCGTCTCGAGCGATCCCCAGCCCCGGATTGTCGCGCGAGAACTTCAGCACTTGGCCTTCGCTGTAGAAGCGCGCCATCTGCTTTTCCTGGTCGGTCATCCCGGCAGGCGTCAGCACCTCGAGCCGATGGTCCTCCGCCGCGACCGTACCCTCGCGCTTCAGCACCTCCCGGATATGGCTGTTCACGATCAGGCGGGTTGCATTGTCGAGGACGAGGATATTGGTGTCGGTGCGCGTCTCCGGGTTCAGGCGAGTCCAGTCGGCGACCATCGCCCTGGCAAGGTTCTCCGCGCTTTCCCCGGTGGTCACACGGTCGAGCGCTGCAAGCGAGGCGACATAGTCGCCCTTGCGCGCCATATCCGCGGCTTCCCTCGCGGAGCCGGTTTTCTGGCGCAGGGATTCCTTGAGCTGGCTGGTCGGCAGCCCCAGCTGCTGGAGCAGCCAATAGGCCTTGCCCTGTTCGATCGCGCCGGTTTGCTTGTTGTCGCCGAGAAATATGAGCCGCGCGCCGGTGGCGCGGCTGATCTCCAGCACGCGCAGCGCCTGCCGGTTGCCAAGCTGGCCGGCTTCGTCCAGCACGAGAATATGCCTGTCGGTGATGTTATGGCCGCCGCTCGCGAGGAGCGAGGCGAGCGTCCGGGATTCGATGCCCGCTTTCTGCCCGAGTTCCGCGGCCGCCGAGGAGGTCGGCGCAAGCGCGAGCGTGATATGATCGTCGCTCGTCGCCTCGACCAATGCGCGGACCAAGGTCGATTTGCCCGCACCGCCGACACCGTGAACGCCGACCGCCCGGTTGGTGCTGCTGCCGATCGCGATCAGCGCCGCGGTCTGGTCGGATGTGAGTCCTTGCGCCATGGCGACTTCCGAAAGGCGTTCACGGCTTGCGGCCGGAGAGGCGTCGCCCATTGCGAGCGAAAGATGTTCCGACAGGGCGAGTTCGAGTTTCGCGGTCCGGCGTGATGTACGTCCGCGCGGGAGCGGTTGATCGCCGGTCTGTCGCACGGTGACGAGCAGCTTCCGATTGGATTCCTGCACGTCGAACAGCGGCCGCACATCGCCGAAGCGAACCTCGCCCACATGCGATGCGAGCGCGGTGCGATAGAGCCGCCCGATATTGTTGACCGCTTCGCGCGTCTCGCTTTGACGGATGCCGAACAGGGCGGCGCGGCGGGCAACGCCCGGATCGGTCTCGATCGTCCGTTCGCCACGCTGACGGGCGGCGGACTGAAGTTGGTCCAATTCCTCACGATAAGGCTCGGCTCGCGCCCGCCATTGGTCGCGCAACTCTTCCAGCCCGACCTTCTCCTTCGCCTTACGCGTCGCGAAGAAGGAGACGCGGCGCATGGCTTGCCCCTCAAACCCGTGTTCCGCGGCATGGGCGTTGATCTGCTCGGCGCGCTGCGAATAGTCGCGGATGAGCTGGCCGGGCATACCCTCGATCTCGAACAGCCCCTTGCGCGGATCAAACATGACCTCGTGACCGATCTCGCGCACATCATGGGCAAGCTCGTTGCGATAAATCTGGCCTGCGACGATCTGTTCGGCGAACATCGAGCGCGTCTCGAGGCTCGACATGCGATCGCCGTTCAGATGGTTGGTCATGTTGAGAACGACGACGTGGGTATGAAGCTGCGGATCGAGTTCGCGGCTCGCATATTCGGTGAAGCGCGCGAACAGCAGGCGCCCGGTGGTCTCGTTGACGACTTCACCCTCGACCCGGCGGCGAAGCTCGGCATGTTCCTCGAGATAGGCGAGCGCGACCCCGACCGCTCGCTCATGGGCGGCAAGGATACGCTCGTCGCCCGTCACCAACGCCAGGATCGAGATCGACTTGGGGGCACTGATGTTGAAGTCCCAGCCGGGGTGATGCTGGATGCCGTCCTTGCGGCGGCGGCCGAGTTGCTGGTCGCCGACCTTGCCGCCGAGCAGTTCCTCGAACTGCTTGGCGTCGACCTCGCCCGACAGGCCGAGGCTGACGGCGAGCTTGCCGCCCCATTCGGACGGCTCGTTGCCGCCCTTGGTGTAATAATCGCCAATCTTATAATAGCGCGCGATATTGGCAGGCGCACCCTTGAGGCGACGGGGATGGATCATGCCGGTTTCGCCTTCTCACGCGGACCTTCGGCGCGCCCATGGCTGGCAAGCGACACGCGAATGGTGCCGCGCACCGCACCCAGCAGGGGCACGGGTGTCGCGACGACATTGTCCTCATCCGGAGGATCGGAAATCGGCGCACCTTCACCTTTCGTGTCTGGTTCGACAGGCTGATGTGGCCCGAAGGCCTCTTCATGCTCGCCAGCCTCTTCGGGGCGGGACACCCCGGTCTCCTCGTCCGCGGGTCGGGGATTCTGCTGGTCGGAGAAAAGATCGCCTTGCGTCGTGCCGGGGGACGGCGAAGCGTCCGGCGCGGCGGGCGGAGAGGAGTCCGGGCCTTGTCTGGCCGCAGCCTGCTGCGCCTGAAGCGCGCGCCGGCGTGCCCATGCCTGGGAGATGATGGCTTTTCCGAGCGGCAGGCGCCTGGGCGGTTCGGATCGTTCGACGAAAGCCGGAACGACGCTGGGCCGCGGATTGATGCGATCGGTGAAGCGTACGACGGGAAGGTTGCGACCGAACCGGAGAAAGCCCGTGAGGTTGGGCAGGTGATTGACCTCGGTGTCCAGCACCAGCGGCCTAGTTACTTGCATGCGTGACAGGTTCACCCCGTCGCGCATGTCGTTCACGCCATAGGACATCCCCTCATTGGCCTCGACCTGCTCGACCCGGCCAAGATTCTTCGAGATCAGTTCGGCGGTATCGGTATCGTTCGCCCTGAGCGCCACCCACGTGGAGCAGTAGCCGGTGATGGCGGCCGCATCCTCCTTTCCGTAGGTTGCGGTGAGCTGGGGATAGGACTGGAAGCCCAATATGCCGCAGCCGCCATATTTGCGCGCGCGGGCAAGGAAGTCGGAAAGGCTTGGCAGTTTCTGGAGCGTCGGCAGCTCGTCGATGACGCAATAAAGCCGCCGGTCGCGGTCGGGCGTGAGGCTCATGATCGCGCTGATCGCGATGTCGAGCCAGACGGTGATCAGGGGACGCAGCGAGGGCAGCTGGTCGGCCTTGACGGTGACGAACAACCAGCTGTCGTCCTTCTCGTCCTCGACCCAGCGCCGGATCGAGAAGCCGTCCTCGGTATCGTCGAGATAGGCGAAGCTGCGCATGACAGAGGCAAGCTCGGCCTGGACGCCGGCCGAAGTCCGTTCCCCTTCAGCGGAGATGAAGGCGGCGGCATCAGTTCCCTTCACGTAGGCGGCAAGGTCGGCGAGCGGGGAGCGCAGCACCCGATCGAGCAGCACCGAGATCAGGGTGTGCTTCTGCCTCGCGAGCTTGCGCAGGACGGCGACCAAGGTGCCACGCGCTGCTTTCGACCAGAAGGGATCCCCATGCTTGTCCGGAATCGTTGACTCCGCGATCTGGTCGTAATGATATTCCTGCGGGACATCGACCCAGGGGCTCCATATGTCGGTGCGCTTGTCGAGCGGGTTGAGCAGGATGTCCGTGCCGGGGCGGTAGAACTTCTCGACGAAGCTCCCGGCCGTATCATAGACGATCGCCCGCTTTCCCTGTTTGCGGACACCTTCGAGCATGGTGGTGATGAGATTGGTTTTCCCCGTCCCGGGCGCGCCGACCAGCAGGATATGCTCCGGCTCGAAGGCGTCGGGCACGGCGATGCCGCCGATCGAAAGGGTCCCTTTCTTCTGCCCCCGGAGCGCGCGGCGGACTTCCGAGACCGATCCGAATCGGGCGCCGCGAAGATATTCGTTTGACCCCAGCCCCCGCCCCGTCCGGGTAAAATAGAACCAGGCGCTGACCAGTCCTAAAAGGGCGATGGCCCCGGCGATCGCCGCGCCATGGATCAGGTCGGTCTCCAATTTGTGGAGCGCATTCTTGACCACCGGCGCCTCGGCCAGGGTGTCGGCCGACGTCCAATATTGGCGGCCGTCGGGGGTGCGGAACAGCACCGGGTCGTTGGTTCCGGGAGCCGCATCTGCCTTGAAGGTCGCCTCGACCAGCTTGACCAGAACGAAGCGTTGATATTCGGTCGACCTCTCGAACGCATACCAGCAGGTGCCCATCACCCAGAGCAGTAGCCCGGCGAGCATAGTCTGGTAGAAGACCTGGGTGGTCATCCGCACATTGTGGACGATGGCCTGACCGCCACGCGTCCATGAGCCGAGGGTATCGTTGCGGAAGATGCTCATGGCCGCGCGCTCCCCTGAACAGAGTGCCCGCCAGTTCGCCGCGCCCCCGGATCGGGGAAGCACCGGAAGGGCAGCAAGGCGCGAGGGCCAATAGCGGTGTCTGGTCGGAGGTCCGAGGTGGGGAACGGAGATTCAATTCGCACACCGACGACACGGAGATCCGCGCGCCGGTTCACGACTGTTGCTCCGGCCCGAGCAGGCCCTTCGCTTCGAGCAGCGCCCTGGCGTCGGCCATGCCTTGCTCGAGCGTTTCGGGCGAGCGGCGCCGCACCGATGCGGCGACGATGGAAAGCGTCTGCAGAACGCAGGAGAGGATTTCGTCCTGCGTCGTATAGACGTAGCCGCTGCGGGGATCGGCGGCCTGGTCGATCGCGGGGCGGAGGAGTTCGGCGACGCTGACGCCAACTTTACGGGCGCGGCGTTGCAGCCGCTCGTAAAGGGCATCGTCAATCCGGATTGTGACCCTTGCCAAGGTGGGCGCTCCATCAGGAGCTTCGGCAAGGAGGCCAAGACGCGAAGCTACTATAGCGCGGACCCGCCGCAATCACAATAAAATCAGTATGGCGGACGTGTCTGCCAGCCGGAAATCCCGGAAATACTAGGGTTTCGAGAAGGGATTTTCTGAGGTGGCAGACGCGTCGGCCATATAAAGCGGTTTCTGGCTGACATGTCTGCCGGATCAAGGCTTTGATTTCATGATCGTTTTAGGCCTCAGCACCCGTGCGTACGGTGCAATACAACCGCGAAGCGCGTGCGTCGCTTGCCCGCAGCGACGGCGTCGCTGCGTCTGCTCTACCGCTGCCGGGCGCACCCTTTGCGGCGTTGATCGATGTGGGGGAGTTTGGCCGCCTTGTTCGCGGCGGGGTCGCTTGTGGCGCGGGTGAGCCTGTGCGACAAGGATCGCGTGACGAGCGGGCCAGCCTGAACAAGGAAACTGGTCATGCCGAAAATGTCTGAACGCGACAGGCTCGCCGATCTGGTCGAGCGCGAAAAGAGAATATCAGTTGAGATTGCCGCGACACGGCTGAAGCTGCGTGATCGCTATGCGGGCATCGTGACGGCGCTGCCGGTCGAGCAAGTGACGGAACGCGAGTTCCGCGACGTGCTGGGCTATGTGCTGCGGCTCGGCGGCGTTGCCGCACTGGCCGCGCTCAAGGGAGCGTCAGCGGCGTCCGACACCTCTCGCTCAGGGAAATCGCCAGCCACGCCAGCACCAAAAAAGGGAGATAGCGGCACGGTCGATAACCCCCATGCCGAGGCGTGAACCTGTTGGCCCTTTCCCTTTTCGGGTTCCCCGCCGCCGCGCCGTCAGGCGCGGCGGCGGCCTGTGGTACGAAAACAGGGCCAGCGCGCGTAAAGCGGGCCAGCCCTGGCGGGTCTGTGCGATTAGGCCACGGCGCTGTCCGGCAGCGCCGTGGCTTATAGGGTCAGGCGTAGCGTCTCGCGCTCCTGAATGTGTCGGAGCGCTGCAAATAATCCTCCGCCTCCCAAGTGTAGATGGTGTGCGGCTTTTGCCGCTTGGGCATGTCCTTGGGCCAGTGGAAGGCGTGAATGGGGACGTCCAGTTTCCGCATGGTCTGGTAAAGATTGGCCTGTATGCCCGACCCCTCGCAAAGGACGGCTTCGACCGGGCCAAGCTCCGCAAACTTCTTGTTGCGGGCGAATGCGGGCTTCTTGCCGCCCCCGTAGAGGCCAAATGCGACAATGGGCACGCCTTCGCGCGCGGCCCATGCCGCCGCGATAGCATCCGCCCCCTTGCGTTGGCCGGTGGTGACAAGCGTCATGTGCGGGATGCGAGCCTTGATCTCGCTTAGCTTCGCCCAAAGCGGTTCCCAGTCGTGCCAAATCGCGGGGCCGGAGAAGATGACAACCGGGCCTTGCGGATCAACCCGTTCCCGTTTGGCAAGGGCACGTTCGCGAAGGAAATCGACGGCGCTAATATAACTTGCGGTCGTGACGGAGGACGCCTTGCTGCCCTTCGTCGGCGCCCATGCACGACGCCAGCAAGCGCGATACATGGCGGCGGTATAATCCCGCATGGCCTCGATGGCGACGCGCTGTTCGGTCACGGACTGGCATTCAAGCTGCTTGCTCTCAAGCGTCTCGTTGAACACCTCGCCCGGTTCCATGCGCCGGGTCATGTCGCGGATTATGTCGGTCAATCGATCTTCGCGACGTTCCTGCTTTCCCGCCACGAAATGAAAGCTGTTGACGATACCCCATGCGATATCGGGGGCGAGCGGGGAAAGCCGCGTATCTTCCAGCAGCAGGAAAAGCGACGTCATAAGCTCGCCGCAAACCTTCTGCGCGGCGAATGGTTCAGGCATGGTATGCTCGCCCGGTTCGTCGCCTTGCTCGATGATGGAAAGCGGCATCGGGTCGCCGAATGATGCCTCAAAGTCGGTGGTTGCGGTTTCCTCGGCGATAAGTTCCGGCAGGTCGGCAAATGTGCTAACCGCCCTCTTAGCTGATTTCTTCGTCATGGGTCTGACTCCTGATGCGGGATGATCGGTCAGGGTCCGGGGAAGCGTGGCTGCGCTCCCCCGGCCCGTCTTGGTCCGGTCCTAGAATGCAACCTCGTCGTCGAGGTCGGCGGCGGCGGTGTCGGTGGTCAGCCCGCCATGTTCGTCCGCCGTGCTGCCCCCGAAACCGTAGTCGTCGCCACGGCTGGACGGGGCATCGCCGCGCGGCGTGCGAACGGCGGGGCCGAAATCGTCGCGACGTTCCGGCCTGCGCCATGCCACGCGATAGCCTTCGGCATCATTGCCGAAAAGCGCGATGGGCAGCGCTTCGGGCATACAGGGGTCATCGACATTGCCTTGCAGGAAAACCTCGCCGGTTTTCTTGGCGATGGCTTCCCAAAGCGCGCCGACCTGCACCCAGCGGTCGCCGACATTGAGAGCGAGAATTTCATATGCGGGCGCAAGTTCGTTCTGGCTCTCGACGGGACGCAATCCCAGCTTGGGCAAGTCGATTGTGCGGGTAGCAATCCACCCCATCATGCGCCCCTTGTTCAAGTTAAACTCACCGATATTCATTGCCTTTACTCCGATAAATGCTTCAGGGATTTATTTCCCTTCTGCATCTATACTTATACAACCTCCCCTTTTTATCGTATATTCCATTGTTTTCTTGACAGATTTTCATCGTATTTGGTGAGCCTGAGCCACTAAAACGGCCGCGGCAGCGGCCCGAACAAAGAAAAGCATGGCGGAGCCATTCCTTCCTGATCACCAACGGACGCGACCGGGGTCGTCGTTCATCGCATCCGGAGCCGCCTTCGCCGGGGCTCAAGGGTCGGGAGTGGTCCGGGGCTGCAAGGGACGTCGCGCTGCGGCCTTTAGAAAAGCTTGGAGAAATTGGGTCTGCCGACACCTTTGGATCAAATAACCCTGTCGGCAGGCCCAATTTCTCCTAGGTTTTCTTGGCCGGAGGCAGCCCTTGCAGCCCCGGGCCACTCCCGGCACGCCGAGAAACTGCGGAGGTGGCTTCGGATGCGGTGAACGACTGCGTCCGATGGGGATAGCGGGCCGAGGCGTCCCGCCGAGGACCGCCGCGCCCTCGCCACCAACGCGACGCCTGAGGCATAGCGCGGAGCCCGCCGCGCGGGGTGGCTAGACCGGCCTGGGTTAGGGGGCGTCGAGGAGGCCGCAGCTCGCCCTGCGTGCCTCGACGAAGATTGGCGTGCCCAAAGCGGCGGGAAACCGCGCGCGTCCTTGATGGTCTCGGAATGAGACCTATTTTCGTTGCGATATCGAGGAAAATGGCGAACTATTCTATACTTGCGGCCTTCATGCCGCTGGCGCGTCACGAAACAACCCTCACCGCTTCGATCATGTGTGACAGCGCCATCGGTAAGGCGGCTGCGGGCATCGTCGGTGTCTGGAGAGTGTGTTGACCGCCGATCACGAAACGAGCGAACGCGTCTATACGGCCTTGAAGGCGGACCTTCTGGCGGGTGGGTTCGCTCCGGGCCGGCTACAGATCACACAATTGGAAACGCGCTACTCGGCGAGCGCGACACCCGTTCGCGAGGCACTCCTGCGATTGGTCGGCGAGGGTTTGATCGAGATGAGATCGACTGGAGGATTCGCATGTCCGTCTTTGGATGAACAGGATGTCCGCGACCTCTACGAGGCGAGCCTGCGTCTGACGCTCCTGGCGGTCGCATGGCGCAGCGCGGGTGGCGCGGCAGAAGGGGCGGCCCCAAGCGGCCGGGATCTCGAACCGCCGATTGATGTTCTTCTGGCGGACCTTGCCCGCGGCGCTGACAATCCGATCTTTTCGGCGATCATCGAGTCGATCAATGATCGCATGTGTCGAATTCGACAGGCGGAACAATGGGAACTTGGCGGTTTGAACCGCGAGTTCGCCAATCTGGATGTGTTGGTTCGAACGGGTCCTGAAGCGAAATTGCGTCGCGCCGTGCATGGCTATCACCGCCGACGCCTCGATCATGCGTCTGGAATTGCGCGGCGAATTGCTCTGCGAGATGCTGAGCATCTTCACCAGAAATCGTGAGGATCATCTCGTTCGTATATATAGACCAAGTCTGAACCCATATAGATTGGGATATATGTCTCGTTCGTAGCACGCTCCCAAGGTCGCAATGATGCGGCAAATTGAAGGAGCAATGCCATGGAACGCCATGATGACACCGTCGATGTGCTGATCGACTTGGGCGACGCGAATGTCGAAACCAAAGGCCCGCTGCATCAGCGGGTCGATGAGCAGGGCGGAATCGCCCTCCTCGGGCTCGATGCCGATTGAACCGATGTCAGCGCGCGGTTCCGCCGCGCGCTGATTTTTTTGAGGTAAGATCGGTGGGCTACACGCTACGAGAAGACCTGCACTTTTGCGTTTCTGATGCGCGCGTTCAGTTTCTGGACCTCCGCAGCATGCGCTACTCCACCCTGCTGGAACCTGCGCAGACAGCCTTTTTGAAATTGATTAAGCGAGAGCCCTTGCTCGAGTCTCAGCAGGAAGCGATCGGAGCATTGATCCGAAAGGGCGTTCTGGCGCACTCTGTTTCAGATCAAGTCCCTTCTCCGTGTCGGCTGGACTGCCCAGCGAGCGCGAGCATTCTCGATCTACCGATGGCGCGGTTTCGGATCATAGACGTGTTAGCCGCGTCATGGCGCTTCCTGCGCGTTAGGCGCCAAATTGCGCGCGGGATGGCGCAGAAAGCCCTTTTCGCCATTCAAACCCGCCGGCGCCCCACCCTAGCAAGCTATCAAGGCAACCTCGACGCGATTGCAGCAGCCTATCGGTGGTCCGGTCTGCTGACCGGGGTCCACGACCTATGTCTTCCACGCTCAATAGCCATGGCGCAGCACTGCGCATCCCGTGGTGTCCCAGCGAAGCTGGTGATCGGTATCCGACCGGATCCGTTTCTCGCCCATTGCTGGGTACAGCATGAAGACCTCGTGCTGAACGACGACATCGACAACGTCAGAACATTCACGCCGATCTTGGTGATCTGATGAGCACATCCTTCGCCATCGTCACCGGTTCGCCCGACAGCGGCGTTGCGGATCTGATCGCAAAGGCAATCGAAGCGACAGCCCTGTCCGTCATTCTTGCACGCAATGACTTCGTGTTGCTTGCCGACAATCCGAAAGAGGTTGTCCTTATAGACGGGGTCGGCGCAGCTATCGGAACGGTTTTCTCCCCCGGGGAGCAAGAAAGCGTAAGACGACTGAACAGTGACGGCGGACGACGAATTCTGCAATCGAACGGGGCTGAGCTTCTAGAACGATATTGGGGCGCCTACGTCGCAGTGATTCCTGGCCCCAGAGATGGCGAGACGCTGATTATCAGAGACCCTTCGGGTGGCCAACCGTGCCTCTATGCGCAGGTGCGTGGTGGCTGGGTTATCGCGTCGGACTTAGCCACCCTAATTTCCGTTTGCGGCGCCAAGCATGAGATTGATTGGCGCGAGATCGCCCATCACCTCTTTGCAGTCGGGCTACGATCCGAGCGCACCTCGATCGCCGGGGTGATGGAACTATTGCCCGGATTCCGGATGACTATCAGCGTCGCGGACGCGCATATCTCCCCTGTCTGGTCGCCATGGTCGTACGCGGCGTCTGCTCACCAATTGGACGATCCTGACGATGCCGCGCTCCGGCTTCACCGATCGATTGCCGATAGCATAGCAGGATGGTCCGCGGGCCGGCGACATGTGTTACTGGGCCTGTCGGGAGGACTGGATTCTTCCATCGTAGCCGCTGCCTTGGCGGAGTGCGGTCAGCCCTTTTCATGCCTCAACCTCGTCAGCGCTGATCCGGACGGGGACGAGCGGGATTACGCCCGCCAGGTGACAGACCTCCTGGACGTGCCGCTGTTCGAGGAGGTCCGGCAGGTGGGCACTGTCGACGTCGGTCGATCAACCGCAGCCAATCTTCCTCGACCCGTGGCGAGATCGTTCGCGCAAGAATCCGACCGACTTCAAATCGCGGCGGCGGCGGCGGTCGGCGCGGACATCTTTTTTAGCGGCGGCGGCGGCGACAATGTATTCTGCTCGCTCCAGTCGGTCGCGCCGGTCGCAGATCGGATCCGCGTTGGGGGATTGGGACCAGGCGCGTTCAAGACATCTCGAGATATCGCATTCTTGACGGGGTGCAGCTGGGCGACCGCGCTGCGCGGCGGCCTCCGGCGAGCTTGGCGCGGCGCGGCGCAATATCGTTGGCCCACGGATAGGAGCTTCCTGAAGGAGGAGATCGCAAACGAAGTTCAAATTTTCTCGCACCCCTGGTTGAATCCACCAAGCGGCGCATTGCCGGGACAGGCTGCCCATGTAGCCCTGTTGCTGCATACGCAGAACCATTTTGAGGGTTTGGAACGAAGCAGGGTCGCGCCAACGATATCGCCCCTGACCGCGCAGCCTGTAGTTGAAGCCGCCCTGAGAATTCCAAGTTGGATGTGGTTCCATGACGGGCATAACCGATGGGTCGCGCGAGCGGCGTTTGCCGACAACCTGCCTCGGCGCGTGATCTACCGTCGTTCCAAAGCGACCCCCAACAGCTTCGTCACCGACGTCTTCAAGGCTAATAGGTCACGCATCACGGAGTTATTGATGGACGGTGGACTCGTGCGTCACGGCATTCTCGATCGAGATGCTGTGTGGGCGGCACTAAATTCCAATCGGCCGTGCTCGGAACTGGAATACCCACGGCTTATGTCATTCGTAGACGTAGAGGCCTGGGCAAGCGCGCAAGCCGATCTGGTGGCCGGCCCCCCTCTAGAAGGAAGTTCAATGCGAACCTCGCTGCTCGTCTAGAGCCTCCCACATCCTATACTGTTCCGCCTTAGCGGGATTTGAATCACGCCTATCGAGCAGCCAGAAATCAAACCAATCGATGTTGCGATTGTAGATCGCGAGCCGATGCGCCGGTTGCCATTTGATATGATATTCGCCGTCAAAGACATACATGTCGACGGGCTTCTTATGAGCCTTCAGAGACGTGTAGGCTTCCAACCCTCCAATGAATTCACGGTCAGCGAGTTGCATCAGGATCGGCGCGCGAACTTTGGCAGCGCTGATCCTCAGCGAAACCGGAGCCCATGCTTCAGTTGCCTTTGCTCCAAATACCGATGGAAATCCCATGTCCAGGCGCTCGCGGGCAATTGCCGGTCCCCCGTAGATCATCAGCGGATCGCCATCGGCGCAACAGGAACTGACCGATGCCGCAACGAACAGGTCGGGATCATTGATGAGCGCGAAGCGAGCCGTCGTCGCCCCGTCGCTCAAACCGGTAATGCCGATTCTGGCGGGATCGATGAAGCCCGTGGCGATCGCGGCCATTACCCCGTTGCGGACCGAAGAGAGGCTGCTCCAGCGATCATTCCAATTCGCGTTCCCTGCGCGCTCCGCATCTTCATAGCTGGGCCATTTCTTCCCACCGGCTTCATCATAAAATGGCGACCGTTCGACACTGAGGACAGCGTGACCGTGCGCCGCGAACGGAAAGATGGGATATTCATCGCCAACACCACCTCGCAAGAAACCGCGCGAGCGATACTGGACGACGATCAGGGGGAGTTTCTTGCCCGGTTTGTACTCAGGGGGAAGGACCAAATCGCCAAAGGTCTCCAGCCCAAGATCGTTGCGCCAATGGAGTCGTGTCACCTTACCTTTCCGCAAGCTGCTAAACTCCGGATTCGGATCGAACAGCGTGTCAATTTGGCCGGTAGCGATATCGATCTTTACGATGTGCTGCGGCGACGTCGACGTTTCCCGAACACAGAAAAGCGCCTCGTTGAGGGAACGGCATCCGGCAATGAGGTCCTCTGTCGAAAAAATACGCGACGAACGACCGTCACGCGGCGACCATCGGTAAAGCGCCGTCAGGCTTCTTCCCGGCCCCTCGCGTCGGAGGATCAACAGCTCTTGGGGGGCTTCGCGCCACCAGAAGGCAAAGAGATCGCGGTAATATTGGCCTGCGCACGCATCGGCCTTGCAGGGCAAAGGCTCTCGGCCGCCTCCTGTCAGCCAAAGGCGTGAGATATCCGGCCATTCGCCCGGCCGTTCGGAGCGTACCGAGACCATGCGGGCCAAGCTGGGCGAGCCTTCGGGCCGCGAGAGATCAACCGCATTCAAACGGGCGATCTCCTCCCGCCGTGCTGATCGGACTTCGGCGGACTGAACGTCGATAAAAGAATATTCGGCCTGCATGCTCCCGGTCGGGAGAGGCTCGTTACTCCGGCCGGGTACGAACCGATCATTATAGCGGAATCCCGACAGCTTCTCCCGTTCGAACTCCTGCCGCTCCCTCAGTCGCCCGGGGCTACTACGGAAGATCAGCCCTCGACCATCGGCCGCCCAAGCCACGGCCTCCACATCCACGGGAGATCGGGTAGCCGGTCGGGAGGAACCGCCGTCGATCGGAACGAGCCAAGCCTGGGTTACGCCGTCAATCCGCTTAAGATATGCGATTGTGCGGCCGTCTGGCGACCACTGCGGCTGGTTGGTGGCCCACGGTCCCGACGGCTGCACAAGATTCCGGAAGATGCTTGGAGCGAATATCACGTCGCCGCCGCTGTCGATCATGCGCGGCTGTCCACCGCGCGCGAGGGGTAAGACTATTAGCGCGCGGCACACCCGATTGTCGGCGGGTTCTCCTTGATAGAGAACGAACGCCAAGTTGCGACCGTCCGGCGAAACCCCCAATGGGGTTTCTTGGGGCAGCTCAGCCGTCGAGCTTAGATCGCGAAGCGACGCCAAATCCTTTGCGGACACGTCGCGTTGCGCCGTTCCCGCGGCGGCCGCCACCGGCAAGATGTCCTTGCAGGTCGTCCCATCGGCGGCGACCGATGTTTGAGCGGCGAAAAGCGCGCCGGCGAGAACGGGAAGCGTGCTCCAACGCCTCGAAATCGGCCGCACGAGCCGTCACCAGGTCGCCGTGAGGCTAAAGCTCACGACCCGCCCGAATGGAGAATAGTTCGTAGAATCGTAGGGCGCTTCGTAGGCGTATCGGGGATTGGTGGCGATGATCCCGGGTGCTTGATTGAAAATGTTCTGCGCCGACAGACCAACCTGCAGCACGGAGGAAATCTTGTAACGGGCGGAAAGGTCGACGGTCGTCATGGACGAAACCTTCACAGGCGCGGAGGTTCGAACGTCTGAAACGCCGCCTGTATAGTTCACGAAGGCGCTGGCGACGGCCTCTCCCTTCTTCCAGACGCCGCCCAGCCGCGCGCGAAAGTGGGGCGGATTGTACAGGGTTCCTGCAAGGTCGATTTCGGGTTGAAGCTTGCTAAGCCGCTGGTGGCTATCGATGTAGCTCGCGTTCCCGCTGAGGCTCAGTTCGCCGGCTTTCTCACCGAGGTCCACATCATAGAAGAGGGTCGCATCGACCCCACGCACATCCTGGCGTGAGGCATTCAGATAGGCACTGTTGATGATTGCAACGACTTTGCCGGGATCGAGAGGTCCGGAGGTGTAGTTGTCAAATCTATCCGCCGCTGCGACGAGCTCCTGTACACGATCAACCGACGGATTGCGCTCGACGAGGTCAGCGTAGATCGGGTTCGAAAGCGCCTGCTGCGCATAGGTGAGAGGGATAATGACCCGGTCGCGATACTTCACATCGAAGTAGCCGACATCAAGCCGCAACCCCGGCATTGATCGTGGATGGAGGCTCAAGGTAGCCGACCACGTCGTGGCCCTTTCCGGCCGGAGATTGGGGTTTCCTCCCCACAAAAAGAGGATTGTGGAATCCGCAGGATATTCGGGTCCGCCAAAATATGCGGGGGAGTCGAGATCGATCCGTGATTGCGTAAACTGCTGGAAGAGCGTGGGCGCTTTGAACGACTTGCCCCAGGAGAATTTGAGGTCGAGGTCGCGGCTCGGGGAGTAGATGACGCCCAGCTTCGGCGAGACGACCTTGTCGATCCCCCTATAGTCTTCATAGCGCGCCGCCGCGCTCAATGTCAGCGCGTCGCCGAGCGGCGAATTAAGTTCGGGCGCAATCAAGGGGACGGAGAGTTCGCCGAACGCATAATAGACCTTCTGGCGTCCATCGAGAGGTTGGGTCGTACCAATCCTGCTCTCGACGACGAGGCGGTTTTCCCGATAGCCTGTGCCGAACGCAACCTTCAGCGGCCCGCCCGGAAGCGCAAAGAGTTCGCCATCGGCGTTCACCTCGATAGATTTGGCCGTATTGCAATAGCAACCCGTCGACCGCGAAAGTACGCCGTTCCGATAGGGCCTATAGTCAAAGCGGGCGCGTTCCTCCCCATAGACGCCGACTGCCGTCACCTCCCACGACGAGGAAGGTGAGAACGTCACCGAAGGCGAAACCACGAACGATTCCGTCGTCGAGTTTTGTTCATTGCCGTTCACGAACCACTTTGCCGTGGGAAAGGTCTGGTAGCGCGTCGTGCTCCACCGCTTATTGTAAAGCCCATCGACCGCGACGCTAACCTCCGGGGAAAGCTCCTGATGAGCCGCGATCATCACATTGTGGCGCTTGATCGATGGGAAAAGCGTCAGCCCTGGCGACACTTCGGCTGCATAGGACCGCTGTCTCGCGACGATCTCGGTATCCCGTTCGAATTCATATGCGGCAACCACGCCGCCGCCGGACCAGCGTCGGCCCGCAAGAACGCCATATTGCTGTTGCTCGTATCCGCCCTCCGTCGCAGCCCCGAACCGGGCGCTGGCGATGGCCCCGCCATAGTCCCGCTTCAAAAGGATATTGGCGACACCGCCAACCGCATCGGAGCCATAGAGCGCTGACGCACCATCCGCGACGATCTCGATGCGGTCGATCGCGAGGAAGGGAATGGACGAAACGTCGATGCTGCTTCGCGATGAGCTGTAGGGAAGCCGGTGTCCGTTCAGCAGCGTCAGGGTCGCGTCGCTTCCCAATCCCCGAAGGTTGATGGTCGAAGCCGCGCCGATATTGCTCCCGCCGCTCTGCACCGGAACTTGCTGGCCGATGCCAGGATTCTGTCCGCCGTTGAAGTTCTGCGGGATGGTCCGGATCGCTTCCATAAGCGTATTCTGGCCAGCGTCTCGCATCTGCTCCTGTGTCTGGACAACGACATGGGATGGCGTCGGCGCTTGCCGAATACGCGAACCGGTTACAAGAATTTCGCTTGGACTGTCGATCGGGCGGGGTTCGCTCAGATTGGTTTGTGCATCGCCGCCAACCAGTACTGCGTCACGCGTGAAGCGAACGCGGACACCGCTCTCGGCCGTGAGCTTCCGTACCGCTTCGTCCGGCAGGTAGGTTCCACGGAGTTCCGGAGCAATCTTGCCCTCGACGGCGCCTGTCGAAATGATGATGTCGCGACCCGACATGCGTGCGACAGTCCGAAGCGACACCACCAAGTCCTGAGACGGCAAGTCGTATCGAATAGTCGAAGATGGTTGGCAATAAGCCGTTTGAGACGCAACAGAACCCATTGCGGCAAGCGCAACGCTTGCCGCTCCGATGCGGAATATCATAGTTTTTCCCCGTGCTAGACGCGAGGCTTCAAGGTGCCCGCGTTACATATGGCTTGAGTGCCGAATCCTCGAATTTGACCAAGACGAGGAAAAATTATTTGCCGGGCTTGCTCAGGATGATTTCGCCCGGCGCGCGAGTGATCTCCAGCTTGAACAGCTGGGAGAGCAATTTCGCCAGTCGATCGGGATCGTTCACCCGAAACACACCGGATGCCGGAAGCCGCTCCATTTCGGGTGTAGCCAGGCGAATCTTGGTTACGGAATAACGATTGGCCGTCGCGATCACCTCGCCGAGCGTCGAATGCGCGAAATCGATCGAGCCGGATGGCCAGTCCGATACCGGCTCGGTTCGCGGTTTGGAAGGTCGCGTCGGCGTGGGGTCATCGTCGAGCAACATCCCTTGGCCCGGCTGCAAGACGGCCAAGTGGATCATATCGCGGCGCGGTCCCTGCCGCCGGCTTCTGACCTCGACCTTGCCACGCAACAGATGAACGCGAACCTCGTCAGGCTCGAGGACGCTGACGTCGAAGACAGTGCCCCGCGCGATCACTTCGCTATCGCCGGCTTCGACGACGAAGGGACGGCCCTCATGCGCGACCTCGAAACGGGCTCGTCCATGCTCCAGGCGAAGGTCCCGTTCGTCCTTGCGATAATCGACCGACACCAATGTGTCGGTGTCCAGAGTGATCTGGGAACCGTCGGCGAGCTTGATGCGCCTGACCTCGCCGAGCCGGGTGACGAATTGCGCAGGCGCCTGCGCGATCGCCGCGGCCGGCTGTTCCCTCTGGCGCTCAGAGGCGAGATCGGAGGGGACCACGACACGCCAGACGAGGCAAGCCAGCAGCATCAGCAAGCCGGCAAGCGCGAAGCGCGTCCGAATGACCGTGCCGCGAACAGGCTGCGGCGGCGGTAGCCCGTCCCAATTCACATCGCCGATGAGATAGGTATGGGCAATGCTGTTATAGGCGGCCCGGTGCATGGCGCCGCGGGCGAGCCACTTCTCGAACTCGGCGCGATGCTGCTCGGCGTCGCGATCCCGCATCGTGAGAAACCAGTTCGTCGCCTCGCTTCTGAGCTGGCCCTTGGCAAAGGGATTTCGTTCGCGGTTAGTCATTGCCGTTCACTCGCCTGTCGAGATAAATGAGCGCCTTGCGCAAATGATATTTGACCATCCTTTTGGTGATGCCGAGACGCTCGGCGATCTCCTCATAGGCTAGGTCTTCCTGGCGGCTCAGTCGGAACACCTCGCGGGTACGAGCGGGGAGTTCGGCGAGAGCCTGCTCATATCTTCGGATGACATCCGATGCTTCCATCATCCATTCCTGCTCGGGTCCGATCGAGAGTTCATCGGCGTCATCCACCGATACGTGCTGCACATTGCCCTGTGCCTCCCTGCGCTTTGCCCGGCCCCAGAGGAGGCGGCGTGCGATGGTCGTGAGATAGGCTTCGGGATTGCGCACGGAGGATTTGGGGGCGCCGGCGACGAAGTTGACGAATGTCTCCTGGACAAGGTCATGCACGTCGTCAGGTTGCTTGATCGAACGCCGGATGAAGCGCGCAAGGCGCGGCGCTTCGGTCCGGAACAGCCGGTCGATGAACCTGTCGCTGCGCCGCTCGGCGAATTGGCATGTGCCGTCGTCGTCATCGTGGCTCATGGGCTACACAACCCGTCGCGAGGCCGGGCGATAGATATGGGAAAGGCATTGCAAGGGCAGCTCGTCGAGACGCGCGCAAGCGGACCTATTCGGTCAAGTTGCGCTGGCGATGTGACGGCCGACCCGGCTGGTCGAGCGTGTGTCGATAGGCGCAGTCGCCAAGGCGACGCGCGAGGGAATCATGCCCTGTCGCCGACGGTTCGGCAAGACCGAAGATGTCAGGCGATCATCCGGTCCGGCGACGTGCCACGCCCTCGCTGCTTTCGCCGCCAACATTCGTAAGGCAGCGCATCATCGGCATGGCGCGGTTGCTCAAGACAGAGTGGCGCATCGCCAGACGAAAAGCCTCGGATCGCGGCACGCCGGGTCCGTAAAGAAACCCTTGGCAGGCCTGACATCCCAGGGTCGCCAAAGCCGCGGCCTGATCTTCTGTCTCCACGCCCTCCGCGACCACGCGGGCGCCAAGCCTGTCAGCGATGGAGGCGATGGAAGAAATAATGGTGGCGCTCAACTCGTCGGCGGGAAGCCGGTCGATAAAGCTCTTGTCGATCTTGATCACATCGACAGGGAGGTTCAGCAGATGCGTAAGCGAGGCATAGCCCGTGCCGAAATCGTCGAGGGCGACCCGAATCCCTTGTACGCGGAGGGATTGAATTTCGTCGATGATGAGTTGCGCGCGTTTTCCGAGATAGACGTTCTCCGAGACCTCGACGACGAGGTTACGCAACCGATCGTAGTCGTTGCGGAATATCCTGCTGAGCGCCTCGCTGAGCTTTCCGCCGCGCAAGTCGATGGCCGACAGATTTACGCCGATCGGGCAAAGCGGAATACCAAGATCGCGACCGTGCTCCATGTCGCGAGCCACTTGAGTCAGCATGCGCTCTGTCAGGGCCGGCGCGATCCGGGCATCAGTCGTGGCTTCACGAAAGACCGAGGCCGGAATGACGTTCCCGTCCGCCGTGATCATTCGGCACAGCGCCTCGAAACCCGTAATATATCCAGTCTCCAGATCGACGATCGGCTGATACCAGGCGTGGATCCGCTCCTCATCCAGCGCGGCCTGCACGGCCTCGATGGAAGAGAGGCGAGCCGTGATCCGCGTTGCAAGCACGGAATGGAAACGGACATGGCCACCGACTTGGGTTTCCTTGGCGTGATAGAGCGCGGTGTCGGCATTGCGGTACACCACGCTGGCGTCGAGCTCGCTGCCGGCAACGCTGGCGCTGCCAATTGTCGCCATCGGGATGAGCGTGAAAGCGCCAAAATCCAGCGGAGGTGTGAGCCGCGCAAGGATTTCGGCCGCCGTCCGGTCTGGGGCGGCCAGACGTTCGGGCGCGAGGACCAGGACGGCGAATTCGTCGCCCCCGATCCGAAATACTCGATCCGGCGCGGCGTAGTTTGCAAGCCGCGCGGCAACCTCCTGCAAAAGGCAGTCGCCCGCCGCATGCCCGAAGGTGTCGTTCGTCATCTTGAGGTTATCGAGATCGACGATGAACAGACCCCATCTTCGGGGTATGACGCAGCTCAGGCCGGACAAGGTGCGCTCGAAGCTCCCCCGATTGGGGAGCCCTGTCAGGGCGTCGAGCGCGACGCCGCGCTCACGATCGTCGATCCGCGACTGGCGCGACATGGCGAGGCCGCACAGGTGTATGCAGAGTTCGACAAAGGCCCGTTCGCCGGGAGTTGGGCCGCGGCATTCCCGGAAATAGAGCGCGATCGTGGCAATGACCTGTCCCGACGCATCGGTGAAAGGCGATGACCAGCAGGCTTTCAGGCCAAGCGCGATGGGCAGGTCGCGGCAACTGTCCCACCGAGGATCGCAGGCGATATCGTGCGCTTCGATGGGCTGACCAGACCAAGCGGCAGCCCCACATGATCCGACATCAGGGCCGGCGGCGACATTGTCGATGGTGGCCAGATAATGTTCGGGCAGACTTGGGGCCGACAGGATATGGAGCAACCCGCCCGCGTCGACGGTCAGGATCGAGCAAGCTGTGCCAGGGAAACGGCGTTCGACATGCCGGCAAACATGCTCGGCGAGCCCGGCGAGCGGCACGCCCCGGACCATTAATTCCAGTGTCTCGGCCTTGAAATTAAGCACGTCCCGCCCGCCGATGTCCGCCCTCTTCGAAGCGGAAAAGTTAGGGCCGATACATTAACGGTTTCTTCAAAAATCTGTCGCGAGACGGAACAACAAGACCCAAATTGAATGTTTCTGAAGCCGATTGTCGGGGCGCTAGACAGCCTGATTTTGAAGCGATGCAATGCGCTCGCTCGCGATGGTCTGAACGACACCGCTCAGTTCGCGGACGCGTTCACCCAACCAGGCGAGGTCCTCGGGACTGATGTGATAATGCTTCGAGTAGCGCGCCTTAACATAGGCATCCTTGAGCAAGCCGAAGCGCCGGCCATCCGCTTTCGTTTCGCTCGGCCAGACATGAAGAAGACGCCGGTCGAGCTTGTTCGCGAGGTTGCGCAGATGCTCGAGATTATGGCTGTGGGGCGTGTAGAGGGTGCAGGTCAGAAGAACGGTATGATAAAGTCGCTCCGTTGCCTGATGGAGCTGGAATACCGCGTTCTTGAGAAATATTCCGCTGCTTCCTTCAGATAGGGCGGCCTCGTACATCTTATAGAATGCGCCCGCGCTCGGAAACCATTCCTCGAAATACTCCTGAGTCAGGGCGAGTGCGTCCGCCGGGGTCTTGGGCTTCGGCGTCGCGAGTTCGCTATCGTCGGACTGGTAGAGCGCGATCCCTTCAGCCGCGATATCGGTGAAGAAGAAGCGGCCTTGGGCCAGATTGCTGTTCACCTCCTGAAGCGTGTGAACGATCAGGCTGACGGAATGGCGGAGGTGGCGTAGGATAGAGAAGTCGCGCGACAGCCGCTCCTCGAGGTCGAGCCAATGCACGTCCTTGGCCGCTTCGTCGTCATTGACGATGATGAGGATATCATAGTCCGAGGCATAGGCCTTCTCGGTGGTCGGTTCATAGATCCAGTCGCCGCGCGCGAATGAGCCATAGAGGATGACCTTCAGGATCCGCGCCATCTTCCGGTCACCAGACGCGAACTTGTGGGCGTCTTCGAACTCCTCGAAAATCGCGGGAACGATCCGGTTGAGTTCGCGCCGATTCCTTTCGGGTAGATGGTCGATATCTGCTCTCATGGCGGGGCCTTTCTGCCCGACAGGATCGGCGGGCGCAACGGCGCTGACTTCGGTTCGCGATCAGGCCTCCCGCCCGTGCAGCGCCCTATCGAGGGCGACAAACGCGGCGACCAGTTCGGACCGCGCCATGTCCGCACTTATATCGAGCCGGGATGCTATTTCGTCATGGTCCAGATGTTCGGCACGATAGAGACGAAAGATTTCGCGTCGCAAAGGAGGCAAGTCAGCAAGTGCCGCGGTAATCGCTTCTGGTGACCGCGCCGCGGTCGTGTCGCCGGCGAGCAGCCAAGCCGCTACCCAGAGGCCATCGCGGTCGACCGCGATGCGGCTGTCCCCGTCGATCCGCACGCGGGGATCGTCCGCCCAAGCCTGGCGGGTCGCGTCGATGACATCGGGAAATTGCAGGCGGGCGTCGGTCGAGGCGAGAACGGCGCGCAAGCGTGTGATCAGCTTCGCTGGCCTCGTGCGCGACCGCCAGAGAGAGCGCCACCCCGATTGCGACACGAGATAATCGAGGAGTTCGCGGAGGAGCGGATCGGAGCCATTGCTGGGCATAAGAGGGCACCTTTCGGTCTTGAGGGAGGCACAGCGGAGCGCGTCTCGCGCCTGCTCTTGCCACTCGCCCGCACCCCCCTCCCCTTTCGGCCGGGCAACGCGCGCAGAAGGAAAAGTGGGACCGCTTAGAGATACCCCTCGCACATTGGTCAAATGTGCCGCGATGTGGGACAGAAAACGGTCCTATCTCTTTAAAATACCTTCAATTTGATCCCGATTGAGGAACAGTTTGGCTGCCGGCATGATATGATGGGGCGACTGCGTAGCGCAGACGCGCAGGCAAACTATTTGTTCGAATTGAGCCGAGACGTTCCGATGCTCGAACGGGGGCAAGACAACGCCTTTCTGGCGCACTCGCCACGATCAGGGTGCGGATGGCCGGGCAAGAGCGCAGCATGAAACCACCGGCACCGATCGGCGACTCCGACGTGCTCGCTTTTGCTCGGCAACTCCTCACCGCGCGCCGTGGCCGCAACGAATTGCTGCCAGAAATCGCGGCAACGGATTTTGTCTGGATCATGCTTGTCGACCTCTTCGTTGCGACAGAGAAGGGCGAGCGCCTCTCGCTTTCCGGCCTCTATTCGTCGCTGCCGGTCCCGAAGGCTACCGCATTACGCGCGATCGCTAGGCTGGCGCAGAAGGGGCTTCTGATAACGGGACGGGACCCTCTGGATCGAAGGCGCACACTGGTGTGCCTGTCTGGCGAAACGCATCGGCTGGTCCATGCTGTCCTGCAAAGAAAACGCCGGTTGCTTGCCAAGTTTCAGCCGAAGCAGCGGGATGCAAAAACATGAGCATCCAGTTTCTGAAGGAAGCATCAGGTCATTTTTTGCCGCGATCGATTGATGTATAGTTGAGTCATGAGGATGAAGAAGCCCGCCCTGGAATTGGTCGCTCGCGCACTGTGCCGCCTGGATGGTCATCCCGAGAATATCATGTTCGAGGGCAAGCCGATGTGGCAAAGCTTCTTGCCCAATGCGCGGGCCGCCCTGATGGAACTGCAAAATCCAACCGATGCTATGGCCGAGGTCGGAGCCAAATCCGCCCACGATCTCGTCCTCGATGTCGACGCGCACGGCGCCCGCACGATATTTGCGGCGATGATCGACGCGGCATTGATCGACGGGGCCTGATGCACATTTTGCAAGCCGCCTGTGCGGCGGTTGTGGCCGAGGCCTGGCCTCAACAAGCCTGAAAGGAGAAGAAACCATGCCCAGGTTCATTACGATCGGGTATGGCGACCGGGCCGGCTATGAGCGCACACCCCGGCCCATCAGGGATGCCGCTCATGCCCAGGACACGAAGCTGCTGTCCGAAGGCGCCGTGATGGGAATCGCCGGCGCGCCGGTGCAGGTCCGCAATCCCGAGGCCCGCGGTTTGGAAACCCTCGATGGCCCCTTCATGTCCTCCGCCTTGCCGATCGCCGGTTTCGCCATCATCGAGGCCGCCGACTTAGCTGAAGCCATCGAGAAGGTTTCGCACGTGCCCTGCGCTGTGGCGCATGGGGTCGTTGAAGTTTGGCCGTTAAACGAGGCACCGTCCTAAGCAGCCCGTGGCGACAGGCTTGGAGCAAGCCCCATCATCGACCTTGATTTTGTCGGTATATTGCCGTACATAAATGCCTAAGGAGCATTGTCATGGTCGCGAGATCCCAAGAGCGCCGCTCGGAACGGCTGGAGGTACGGGTTCCGCCCTCACTGCATAGTCGCGTGAGCCAGGCGGCAGCGTTGCGTGGTCAGACGCTGGCGGCCTTCGTCTCCGCTGCGGTGCAGGATGCCGCCCAGCGCGCGATCGAGGACGCTGAGGTGACGCGGCTCAATCGCGACGATTTCGCGGCACTGGTACGCGCGCTTGATGCCGAGGTGGAGCCCAACCAGGCGCTGCGCGCCGCCGCGGCGAGGCACCGCGCGATCACGGGCAATGCGTGAGCGACGAAGTTGAAGTCCGGTTCGAACGGCTGGCGGCGGAGCATGATCGGAGTGCGTTTGCCTGCGAACAACCCTCGCTTACCGACTATCTGCTGAAATTCGCAGGTCAGAACGAGCGCAGCGACATCGCCGCCTGCTTCGTGGCGCTCGCACCGGACTCTGCCAAAGTCCTCGGCTATTACACCATCTCGGCACATGCGGTGCTGGAGAGCGAACTATCGCCAGAGCAGAAGAAGGGCTTGCCAGGCTATGACCGAATCCCCGCCTTTCTGATTGGTCGGCTCGCGCGCGACGTCACGATGAAGGGCAAGGGCCTTGGCGAGCTGCTGCTGATCGATGCGATGATGCGTCTCTGCTCGATCGAGGCTGCCGCGCGCATGATCGTCGTCGATCCGATCGACGAAAATGCCGGCACCTTCTACGGTCGTTATGGGTTTGCGCCGCTTGGACGAATGACGGCGCGATTGTACCTCCCAATGAAGGTCGCGCGCCAGGCGGTGCGGCTGGCGCGCCACGACCGGGATCAGCCAGCTAGAAGATAGCGAAGCTCTTCTCCGGAATGAACCTGTCGCTGGACGGCTCCAGGAAACATGAACATCCAGCTTCGCTACCATGTGCAGGCGGCTTGGAGGCTTGTCCGTGTTCATTTTACGTTCTATTATTCGGGCGGAAGGACGCTCCCCATGATTGCGGATTATCTTGCCACGTTCGATTTCAACCTGCCGCTGATCGACGCGGTGAACGACCCCGATCTTGCCGAGGTGCGCAGCGAGATCGCCGCCCTCGCCCTTAGGGAAGGTCTGGATTCCGGATATTATGAGTCTCAGGAACTGGCCGAAGCCTTTCTTGAGGCGGCTCGAGAAGCCAACGCGGGAATCACTGATCTGGACAGCCCCGCACGCGATCGTCTGGTTGACATCCTCGATCGCGGTTCTTCCTACCAGCGCCGTTTGTTTGACGCGGTGGCGACCCTTCCGCTGGCCGATGCCGCGAGTGATCTGGTCTGGCTTGCCGACGTGATGCGCAATCGTGCGGACATGTATCGTCCGGTCGAAGCAGCCCGTCGGTCGATGCGCTGAACCTCCGCCCGGCTACGGCGATGTCAGTCGAGATAACCCGACGTCATGAACGCCATCCGTTGCGCATCGGTGGCTAAAGCGATGAAGCGATCCCTAGGGCGAAGATATATGAGGACATAGCGTCCGCGCTCACATAAGCGCCGGATGTTGGCTTGGCTGCCTCGGCTAGCTCCGTCCCATACAACGAAGCCGGCCCCCGCGAGGCGAGACATTTCCCGATCCTTGGCGCTATGAAAGGCCCGCGTGCCCCGAGCGCCATCGGTCCAGATCTGCCGTATAGGCCATGCTCCGACATTATGTCGGGGATTTCGACCGCCGCAGAAGATTGTGACACGACGCACGCCGTGATCGGCGAGGAACCGCTGGACGGAGACGTCCACGCCGGGCGCATCACCGATCAAGATCGGCCGCTCTTGATCGATGAGCACCCCGAGCCGCGTCATTACGCAGACAGGTAATTGCCGGATGGAAAGCGATCCGGAGATGAACACAGGCGGCGATGTCCGCCGATGGTGTGTGGCAGAGACGATAGCGGTCATGGCGAACTCCCCGATTGAAACTCGACGCCCACCTCCTCCTTTCCTCCATGGCGGCTTTTTCAGGAATCCCCGCCTTTGCGCGGCCGGTTGAGGGCAGGATCGATTAGACCGCGCGCATCTTCCGGGACTCGAGACCGTCACCTCTGATATTTGGCGATGAGCCGACGGGCGAGCTGTTCGATTTCGCCGCAATCGGCGGTTTCCGTGCAATCGCCCGGAATAACCGCGAAGTCGTCCGACGCCGCGCTGTTCTTGCTATCGTCCGACGTCGCGCTGCCTTTGCTGATGAATATCCGCCAGACGTTTCGTCTGATCTCACCCTGCGCGCGCGGTTCGGTGTCGGGATGGAACATATCCGCCCATTGGCGACGGTCAGGATCGTCGGAGAGATCGGTCCAGTCGCCTAATATGCCCCACACGGTGTAACCGTCGATCAAAGCGTTATGCGCGCGCGCCGCGCGCCGCTCGGCCTCTCGTTTGGGCGCTTCGCGTTTCGCCTTGGCCTCCGCCTGCTTCCACTGGACCGATGCCAAACCGCGAGCGAGGCCCTGGATGACGTCGGCAGCCACGGCTTCCTGCCGCTTGGGCATGAAATATTGGTGGCGTGCGGTCGCGATCTGGTCGGCACCATATCGTGCGAGAGATAGTAGGGCCAGGAGTTCGGTCTTCGTGAGCGTGACCCGAAGGCCGCTCACCATCGCGTGGGTTTTCATGTCCGGTACTCCTCTTGCCAGGGTTTCAGGCCCGCGAGCGGAAGCTTGTATTCCCGCGCTGTGCGGTGGTTGCTCTTCGAAAAGAAGCCCCAATGGCCGGTCGAGGAATATCGCAGGAAAAAGAGCTTCTCGTCTTCCTCGGTCCTGATCCATATGCCGGGCTCAATTGGATATTGGTTGGCATTTTTCATTGGTTTGCCTCCATCGCGAGGGGAAGCGTGATCAGGCGACGTGCAGGACCAGATCTTCGTCCTTTGCCGGGCGGGCCTCGGTCACACGGAACGGTTGGATCGGACTGCCGGTACGGATGACATATTGGTTGCGGCCGGTGGCGCTTCGGCGCTGGATCGCACAAGCATATGCGTGCTCGGCGCTCGCCAAACGCCCGCGAAGGGGAGACAGTTGGACCATGATATCCTCCAAGTGGTTGAAGTGAGGAAGCGTTGCGCTCCCGCATGCAAACGGGTTCGATGCGGAATCAGGCCTTGCGGCGACGGGCGCTCTCGATCGTCGAAGAGGACCGGGCGATCGATTCTGTTGATGATGGTGCGCGCTGATTTCTCTCAATCGGCCTGATCAAGAATATCGGCTACGTCCATCCTGGCGACATCGAGTTCGCCCTACCTGGGGAAGCAAGCGCTATTCCTCGAAGCGCGTTCAGCGCCATGTGCATTTCTATGATGAGGAAACCGCTTCAACGGCAATGCGGAATTTGGCGTGGTCGTTCAGCACAAGATAGATTTGCGTCCCCGTTTCGGTGTCGCAGCTGGCAAAGCTATCGATGTTGGCGCCGGTGTCGTGAACATCCGAAATCACATCCAATGGACGCTCATCTTCGCCATGGCCGCCCCCGTCGCATCTTTTGACGTGAGTTTCGAGGAGTTCACATAGCAGCGCGGCAATCGTGCAGGCTCGGGTCGGATTCGCACCCATGGGGTTTCTAGGCATCGTGCGTCTCCGACCGCGTGCCCCAGCGCTGGACGGTCTCGGTCGCGACCTGCTCGACGGTAACGATCCGCCCCCTGTTCATTGCCGCGTCGATGGGCGCGCATAGCACGAAGTCAACCTCGAAAGCGTCTTCGGGATCGTACCAGGGACCGAAGCCGGGTGCCGATTGTCCAGGCAGCGGCTCTTGGCGACGTAGGGCTTCTCGTGCCTGGGTTTCTACCGCTGCGAGATTCGCCTCGACTTTGGGATTCGTCGGGTCGCCGATGACGTTCACCTTCGCGGTGACCTCGATCAACTCGGTGTGGAGATGGCTGGATCGCATCACGACCAGCACCTTGCGGTGTATTGTCATGGAAAGTTCCTTGATGGAGACTGGAACGCGCGGACGCGGACTGGCTAGATCGTCGGCCCCTTTGGCAGCCGGTCGGCGATCTCATCGTCGGTAAGATTTTCGAGAAGTTTCTGGACGGTGCCGACGCCCGGTTCGTAAACGAGAATAGCGCGCTTGCCGTGATGTTCGGTCGGCCAGGAATCGGGATCGAACTGACCGGCGCGGCCACGATAGTCGGCCGGCGTGCGCGCCCATATCAGCTTGAGCTTCGCTTCGCGCGACAAACCGGCAACGGATGCTTTCTCATGTCCGATGATTCCCGCGCGCATCGCATCGGGACTGCCATGATCGCTGAAGTCGCAATATCCGGTGAACCAACGATTGCGTCCGTCGATCATGATTTCAAAAAAGACCGAGCCGACGGAGCCCGCCTTGAGTTCGGACATGGCGAACATCCCGGCTCGCATGAAGAGGGGCGGTAATATTTCGAGCATGGAGTCATAGGACTCACGCTTGATTTCAAACCACTGCCTCTCATAGGCCTTGCCCGAAATGCGATCTCCGAGCGGGCAGTCTGGAACGCGGTTGAACAGTTCGAACATCTGTTTGCGCGTCGCGATACCATTGAAGATCTTCTTGAATGGTGGATCCTGGATCATAGGGCTGTTCCTCATGGTCTCCTACCGTCAAGCCACTTGGCGGCCATCGCCTTGGCGCAGTCCGAGATCGAAGGCGGTGAGGATGGCGAGGTCGGGCTCGAAGCGATCGAAAGTGTCGACGAGATCCTCGATATCGGTCCAGACGCAGGCATCGCCCGGATCGTGGTCGAGTTGGAAGACGATCGGCACCGAAGCCGCGGTCATCTCGGGGAAGATGGTCCGGATGATCAGCCACTCGATGCGGCGGCCGACCGCCCCGATGCGAGATGCGAGCATGGTCCGCTCGACATGGTTCATAACGAAATAGCGGGCGGGTGCCAAAAGGGGTGCGATGCGAATGCAGGCAAAGCGTCCCGCGGACTTGGGCCCGGCGACAGTACCGGCAAGCGCTCGCCGTTCGGCGGCGACACCCTCGGCAGGAACCAGCGCGCGATAGATATAGTGAGGCAGCGTCCCCGCGATGCGGGAACGGGAGACGATGATTTGCATGAATGGTCTCCTCAGGCGACGAGCCGCGTGGGCGTGACGTCGGGAGCGGAAAGATGCAGTTCACGGCGGATGCGGACCGCGAAAGTGTCAGGGGCCATTAATTCGGCGATGTCCGCCCAATGGTTGCGGTCCCCGCAATAATCCTTGCGACCGGCGACGCGGCGGAACATGATTTCGTTGCCGCGGCCCAAGCTGCCGAGGCTAAGCTGAACATAAACCTCCTCGCCGTGGAGCGTCACCTCGCCGCTGACCGCAATTCCACCCTTGTTCGAGCGAAGATCATAGCTTCCTTCGGCCAGCCGGAGCGCGTCGGCGAGACGTTTCAGTGCCTTGCGCCCGTCGCTGTGGAACAGCTTCTTCGCGGGTTCGTCGTAGGCGACGCCCTTATGTGCGAGGGCTATGAGCGCGGGTTTGCGACGAAGGTTGGCGATCGCGTCCATGCAGGCACGCCGCAGATCGACATTGGGACGTTCGATCTGAGAAGCGATGGCGCCGAGGTGGCGGGCGAGCAGAAGGACGGCTGGATCGCTATCCTGCGGTCGCCCGGCATTGCGGCAATCCTCGATGGCGGCATTGAGCGCATGCAAGGCGGTCGGCAGCGTGATCAGCGCAGAGGGATCGAGCGCCTGCTGAAAGCGAAAGGCGATGTCATAGGACATAGGGACGAACTCCTGAGATCAAGGCGCATCAACACGCCCGCCTCAATCCCTCCCCCTCCTCTCCAATCGGGCCGCAGTCCCCGGAGGCCGCGAAGCCGGTCGGGCGTCCGCCCGGCAACAGCTCGCCTTCATCGCATCCGTTGTCCGCCAACAACATGTCGTCGTCGTTGCTCGGCTCGAATTCGCCCTTGGTATTTGCCAGCTCGGTCTCAAGCTCGGCAAGTTCCTGGAGTTTCTCTTCAAGCAGCGCGGCGTCAGGAAATTCGTTGCCCAAGCGCGCCTCGAACGCTGGGAGGCGCCGTTCATTGGCTTCGAGGTTGGTCCTGACGACGGCAAGATCGGCGTCGAGGTTGCAGATAGACGACTCGATACGACCGACTATCGTGCCCGGTCTCGTCTTTTCGGTGATTTCAAATCTGCCCTGCTCGCCGTGGTGCAGCACTGTGATAAAGATGGAAAGAGCAGGCTGCTCGTCGTCGATGGCCTCAAAGCCGGAGATTTCCAGGTCGATGCCGTTAAATGTCCCCAGCGCCCAGCGAGCCTCTGCGCCATCGGTCCGCATCTGCTGCCCATAGCGCAGGATTCGTTCACCGGCGGCTTTGCGATCGGTCATGATCACACCATCGCAATTGAACAGAATCTCATAGCCGTTCGTCGGAACCCGTCGATCGATATCGGCCTCCAGCCTGGCAATCTGCTTTTGGAAGTCTTCAATCTCCTGCTTCGTCCGCCTGATGGTCCTGCGGATATTATATTGGTCGTCGGTATGGGCATCGCGCAGGCGCAGAAGCCGTGCCACCTCGGCATCGAGTCCGGCTTTCTTCATTAAGCGGTCGTCACCGGATGCGAGAGCCTTGGCCAGCGCGAACTGGTTGACGTTGGAGCCGACATCCTCGATCCGGCGGATGGAGCGATCGCCTGACATCGCCATATTGATGAAGCGGGCCTTGCGCTCGAGCATCTGCCAGTTGGTAGCGTCCATCGAACCGCTGGTGGCGTAGCCGTAGAGGTCTATCTCGTCGTTTTGGTTGCCCTGGCGCTCGATGCGCCCCTCCCGCTGCTCGATATCCGACGGGAGCCAGGGGACATCGAGGTGATGCAGAGCTTTGAGGCGCTGCTGCGCGTTGACCCCGGTTCCCATTGTCGCCGTGGACCCCAGAACGAAGCGCTTGCGTCCATGGTTGAGGTCGTTGAACAGGCGCTGCTTCGCGCTGTTCTTCTTGTAATGCTGCATGAAGGCGATCTGCTCCGCGGGAACGCCCATTTCGACAAGCCGATCGCGAATCCAGACATAGGCGGAAAAGCCCCGCGTTTCGAGCGCCGCTTCCGTGCCGAGATCGGAGAAGATCATCTGCACTGCGCCGGGTAGCGGATAGGGCTTCCCGGTTTCCGGGTTCGTGTAGCGATGGTTGCCCGTCTCTTCCCAGATGCGATGGGCGTTCTCGATCAGAAGATTGAGCTTGTTGCCCTCCTCGTTTCCGACGCTCGGATCGACGAAACGCAAATCGATGGCTGAATGTCTGCCATCGGTGATCACCGACAGGAGGATGTCGTCGCCCTTTTTGGGTCGCCCGTTGCGGTTTTCGATGGCCCTGATGCGCCGGGCCAGCACCTTCTGATAGGCTTTGAAGGGCGCGCCGGACTTCGCGACGATGATCTGCCGCTTGCCGCCATTGATGGTCGGGAGCCGGACATATTGCCGCAGATCGTCCTTCAGCACGACATCCGCGACGCTGCGATACATCGCCATGAGGTCGGCGACATTGACGAACTCGCAGAACCGGGTGACGGGCTTGTAGCTGCCGCTCGGCTGCAGTTCGAGTTCGGTGCGGGTGTCTCCGAAAGTGGCCGCCCAGGCATCGAACTCGTGCAGGCCCTTGGCGTGAAGCTCGTCGGGCTGCATGAAGCGTTGCAGCGTATACATCTCGCCCAGGGTGTTGGTGATGGGCGTGCCCGACGAGAGGATCAGTTCGCGTCCGGGATTGATGCCGGCCAGATATCGGGTCTTTACATAGAGATCCCAGGCGCGCTGCGAGCCGACCGGATCGACACCCTTGAGATCGCCGAGATTGGTCGCGAAGGTCAGCTTGCGGAACTGCTGGGCTTCATCGACGAGAATCTGGTCAATGCCGATCTCGCCAATATGGACGAGGTCGTCCTTACGAGCCCGTAGATTCTCCAGCCTCTGTTTGAACCCTTCCTTCAGGCGTTCGACGCGCTTGCGGGAAACGCGATCTGCGCTGTCGATGCCGGTGATCAGGGCCTCGTAGCTGTCGAGTTGGTCTTCAATGAGCTGCTTCTCGAACGAGGTCGGCGTCGGGATGAATTTGAAAGCGTCGTGCGTGATGATGATCGCATCCCAGTTGCCGGTCGTCGCCCGCGCCAGGAACCGTTGGCGCTTTTCCTTCACGAAATTCGTATCGTCGGCAACGAGGATGCGCGCCGTGGGATAAAGCATCAGGAATTCGCGCGCGATCTGCGCAAGACAGTGATTGGGCACGGTGATCATCGGCTTGTTGGCCAGGCCGAGACGACGCTGTTCCATCACCGCGGCGCATAGGCTGAAGGTCTTTCCGGCGCCGACGGAGTGGGCGACATAGGTCGAGCCCGCCGCAACGATCCGCCAGACGACGCGCTTCTGATGATCGCGCATCCGGATCGTGGTGGACGCACCCGGCAGCTTCAGATGCTGGCCGTTGAAGCTCCGGGGCACCAGATTGTTGTAGGCATCGTTATAGATGCGGACGAGCCGGTCAGCGCGTTCGCTATCCTGCCAGACCCACGTCTCGAAGGTCGACTTGATACCTGCGAGCTTCTCCTTCGCGGCTTCGGTGTCCTTGACGTTGAGTTCGCGGCGCTCCGAACCATTTTCATCCCGCCAGGTGTCGTAGATCTTGGGGACATGAGAATTGAGGGCGTCTTCGAGGAGGTCGGCGGCGCCACGCCGCGCCGTGCCCCATGTCGAGGTTGAACTGACGTGTCCGAAAAACGGGGCCTTATCGACGGTCCAGCTCGCAAGCTCGACGGTGTGATGAATCCGGGTCTCGACCTCCATGGTCTCCGTGATGAACGTCTCGATGACGTCCACGGGGATCCAGGGTGCACCTAAGCGCGCGGTGATCTCGCTCGGCTTGAGGTCGACCGGTTGGACCGCTTCGAGCGCGGTGGCCGTGCCGAGGAACCGTGGATCGCTTTCGGCCTTCTCGCGCGCCAGGGCGAGCTTGGTGCGGACCGGACCCGAAAGCGCCTCATCGGATGTGACCCAATGGTCAAAATGGGGTGTGCTGCGGACGGGGTCGAGATAAATGTCGCCGGCAAGGTCGGCGAGCGCTTCAGCCTCCGTGACCCCGAGCATGTCAGCGATCAGGGGTAGATCGACGCGGCCCCGTTCGTGGAGCGCCAGCGCCAGTGCGTCCTGCGCCGAATGGATTTCATGGGTTGCTGGCGGCTTGACGACGCATTCGGTGAAGATCGCGCCCGGGACGCCCGCGTCATTTGCCTCGTCATAATTTTCGATCGAGGCAACGAGCCAGACATCGGGATCGTCGAGGAATGGCTGAAGGTTCGGGCGGCGCTGATATTCCTTCTCGGCGCCGGTGTCCGGGTCCGTGCGAATGCTGGTGATCGTCCGGTTGATCGGCCCGTATTTCTTGGTGAATTGCCGATAGTGCGCGAGCAGCTTTTCCTGAGAGCCCGCATAGGGCTGATCATTGAGCTGGGCGCGCAGGATCGCGCGAATCGTATCGCGGATTGGAATGAGGGCTCTGATTATGGCTGCGTGCTTGGGAAACAGTCCGGCGCCACCGCGTCCGGATTTTACGCCAACGATCGTCGGGAAGCCGTTGATGATCTGGTGGAGGGCACCGTCCGAGACGAGATAGCTGCCTTCCTTGAAGTCCGCTTCATCGGCCGCGGTGCCGATTGCTACGTCCGTCGTGACGTTGAGCGTGTCGCGCAGCAATGTTGTGCGCTCGATCGGCTTGCAGATACCTTTGTGGTTCGACGCGATTGCCGTCAAAGTGGCAGCGAGTGCCGCACCCAGATCGACGCCTGACTCCGCTGCGCAATTATAATCCCTGCCGAACTGGCCGTTCCGCCATTCGTGTGTGCCCAGCACATGACCGGGATTATCGAGGAAATAGCGGTTGATCCGGAGCGGTCCGCATCCCTCGTCACTGTCGGGAACCTCGCCAAGTTCGATCCAGTTGCACTCGGGCCGCGGGGTTTCCGGCGCGCGCTTGTGGAAGAGCAGGATATCGACCACGACGTCGGTGCCGGCCTCTTGCCGCATGGCCTTAGCCGGCAGACGCACGGCTCCGAGGAAATCGGCAATGCCGTCGATGTGGCGGCGGGCTTTGGGATCGCTCTTGTCCAGCGAATAACGCGACGTCACGAACAGCGCGATGCCGCCCACCCGGAGGTGCTCGAGCGATTTGGCGATGAAGAAATCGTGCAGTGACAGGCCGAGCCGACCGAGTTCGGTCCTGTCGTGGATGGTGAGATTCGAGAAAGGCGGATTTCCGATCGCAAGGTCAAAGTCGCCTGGCAACGTAGCCTTGTCGAAATCAATGCAGCGAATGACCTGTTTGGGATAGAGAGCGCGCGCGACGCGGGCGGTGACGGGATCGTTCTCGACGCCGACGAATATCGTGTCGCTGGACAGAAAGCCGGGTCGCAGACCCATGAACAGGCCGCTCCCGCATCCCGGCTCGAGAATTTGTCCCCCGCGGAAGCCGAGAAGCCGAGCGGCCTCCCACATGGCCCGGACGATATATTCGGGCGTGTAATGGGCATATTGCGTCGCCCGCTTGAGCGACTGAAGCTCAACATCGGTCGTTTCCGCGACCAGGCTGTGCCCCAGCTCCTCCCAACCTTCTCGAAAGCCGCTCGTGCGATCGGCGAAGATGTTGTTGGCTAATTCGGACGCCCCGAAGCCGACGAATTTGGCAATGGCAATCTGCTCATCCGGTGTCGCCGGTCGCTGCTCGCGATCGAGGAGGTTCAACAGCCTGATCGCCTCGAGATTGTCGTGCGCGCGGCCCTTCCATGAAGCCGCCAGGGTCCGACCCATGACAAAGGAAAAATCGACCAGATCGAGCGGTGCCGATGTGGCGGCAACGACCGTTTTCGGCGAGAGGAGTGGCAATTCCAGAGTATCAGGAGCTGATTGAACCCTGGCAGGCGCGGCGGGTTGGTCGAAATCCAGGCACAGCTGGAGAGCCAGCGCCGATGCACTGTTTCGCATGGAATGCTTCCTTTTTTTGATGGTCTCGCCGGCGCCGGATGGCGTCCCGTTGGGGGTGTCAGCGTGTGCCAGCGGGTCTTGCGCTGCGCGTCGGGTCAACCCAGGCGCAGCGAAGCGGCAAATTGACGCAGCAGGCGGGCGATCGCGGCTCGGGCATGCGCCTTGTTGCCGATGACGATCTCTGGATGGAGTTCATGGCCAGTCGGGGTGCGGTAGCCATGCGCGAGATCGCCGCTTGCGTCCTCGATGACGATGCGGTGGCCGCGGGGCTGCGCCGACCCCGCGTAGCGTGTGGTGAAATCCCCGAGACGTCCCGAAAGCCCGACGGCCATCTTGCCCCATCGGATGTGACCAGCAGCGAACTGATCACCGGGCGCGCGGCCCCGGGCAAGCCAGAGGCGGAACTGCGCGCGTTGCTGAAGGACCGAATTGCGGGTCCGCTCCATGGTTCGCGCGAGCGGCAGGATATCGGCGTCGGCGTCCAGCCGTCCGAGTTCCGCCTCATCGGCCACGATCAGGATGTCGGTATAGTCACCCTGGCGCAGCTGCTCGCGCAGCGCGGCATGATTGCCAAGCGCCGGATCGGTCCCCGTCGATAGCCGATGCAGTCCGATTTCGGCGCTGACCACGAAGATCACCATGGCTTCGTGTCCGGGGCATTCGCGCAGCATCGCGATAATGCCGACCGACCCGGTCGCGCGTTCCGAAGCGCCGAGCAGGAGCAGGCGTCGATGCCAGGAAGCGGGTATCGGTGCGTCTCTGGGCCCCGGCCATTGGCTGGGAAGCGGCCGTGCGGTGCGCGGCTGTTCCACGGAACTAGGCTCGGACAGCGTGGCCGCGAGGGATCGCCGGGCGGCATCGAAAATGTCGTCGGGCTGACCGCCACCATCCAGAAATCCCTGATGGTAGGCCGGTCTGCGAATATCCGGCTCCCCCGCACGGGTCGGCGAAGGCGGGCGGACTTCCCACCCTGCGCGGGCAGCATAGCACCCATCGGCATATGCGACCGCGGCGTCCCAATCATAGCCATGGACGGCGCGGGCATGGAGGATCGAGGCATTGCGACTGTCCGTGCTGCCCTGCGCGATCTGGCGTTCGACGAAGGCGAAGTTCGCGGATGTACGCCGCTGCTCGGCTTCGAGTCGGATCGCCTCATGGAACGGGCGAAGCATCTGGACGCGCTCGCGGGTACGCGCCATGCGAGCGTCCAAGGGCATATCATTCGGCAGGTCGGGGAAGCGCTGCCAGGCGTCGGCGATTGCATGGGCGTGGTGAACCGGACGGCCGCGCGCTATCCAGCATCCCGCGTTGGCGGGATCAAAGTTGTCGGTCATGACAATCTCCGATCTGGAGCGTCAGCGGCTGGCGAGCAGCACGTCCAAGGCGCGTGCGAACACTTCATCGCCGGCGTCGTTGACGATGACGGCCTCGGAATTGGTGGCGCGCACGGCGCGTGCAACGAGTGCGAGTGGCCGTTTCCGCAGCGGATATTGTAGAATCTGACCGCTCTCGATCGTTACCAGATTGGTACGGAGCAGGCGCTTCAGGCGGCGGCCCTCGACGCCGCGAATGAGCAGATCGCTCACCTCGATTTCGAGATCGTGATCACAGGCAATATCGCCGAGGCAGCGGGGCGGCCGGTTGACCTTGAGCCAGGCGTTGACTTCGGCTTCGGTCCAGCGGCCGACCTGATGGTAGAGGTCTGCCCCGCCCGTTCCGTGGTTGCGCGCGTGGAACGCAAGTGCGTCATCGATCCAGACTTCTGCGGAGAAAGCCGCGGTTTCCCGCGAGAGCGCGGCGTTGTAGGAAATGCGCCGTAGTTCGATTTTCATGGGGATGCTCCAGACTGCTCCAACAAACGGAGCGCCTTTCTCCTTCCCCCTCCTCTTCCTTCGGTCAGCGCGACCTTGATCCCGATCGTGATATGCACATGGACAAAGCGCGGTTTTATGCCGGCAGCTCGGACCATCCGCCGCCGGCGCTGATCCAGACCATTCCTAATGTGCCAGGACGCGTCTCAAAGCCTTCGCCGCCTTCGACGAGAGGGTCGCGGACGGTGACGCTGCCACAATCATTGGCTCGTCGTGGGGGGCGGCCACCGAGCATGATCAGGTCGCCGCGCCCGCCTGGCATGTGAACCAGGTCGCCAGACCTGACCTCGGCGGCGAGTATGCGACCGATCGTATAGTGGAGAGTCCAATGATTTTGGGTGATCGGCGTCATGCACATCATCCTTCCAGGAATTTGTTCAAGCCGTTTCACTCGACGTGCGGCAGCGGGATCGGAACGGCCTGGCCGCTGGCGAGGTTGATGAAGGCGCCTGCGTGGCCGATGGAGCCGCGTCCGAGAAGATCGAAAAGCAGTGCAAGGGCGTGGCTCGCAATGACGCGGTTTATGAAGAGCGATTGGCGTTCAAGTGCCTCGGCGACGGAACAGGATGGAGCATTGTCTTCGGGCAGGCTGTCGTCCGCGAGTTCCGGGAAATATTCAAGCACGGTAGGCAGGCGCTGCTGGTGCTTGTTGTTGGCGCGGCTCGGGCAGCCGATGAGAAATTGGCCATCGCCCGCGCGATTGCCGAGGTCCATCCAGTAGGCGGGCGTGCCGCTGCCGTCACCGAGCGCGGCACCAAGCGCACGACGAGCCGAAGCGGTATCGACGCAGCTGATGAGGATATCGACGCCTTCGATGCGAGCTGCTGCCGGCGCGCGGCCGTGAACCGCGTTCCAGGCAAGACCGTGCGCGAGGTTGATGCGCTCCGTCAGCGTGCGCGACTTTGAATTCCCGACGTCACAGCCGAAGAACGGCTGACGGCCGAGATTCGCCTCGGTTACGACGTCGTCGTCCACTGTCGTGACTTGCAGCGATCGCGATGAGGTCGCGCGCAGCGCCGTGTCGAGTGAGGCAAGACCCATCAGCATTTGTGCGCCGTTCCCGCCGCAACCGACAAGCAGGATGCTGATCGGACGATCTTGGAGCATGGCGGGCAAATAGTGGCGATCGCCATTGATAGGCTGCATGGCTATCTCCTGAGAATGGAATGCGCGGCGGCGGCAGGAACATGCTCTCGGTCCGCGCGGTCACTTCCACGGAATCCGGATGATCCGGGAAGCGAGCGTGCATTGGCGGTGAGGGGCTAGTCGATGGCGCTCAGGATTTCCGCGGCTTCCGGATGACGGCTCGCATAGTCAAGAAGACGGAAATAGGCGTGGGCGAGACCATCGTCCTGGCGCGCAATCGACAGGTTCGACAAAGTGAAGAGCGTCGCGATGATCCCAGCAGCCTCGGCGCTTACTTCGCCCTCATAGCCGTTACCATTCCAGCAAATCCGGAATCTGGCGCCCGAGGTAGGGGCAAGAAACAGCGGCTCGCCGGCTAAATCGTAGAAGGCCCAGAAGCCGCCGCGATAGTCGCTACTGAGCCGGCCCATGAAGTCGTAGAGCTGCATCTCGCCCATGAAGAAATGGCGCTTGCCGAAGAGGCGAGGCAGGAAATCCATGCGCTCGGTTTCGGGAACGATCGTCGCCGCCGGCATGAGGGTAGCCGTGGAGGAATCGGAATTGGGCATGATGTGTCTCCCGCATAAGGAATGGGATGGAGGATCAGACAGCGACCCTTTCGGCTGCCTCCTCGCGCCCTTCCTTTCCCCCTTTCTCCTCACCCAGCGCGGCCCTGAGGTCGGGATGTCGTCGGCAATGATGGGTCAATCGACGGCGGTGTCGCAGAGCATCTCGATATAATATGGTCCGCGCCACTCCCTGACCCAGTCGGGGGCGTTCGGATGATCGCGAAAGCCGTCAGTCTCGTCCGAGTTCGATTTGAGGCCGGCTGCGACATCCCCCACGTCCCATAGGGTTTCGCCCTCGGGATCGACCGCCATCGCATAGTCGTTCACCCAGGCCTGCGGGTAAAATCTCACCAGAGTCATGTCGGGTCTCCTCTGTGCGGTGGCTTGCGGCGGCTTTGGGTCTATTCGGCGAGATTCGTCAGCCGCACCACGTAATGGCTAGGCATGGTGGGCCGGGCTCCGAGATGCTCGCGACAAATCTCGACGATCCGACTCCAGATCGCCGCTGGCATGTCAGCGTCGCTTCCGTCGCCGTTAAGGCTGGGATCGACCAGGACGACGACATCGGACCATTCATCGACGTCCCCACCCCTGTACCAGGTAAACTTAGGCTGGCCGTTTCCGAGCCATTGTCGGAATGCGAAGTCCGCGAAGAATTCAGGCGCGTTCAGCACGAGGCCGATGCAGCGATGAGCATCCATGAGATCACCTTTCAGGCAGTTGTTGACGAACATTGGCGATTGCCGACGGCGCGCATTGCCGTCGCAATTCGCGAGCGAGATTCACTTCGCGCGATTATCGAAAGCGCCGGAAAGTTTGCGGCGAGCACTGGAATCAGGCGGCGTCGAAATCTTCCGCGAATGGACTGCGCGGCAGAGGAAGGAACAGGCCGCCGGCGCAGAGTCGCGATGCCCTCGTCGGGCCGTCGATTTGATTTAGCCGGCCGAAGACGAGCGATATCTTCGTGGCATGGGCGTCGTCGCTATCGTCCGTGGCACTGAAGAAGGCCGGCCCGGACCCGTGGCTGTGGATATCGCAAACCATGTGCCAACCCCGCTCCAGAATCGGGGAGCGATAGACAAGGCGTGAGGGGGTTGCCTCATCGACGACGGGGAATTCCACGGCGAACTCGCGCGTCGCCTCGTTCCATAGCACGAACGCCGCGGCCTCATTGGGAAGCGCAGCGCGAAGCTTATCGATTATATGATCGAGATGCCTGCGTGGGATTCGTCCGCAGCGCAACTCGGCCCTCGAGACGCCAATGCTGCCATAAGGAAGGTGCGCTGGGATCGGCTGGGTGATCGGGACATCGAGTGCGAGCCAGGGTCGGCGCAGGATCAACATGACCCCGTCCGTCCCGATAGCGAGGCCGTGCCCTGCCCGAGAAGCGCGCAGAGCGTCGAGTGCGGGTGATCGCCCGCTAGAGGGGACTGGATAGCAGGGAACGACAGCGAGCAGCGCAGCGGCTGTCGGATCGTCGGCGAGCATGCTCATCGTGGAGCGCCTCCCGCAATAAGCTGTCCGACCGTCACCGGCTCGACTGGCCGTCGCTGCAGATGCCGCCGAGCCCCTGCACCAAAGGGCTTGAGCCGTTTGGTCGGAAAACGCTTCGCCCGGCGCGCGGCAAGGCCGTCCCAGAGCCTGACGAGGCCGCCCTTGCCGGTGATCGTCAGTTCCTGTCCCGGATTGGGGTGCGTCGACCAGCTGTCGAACACCGCGCATTCAAACTCGGGGATGGACGCGATAGCACGCGCTCTCGGCTTCGGGATATTACCCCAGCAAAGCGACCCATCGACAAAGACATTCAGGATCGGTGAATGCAGCACCCGGGTGTCGGCTGTAGGGCGCTCGTTTGCCGGCAGGGCATAGACGCCGAGACGAGATCGCGTGGCGATAAGCAGATGCGCGGGATATGGGACCGGCACGACGACTCGATCGGACAGGATTTGCAAGTCCGCGGGGCGCGTCGAGAGATCGAAATAAGCAGGACGCACCTGCTCCGGAATCCACCAAGCAAGCATCTCGGGATGGGCCACCAGCACATTGCCGGGGAGAATTTCAGGTAGGACGGTCCGCCCGAGGGCTTCCGTCCATTGCTGCAAGTGCGCGTGCGATAATGGGACGCCCGCCGCGATTGTCGGCCGCCCGTCGCCGTCGGGCTCGATGGCATGCACGCTGGCAAAGGCCGCTGCATCCTCAAAGTCGGCGCGATAGGAGCGGAAATTGCGAGGCCCTTCGTTCCGGTAGAGCAGGATCGCGCTCTTCAAGACCAGGCCGCCGCCGGTGGCCTCGAACTGGGTTGAATGGTCGGACATGAGGCACCTCATAATTTTGCTGGATCGAGCTGGATCAGGTCCTGTGCTGCGAGCAGGAACCGGGCGCCGAGCCGAAGCGACGCGAACCAGTCGTCGATGTTCTCGGCATCCGGCAGCGGACAGAGTCCGGCGACGTCCATGAAGCCCATTTCCATGCCGTGCCGGGCGACGTCGTCGAGTTCGCGCGCGAAATGTTCAAAGGGCACCAGCGTGAGCGGCGGCAAGGATGAGTATTCCTCGAATTCCGGAATGTAATCGTAGACGGTCTGTAAATCGAAGTGCCAGGCGTCGTGCTCTGGTTGGAGATGCGCGAGCGCCTTGTGTGTCGCGCGAAGTTTGGCCAGCTTTTGGCGAAGTCCAGCAGGGAGCTGCACCGGTGCTGCTGCGTTCGCCTCGATCATCCATTCGGGTCGGCGCGCGTCCATGGTCGATGGCAGTACATGTTCGTCGAGCTCATCGGGGTCTGCCCCATGATACTCGGTCAGGCTTTGACGGGCGCTTTCGTCGTCGATCTCACCGTCCCAATAGTACATCGAGATTTCATTAAAGAGGTCCCGATAGCCGAATACCGGGAGCACGCGGCCCAGGCTCCACTCGAGCGCCCTGTAAGCGGCGGCGCGCCAGGAAACGGGCGCGTCGCCGGTTTCGATCCACCCAAGGTCGATTTGACCGAGGCTTTGACAAATCACGGCAATCGCCGGCGTGCCGTCGTCCTCGCTATGAAGGACGGCGATCCGGAAATCAGCTATGTCGATAGGGCTGATGATTTCGAGCACGGCGGCATTGAAGACCCGTTCAATGTGGAGGCGGGCCTCAGAACGCGTATATGCTCGCGACGCTTTCTCCCGTGCAGCGACCCAGCGACCGATCAACTTGTGATGCCGCGCCAACGGAGCATCGAATATGGCGGGGATGTCTCCTGAGAGCGCGATCGATCGACCCGCGAGATCAGCCGAGCGGCGGGAGGCGCAGGTCAGGCGGTAGCTGAAGCGGCTCCTGGGCTTCGTTCCTGTTGTCCTGAGGGTCGAGGAATATCCGGGTATGGAGCATCTGGACCTGGCTGCTGCAGGCAGGGTGGGAGATGTCAGCCGAGTTGCCATTGTCGTGCTCGATCCATTCGATGAGAGTTCTGCGGCGCGCTGGCGGGACGGCCGCGCGTTTGCGGGGCGGCATGAGTCAGCCCTTGGTGCCGACCGCGCGGCGATATTCGGTGACGTGCGCACCGCCGGTCACGCCCGCGTCCACCATCTCGGCGTTGAGAATCGCCGGGTATAGGGTGGCGTGGTAGTTGCGTAAGGCATCCCGATCGTCGGCAAGATGCGGCGGGACCGGAAGGTCGATGCCGTCATAGCGATAAGCGCGCTGGAGGTGGTTGATCTGCATAAGGGCCTCTGGGTTGATGATGAAGAGGTGCGAGCGACGTCCGTCAGAAGAGCGTGGCAGGCTCGTCGGGCTTGGCATCGGCCGGCGGGCTACTCGGCGCCTGGCCCCTTGCTGAGTTGGTCGGTGCGGTAGGCTTGGCTGTTGCGGTCTTCGCGGCTCTTGCTTTCGCTGCTTCCGCAGCCGCCGCTTTCGCGTCTTCGTCTGCCTGCCGCTGTTCGGCGATTTGGTCGGCGAGGGTCCTGCGGGTCGCGATGAGTTGGCCAAGTGCGCCGTCCTCGCCTCGGCTAAGCTCCGCGTCGATTTCGGCTGCGCTCGCTGTGATCGAGATCGGCCGGGTCTCGCTGGTCTCAAGAGCGGGCGACTTGCCATCTGCCTTGCGCGGAATGATGGTCACGGTGACGGTCTCGTCGGGACCGGCGATAAGGTCGAAACTGAGAGAGTAGCGGGCAAGCAGCGGGAGCAGGCTTGTAACAAGCATGGCTGTGTTCCTTTATCTGGACGTGTGGTGGCAGCAGGTCAGGCGGCGAGTTCTGGGGGCGGCGCCTCGACCTGGCGGTCCGCGCGATCCGAGGGCGGACCATATTTTCCATCGAGGGTCATTGCGCTCGGCAGGCGCCCGGCCCAATCGAAGCCAATTCGATTGAGCATGCCAGTGATGAGTTCGGGCTTCTTAGATGCGTGCAGCTTCGCGAAGCGCCTTTCGCCCACATGCGCGACCAGGCCGCATTCCTGCGCGATGAATTTTAACTCATCCTTGGTGTATCGCTCGAGGAATGCCTGATCGACCTTCCACGTGTCGCGGAGGTCGATGTCGAAGCTTCTCGCAAGGTCTGCGACATGGCCGAAGCTAAGCACATCCTTGGCGTAGGCGCCGCCGATGACGGATAATATGGTGGCCGCTCGCGCATCAGGTAGCGCGCGGATCGCCGCGATCTTGGCGCTATAATCAAGATCAGGGAACGAGATATCTACCAGCAGGCCGGCGCGTGATGTCAGCGTATCGGCCTTTATCTGCGAGAGCGTACCGGACATCGCGGCGACGAGAATTGTGGTCTGGGCGTGCGCGGCATTGCCCGCAAGCGCCCGGGCGAGTGCCGTTCGCCATGCCGACTCGCGGAGCTCCGCGGTGCGGCTCGCGATCGACGTCGCGGTGACGGTTGGTTTGCGCGCCATCGATGTGCTGCGCACGATATCGGCAGGAGTCGCCGAAATGGGTGTGCTGGTTCCGATAGTGTCGGGGGACGTGATACTGTCGTGCCCACGATCGCTCGATCTCGTGGATTCGTCGATAACCTCGTCCTGTTCACCAAGGTGGTCGGCGTCATCGACGGTGTGAGGCGAAGCAGCCCTTGCCGCCTTCGCGGCGCATTCCTCCATCTCGAAGCGGATTACGTCGGCGGCGTCGGTCTTGAGTTGGAAGCACCCTGGATTAGTGCAGTGGCCCTCGTCGATATGGGTTTCGAAGAGAACGCGCTGCGTGCCCGAGTTGAAGGGGCACGCCCTGCACTCGGTCTTGTCGAAGCAGGCGTTCGCGAGACTCTGCGTGACCCGCATGAGCAAGTCGCGCGTCTTGTTCACATCGAGGCCGGCATTCAGGATCGTTTCGAGTGCCTTTTCCTGCTTGTCCAGGGGAACGGCGGCAAGCAGTTCGGCATGGCCAACTTTGATCCGGCGTTCATCGAGGGCGGTTTTGGCGGCGTCGGAGAGGTCGGCCAGCGCCAGCCGGCGATCGAGTTTGGCCCGTGACCAGCCGAGCCGCCGGGCGGCTTCAGCCCGGTCACCTTGACACGCCGCGAGGTAGCGGACAGCGGCATCCGCCTGCTCGGTCTCCGAAGGGTTATCACGGTCGTCATTCTCGGCGATTGCGGCATCCAGGGCTTCCTGGTCGGTCATTTCGCGAATGAGGACGGGCATTGCTCCGTCCGGGCCATAAGCTTCCAGGGCAGCCCTATACCGGCGCTCGCCGGCGACGATGGCGTAAACGTCGCCTTTCGGGCGGAGCAATATGGGCTGAAGTATGCCGCGCAGGCGGATCGAAACCACCATTTCGTCATGCTTCTTCTGGTCGAAATAGCGGCGAGGATTGTCGCCTTGCACGATCTTCGAGAGCGGCAGCATGGCGGGATAGTTCGGTTGTGGCGAGGTCAAGGCTCGTCTCCTCGTGGGATGTGGCAGGTTCGTTTTGGAGGTCTCTTCTGCACCCCGTCCGGAGCACCTGCCCGAATGTGCGGAGCGCGGCCGACCATCAGGCTGCCTGCCCCACCCCCCTCTCTCCCCCCTCTCCTTTCTGCGCGATGGCGGTCGTTCCAGTCGTTGAAGCCGTCACCCGGCAATCTAGTCTCGATTACGAGGCCGAGCCGCGCGCACGCATCGCGAGCCCGTCGGGCGCAACGTCGGCCGGTCGGATCATCGTCGGGGAGCAGGATGAGATGTTCGACCCGCTCGGGAATCGTGACCAAGGGCAGGCGATCAGCCCCAAGCGCCGCCCAAACCGGAATGCCCAGCAGAAGATGCGCAGACCATGCCGTCTCCCAGCCCTCCGCAAGGCCCAGAACATCCGTCGCCGCGCCAAAACGAACCGCGCCACCAATAGGGCGACCGAGAAGCCGTTTTGGGGGATCGAGGTCAGCGACGGGAAGACCAGTACGAGGATCGACGAATAGCCGCTCGAGGGCGATGATGCCGGTATCGCCCTCGACGGCGGCAATCAGCGCGGGGCCAAAGCGGAGGTTCTCTTTGCGCCCATAAGGAACATGGCCATGGTAGCGGAGGGAGGCCTGCGGACCAACCAGCCCCCGCAATGCAAGATAAGCCGCCGCCGGTGAATCGGTGATCGCGATTGCCTCCTTCCACAGGCTGCGTATCCGTCCCGTTAGCCGACGTTCTTGCCCATCGGGCATCGTGCCGCCGCCCTCGCTCGAAGGGATGCGCCGCCGATCGTCGCGAAGGGCGCGAATGACATCGCGGGTCGAGCAGCCCGCGAAGCATTTGAACAGGATGCTTCGCTCACCGACTCTGACCGACAGGCTCGGTCGGTGATCGTCATGGGCAGGGCAACGGCACATTGCGCCCGAGGGCGTCCATTCGCCGCCCAAGGATTTGACGATGCTGGTGGCGGCAGCGTGGAGGCGAGGATCGGCGCTCGTCCTTGAAAGGGCCATGAGAAACACTCCAGCTGAAGATTGTCCTCCAGCCCAGCCCCTTCTCCCCTTCTGTCGCTCCATTTCGTCAGGCGAACCGCCCAATCGAATCAAGTGCGGTCACCGACCGAAATGCACTCAGCGGCATCCCGGCCGTATCGAAATCAAAAGCGACAGGGAGGCCGGTTCTAACGAATGACACCATCGCGCTGGTTCGAGCTCTATTGGCTAGGAAATTTGTTGTCCCAGCCTTGTGATTTGCCTTTGAGCTGACCCGAACATGTCGCCGCTTCTGCGGCATGTGGCCGCCACGAACGGGGAGAAAAAGCGTTGGCCACGACGCAGAAGGGAACTGGAAGCGTGTGGCCAGCTTCACCTGAGAGCGGCGTGTGGCCGCAATGGGTGGCGCAATCTTGGCAGGTTTCGACATAGCCTAGCAAAAGGGCGCTGAAACAGGCGTCCATTTTGCTGCGCCCCTCTATCGTGAAGCGCACATTGACTCGCCGCCCGTCCGAAGGGTCGGGCATGCGCTCGACAATGCGCTGCTCCTCCATGACCGCCAAGCAGCGACGGCCTGTCATTTCGGATGCCTTCGATGCGAGCCAAAGGCTTGTCAAAGATGTCTTCAGACCCTGGCTTTCGCGCCAGTAGAGATCGAGAAGCATCTCGCTCCCAGGATCGGAGCAAAGTGAACCGAACGCTGCGGTCGACATCGCTCTGGCGTTGATGATCGACCTGCAAAGGGGAGCGAAAACGGCTAGGCGGCCGTGTTCGTCCAGCATAGGTTTGATTTGACCTTCGTGTTTCATGGGCATCGCACTCCGTCCCATCGCGAGTGTCATCGTGCGAACCGCGTCGATGTCTCGCCCTTGCTTGCCTCCCCCCTCAGTTCGGAACGGAATGTTCCAAGGGCATCATGCCTGAATTCCATCGTCCGGCAATGCGCCTTGTGAGGGAGAGTGCGATGCCGAAGCAATTAACATCATGGCACTTTTCTGATCTGCGACGCGTCCTTTGCCGCTCATCGTACAAGCTGCACACAAGCGTCGATACTATGGAGCCCTGTCCCCGAAGCCAGGGTGGCACAGCAGGAAAGCCCACGCGGATGAGATCATTCCGGTCCCGAAAGCGCTGCCGGGGCCCGATATCAGCGGGTAATCGCGTCACGGCCTTTCGATATCAATATATTCCATGTCGATCGTTAGCGATGCGACCACCCCACGTTGACGTGCGGAGGTTTTTAAGAGTTGCCGTAGCGGGATTCGTTATTCAGCTCTTTGAGCGCCGGGATGACGAGCGCGATATCCAGATAGGCCTCATGCTCGATGAAGTGCGCGGTTTCCGGTCCTGGACGGGGTTTTCCGAGGACCGGGTTTCCTTTCTTGTCGACGCAGTAGATCAGGATAGGAAGCAGCAACCCATGGTTGACGTTGCCCAGGTCGAGCAACGGCTTCCAGTCCTTCTTGTTGAGCTGCATGGCGGCATAGAACCCGTGGCACCAGGGCCGCGGATCGATATTGCCATTGGCCTTGGTGGCGAACCGCGGCGCAAAGTCGTGCACCAGCATTTCGTTGACATGGTTATGGACCCGGGCGACCGAGGCGAACACGGCCTGCTCGACGTCGGTGCCGTTGTGCAGCACATCGAGAGGCAGGCCCATGGCCGGACAGATCCAGTGTTGCGGATCGATATACACCGGGCAAGTGACCGCCGCCGTCACAAAGCCTTCGAGCGCCGACATCGTCCGCACCAGCGGACGGCGATTGACCTTCACGGCCAGCCACGCCTCGAGCGCGTCGTCCGACAGCGCGATTTCATCGAGAAGACTCATGCAGCGATTTCCAGCTGAGCCGCTTGTTGTCCCGGCGCCCAGTTCCAGGCGAACAACTGATCAAGTTCATTGTTCTTCACCGCGCCCGACACGATCCGCGTCAGCACGTCATTGAGCCAGGTGAACGGATCAAGACCGTTTAGTTTTGCTGTCTGAAGCAGGGATGCCAGTATCGCCCAGCTCTTTGCGCCGCCTTCGTTGCCGGCGAACAACGAGTTGCGCCTGCTGATTCCAATCGGGCGCATCTGGCGCTCGATCATGTTGTTGTCGACCTCGATGCGGCCATCATCAAGGAACCGGATCAGCCCGCGCCAGTGACCCTGGGCATAGCGGATATGTTCGGCCAGATCGGCCTTGGTCGATATCCGCTCGAGCGTATCATCGAGCAGCAGCTTGAGTTCGTCCATGATCGGCCTGGTCTTTTCCTGCCGGACCGCCAGACGATGTTCGGCACTCGTGCCGCGGATATCCGCCTCGATCCGGTAGACCCGACCGAGCAGCGCAATGATCTGCGCGGTAATGGGCGACTGCGTGCTCTTGTGCAGATCGACAAAACGTCGCCGCAGATGAGCAAGGCAAAAGGCAAGCACGATTGTCCCTCCCTTGCGTCCAGGATCCTCGAGCTTCTTGTAGGCACTATAGCCATCGACCTGCAGCACGCCTTGATAGCGCCCAAGTTGCTCGGATATCGTGCGGTGGCCGCGAGAGCGATCATGAACATAGCAGACAGCAGGCGGTGCGGGCCCATTCCACCCCCGATCATCGATACCATGGGCCCAGAACTGATCAAAGCGGACCTTGCCGCGTCCCGGATCGATCACCGGCATCCGGGTCTCGTCAACATGGATCCGGCCCTGACGGTGGATGAACGCCAGCTGCCGGTCGTAAAGTCCCTCGAGCCACCAGGCTGCACGCTGGACCCAGCGCACCGGCGTCGAGCGGTCGAGCGTGAGGCCGTGACCTGCCAGCATCTGGGTTTGCCGGTAGATCGGCAGATACCAGGCAAAGCGCTGGCTGACGATCCACGCGATGAACGACGTGGTTGCCATTCCGCCCTCGATCATGCGCCGCGGCGCGCGGGCCTGGATAATCCCTCCGTCACACGCGCGGCAGGCATATTTGGGCCGAACAGTGGCAATGACGCGCAGGATAGCCGGCACGATATCGATCGCCTCGCTGACATCCTCGCCGATCCGGTGCAGGCCGGCATCGCAACAGGGACACTGCAGGCTGTCTGGCTCGATCACTTCTGTCACACGCGGCAGATGCTTGGGCAGCGCACCGATATTGCGCTGCGGCCCCGGCCGCGAGCGCGCCGGCGCCGGATCATCATTGGCCGCAACCGGGGTGGGCGGGACCTCGCTCAGATCCCCCAGGTCAAGCCGGCCCTGGTCGCCGAGGATTGCCCGTGCCTTTTCCGAACTCGAGCCAAAGAGCATGGCCTTGTAAGCCGCCACGAGCTTGTTGGCAGCCGCGAGTTGAGCCTCCAGTTCGGCGACCTTCACCGTCATCGCCGCGAGCGTTTCGGGCAGGTTTTCAGGGCGGCTTTTCACCGCCATTCTCTAGCGTAGAAGCCCTCAAAAGCCCAGTAAAATCGCCATTTTCTAGCCCGCCATCAGCGGTTTTTTAACCGGGTTTTCCTCCAGCCTGCGCCAGTCCATGCCGCCCAGCAACAAGGTCATCTGCGCGCTCGTCAGCTTGATCACGCCGTCCTGGACAGGCGGCCACGCAAACTTTCCCGCCTCGAGCCATTTCGTCAGCAAGATCATGCCCGATCCGTCAAAATGGAGCAGTTTCAGCCGGTCGGCGCGCTTCGACCTGAACACGAACACTTGGCCGTCATAAGGATTTCTGCCCATGGCATTGAAGACAAGCGACGCCAGGCTGTTGATCCCGGCGCGGAAGTCGATCGGACCGGTCACAAGCACGACCTTCAGGTCACTGTGATAACCGATCACTGGGGACGCAGGGCGTCGAACACCGTCCGTAGCATGGCCTGATCGACATGGCCGCGCACATGAACACGCGCACCGCCCAGCTCGATCTCGAGTTCCGATCGCGTCGGTGTCGGGGCGCGATCCTCTACAGCAAGGGGAACAAACGAGATCTTCTCCAGCCCGCCACGATCACGCACCCGCCGCCGCCAGTAATGCAAAAGCCCCACTCCCACATCATAGCGGCGGGCAACCGCGGTGATGTTCGCGCCAGGTTCAAAGCTTTCCGCCGTGATCCTTGCCTTCTGCTGCGGACTCCACTTCCGGTTCGTCCGGCGCGGTCCAATGACCGTCTCACCGTACGAAGTCACATTCGCACCGTGCGGCGCACAGGATAAATCCGTGCTCGCACCATGCGCCGCATGGTCCAAAGCACTATCAGCACCGTGCATCTCTTCGTCCAAAGCCACATCAATCCCCAAGCCAAATCACCAGCCGCCATCTTGGCGATCAGATCGACAGCGTCGAGGTGGGGTGCTCGCATCGCTAACTGTCGATCGAGAACTGACCGTCGATGACAGGCCGGAAGAAGTGCCACTGATCAGTCGTCGTGTCCGCGAGCACGATATGGTCTGGGCAGTCGTCTCGATCGGCCAGCGCCGTTTCGAGTGCTTCGGCAATGACGATCTGATTGCTGAGCGAGATGTCGGACCACTCCAGAATGAGAAATGTAGTGTCGCCTTCAGCCGCACATTCGTGGAGTTTGGGAAGCTTCATTCGAAGCGCCGTCCGCATCCGCTCGAGACGCAAATGCTCGATATTCTCCCCGACAGCTCGAGAGAGAAAAAGCGCACCGTCGTGACGCCCGGCCTCCGACCAGTGCGCCCGAAGAGATAGTTGCAACGGAATATCGTCGACCACTGCAGAGCGGGAGCCGCAATATCCATGCGGGCATCTATCTCGATCTTTGCGATCCGGGCATTCGTTGTGAAGCTCCGCTCCGGCTTCTATAATCCATGCCGAGATCTTTTGCCGAAGCTGGTCGTGCGTTCGGCGATGTTTGCCAAGCGTTGGGTGGACCGGAAAAACGAGGACGAAGGTGCCGGGTTTGGGCATATTTCCGTTTAGATTTTCCACGATGGCGGCTGTCAGTTCGACAAATTCCTTTCCGGTCTGGATAGCAAGCGGGAAAGGCTCGATAAGGGTATGCTCGATCGCAATGCGCCGACCGCCCAGCCGCAAGCGCATCTCGACCGGTGGTCCCGACCCATCCTTCTCTGGAAAGGTAACATCCGTACGGGTAGTGCAGAGTTCGTTTTCCAGCAGGCTTACCAACGCTTCGCAAAGAGGCCCTTCATTATCCATGAGGTCAAATAGCAAGTTGTTGGCGTCCGATGAAACAAAAGTGGCCGAATAGGTAATAATCGCAGCGGTCGCACTTTGGCGGAGTTTGGGCGCTATTCGGACACGTCCGACGGCATCAGCGGCCTAATTGCTCGTGAGGAGACCGGCAGCTCCCAGATCGAAACCGAGAGAAATGCAAGATCCTGCCTGCGTCATTCAGCTTCTGTGCTCCGACCTCCTTTGGTGAAATCTCGGACCTGTTCGGTCGACCACAAGGGCTCATCAGCGTCTTGCGTGGCACGCTCATACGCGCGCAACGCCATCCACTTGCGATGATCCTGCTCGAGCGATTTCATCGCGCACGCCGCTATGACGGGTGGGGCTGGCTCCGGTTCAAACTCAGATCGTCGTTCAGGTGGTCCGCATGGCACGCTCCGCGTCGCCGCTGATGATATGGTCTGCGATAAGGCCCATTCGGTCGAGGTCCAGCACCGCGTTGCGCGGCATAGTGAAACCGATCTGCGCGCCATTATCGGCTTGCGTCGTCAGCATGATGTGTTCGGGGAAGTCGGCATCCTCAAACCGGCCATCGGCCTGACGGTCGGCCTCGAGCGTTTGGGCAAGGTCATCGGGAATGCGATCCCCCAGATGGCGGGCGAGTGCTACCCCATATCGGGACTCGGATGTTCGGCGACGCGCTGGCCCGTTGCCAGGATGAGCGGAAGGCCCGAACCCGGATATCCATATTGCAGGAAGAAGGACTGCAGGCCCGCATCCCAGCCGACGACGACCACATAATTCGAATCGTCATCCTTAGGGAGGAAACTATGCCTGCTCACGCCTTACGCCCTCTGTTCAAAGCGACAGGGGTCCCGATGCTAACCTCAGAAGGCAGGTCCAACAATCCGATTATCCTTGGAAAATTGTGTCGAATCATACTGCGGGCGCCTCGCCCTATAGTGGCCCAATTAGGTGGCCCAATTAGGGGAATGCAGGGTACTGGAGGGCAATTGATCTTTAGGAAATCGGCGGTATAAGCGCCCTCGGTTACCCCTCGATACCCGAAAAATCAGGTTCGAGTCCCGTAGGGGTCACCATATCGCCGCGCGCTGCCGCGGACTCCACTCGGTGCAGTTCGATGGTCAGCACTTCGAAGGGCGCGAGCCTGATTTCCGTCGGGCGATCGGTGCGGAGCGAGGCCGGAACCACCGCCCCGCGTGACCAGAGCGCCTTTGCCGTATAGGTCTTGGCCGCGCCCTCCGGCAGTTCCAGCGCGCGGGGCAGGTCCAGCAGGAAGGATTGCGGCCGGGCATCGGGATTGCGCAGCGTGACGATCGCCTTTTCCGGGCTCCACGCGGCCCAGCCATAGACCTCCAGCCGCCCCGGATCGCCGCCAACCCAGTGCGAATCCTTCAGGATTTCGGCATTGGCGCGGGACCAGCGCGCGGCCTCAGCGAGCGTATCCCAATTCTTCGGCGTCAGCAGGGAGGGCGTCACGTAAAGCTCCTGCAGTGCCGTCCCGCTGGCGAAATAGGAATGGACCTCGTTGGCAAAATCGTCGCCCGGATCGCTGTCGAGCCCGGTCGCGTGCTGCGCATAGATGATGCCGTGCAGCATCAAGGAGTTGAGCGGGAAGAGCGGGCCGGCGATCACGATATTCTGATAGGTCTGCTTATCGCGATAGGTGATCCAGCGTTCACGCCGGCTGCCCACCCCGGCGAAATCGTGATCCTGCCCGTCGCGCCAGATCGAGTCGGCGTAGCGCAGCCAGGCGGGCGACGGATAAGTGCCGGTGGTGAGGTTCACGAACAGGTCCGGCCGGGCGCTCCGCAGATCCTCGATCAGCGCGATCGCCGCGCCGAAATCGCTGTCGAAGCGGCTGCCGGGAACGACGCTATTGGCATTGCCGGTGCCGTCGAACTTGAACTGGTTGATGCCCTGCCGGGTCAGCAGATCCAACGTCACGTCGTGGAAGCGCTGGTAATATTTGGGGCCTGACAGCGCGAAGCCGCCGTCGATCGTCTCATATTTGCCGGCCGCCGCGGCGACGCGCTCGGCCTTGGGCTTGCCGTAACCGCCCCAAGGCGAGAGCCAGATGCCGGGCGCCGCGCCGCATCTGGCCGCCGCCTCGCGCAGCGGCATGAAGCCGTCGGGGAAATCCTTCGAGAAATTCCAGCTGCCGCTGCGATCATCCCAGCCATCGTCGAACAGGAAGGAATCGAGCGTCACCCCGCGCTTTTGCGATAGCTCGCGGCAATAGGCGCCGATGCGCTCGACCGCTTCGGCGGCGGTATAGGGCGTGAAATAGCCGATATCGTACCAGCTGTTATAGTGAAGGAAAGTGCGGTGCGGATGCGCGCGTTGATCCTCGACATAGATCTGGAAATCGCGGCGGAGCTGCCCCGGCCGCGTCGTGCCGACCGCGGCCGAGTACGTCACTGGCTTGCCCTTTTCGAGCGGCAGCGTGCGATCGATCCAGAGTCGGATCGTCGGGCGGTTCACACCCGTGCTGCTTTTCGCCAACGGGTTTTCGAACTGGAAATAGTCGGGGCCGACGACCACCGGCGATCCGTCGACGCGGCCCGCCACTTCGGCGCCCGCCGTCTCGGCCTGGAACAGATCGACACGCGCGATCGCTTCGTCCTGCTTCAACGCCGTGATCGTGACCACCGCCCGCAGATAGGGCGCGCCGGACACCTGGGTCAGCTGCCAGTCGATCCGGAACCGGCCGTCCTTGTCAGTAAAGCTGGTATCCAGCCGCGCGCGCGGCTTGCGCTCGGCAAGGCGGGACGCTTTCGGGTCGGGTGCGAGGCTGGTCGCGCGCGCGTCGCCCTGCTGGATCAGATCGGCGGGCGTGAGAACCGTGCCGTCCTTGAGACGGAGCGCGAACGGCGCGGTGACGGCAATGTCACGGCGATTGGCCTTGTCGGCCACCCGCATCCCGGAGAGGTGACCGTCCTGCTCCCAATCGAGCGCGATCGTGGCGTTGCCGAAGCTTGCGCGCTCCGCCGCCTGTGCGGGGATAGCGCAAAGGGCCAGAGCGACGAGAGCGAGGACGCGAAACCAGGACATCATGCAACGCTCCTGAAATCGTGCCCAACCCTATCCGCGCAGCCGCTCCGCGTGCCAGGCGATGTGATCGGCCATGAAGGTCGAGATGAAATAATAGCTGTGATCATAGCCGGGCTGCATCCGGAGCGTGAGCGGGATGCCGGCGCGGGCGCAGGCGGCTTCCAGCAGCTCGGGTTTGAGCTGTTCCTTTAGGAACCCGTCGGCATCGCCCTGATCGACCAGCAATTCCTTCACCCGGGCGCCGTCGTCGATCAGCGCGCAGGCATCATATTGGCGCCAGTCAGCGCGGTCAGGGCCGAGATAGCCGGTGAGCGCCTTTTCGCCCCAGGGACAGTTCATCGGCGAGACGATCGGCGAAAAGGCGGAGACGCTGCGGAAGCGGTCCGGATTGCGCAGCGCGATCGTGAGGGCGCCGTGGCCGCCCATCGAATGACCGGTGATGCCCTGAGCGGTCATATCGACGGGCAGGCCCATCGCCGCCACGCCCGGCAGCTCGCGTTCGATATAGGACCGCATCCGGTAATTGCGCGCCCAGGGCTCGCGCGTCGCATCCACATAGAAGCCGGCGCCCTGGCCGAAATCATAGGCTTCGTCGTCCGGCACGTCATCGCCGCGCGGGCTTGTGTCCGGCGCGATCAGGACGATGCGGTGCTTCGCGCAGGCGGCGCGGAACTCCCCTTTCTCCGTTACATTGGCGGAAGTGCAGGTGAGGCCGGAGAGATACCACAGTACCGGCAGCCGCTCGCCCGGTTCATGTTGCGGCACGAAGGCGGAGAATGTCATTTCCGTCCCGGTGACGTCGCTCGCATGCCGGTAGACGCCCTGGACGCCGCCATGGCTCTTGCTGGTGGAAACTAATTCCATAATCTTCACCGTTCGCTTCGAGCGAAGTCGAGAAGCGCCCTTGCCGCGTGTCGTGTCTCGACTTCGCTCGACACGAACGGACGCGAAGTATCAATAAACGACGACGCTGCGGATGCTCTCGCCCGCGTGCATCAGGTCGAAGCCCTTGTTGATCTCGTCCAGCGAAAGCACATGGGTGATCATCGGGTCGATCGCGATCTTCCCTTCCATGTACCAGTCGACGATCTTGGGGACATCGGTGCGACCCTTGGCGCCGCCGAATGCCGTGCCGCGCCAGTTGCGGCCGGTGACGAGCTGGAAGGGCCGCGTCGCGATTTCCTTGCCCGCTTCCGCCACGCCGATGATGACGCTGGTGCCCCAGCCGCGATGGCAGCATTCCAAGGCAGTCCGCATCACGTCGGTGTTGCCGGTCGCGTCGAAACTATAGTCGGCGCCGCCGTCGGTCAGCTCCAGCACTTTGGCGATCGTCTCCTCGCGCGACAGGCCTTTGGAGTTAAGGAAGTCGGTCATGCCGAACTGGCGCCCCCAGGCTTCACGGTCCGGATTGATGTCCACGCCGATGATCCTGCCCGCCCCGGCGAGCCTCGCGCCCTGGATGACGTTCAGGCCGATCCCCCCCAGCCCGAAAACGACGACATTGTCGCCCACCTGCACCTTCGCCGTGTTCACGACCGCGCCGACGCCCGTCGTCACGCCGCAGCCGATATAGCAGCTGGTCTTGAACGGCGCGTCCTCCCGGATCTTCGCGACCGCGATCTCCGGCAGCACCGTGAAATTCGAGAAGGTCGAGCAGCCCATATAATGATAGATCGGCTGGCCCTTGTAGGAAAAGCGCGTGGTGCCGTCGGGCATCAGCCCCTTGCCCTGGGTCGCCCGGATCGCGGTGCACAGGTTCGTCTTGCCCGACAGGCACGATTTACACTGGCGGCATTCCGGCGTGTAGAGCGGGATCACGTGATCGCCTGGCTTCACGCTCGTCACGCCCGCCCCCACCTCGCGCACCACGCCCGCGCCTTCATGGCCAAGCACGGACGGGAAGATGCCTTCGCTGTCGAAGCCGTCGAGCGTATAGGCGTCGGTGTGGCAGATGCCGGTCGCCATGATCTCGACCAGCACTTCGCCCGCCTTCGGGCCCTCCAGATCCAGCTCGACAATCTCGAGCGGCTTCTTCGCCTCGAACGCGACGGCAGCGCGGGTCTTCATGCATGTGTCTCCAGCTGATCGAGAGAGCCTCTATCGCCCCCTCTGTGTCATTGCGAGCCCGAAGGGCGCGGCAATCCATTCCACCGCACACTGGATTGCCGCGGCGCTTCGCGCCTCGCAATGACGATTAGAGCGCGCGCACTTCCTCCAGTGTCACGACGCGCTTTTCGCGTGCGCTGAGCTCGGCGGCGGCGCCGATCTCGACCGCGCGCAACCCGTCCTCGGCGGTCACGATCACCGGCCCTTCCCCGCGCGCCGCCGCGTTGAAATATTGGTGCTGGTAGTATGTGGAGCCGTGATGCTGGCCGGCGGCAAGCGCGGTTTCATCGACCGGCACATGCTCGCGCGTCACTTGCTTGGGGTTCATGAAACCGACGCGCGGGCTGAACACCAGCGAGCCTTCAGGGATCAGCACGTCCAGCCGCGCCTTGTCGCCAACCGCGGTGATTTCCTCCTGATTCTCGGCGCCGTCCGCGAACATCGACAGGTCCAGCATCGCGCGCACGCCATTTTCGAAATCGACGATCGTATAGCTGTTGTCGATGATGTCCGGGGTCTCGCCGCCATAGCGTTCGTCCAGATGGTTCACGTCCATTGCGCCGGAGCAATAGACGCGCACGGCCTCCGACCGAACGATCAGCCGCATCAGGTCGAAGAAATGGCAGCATTTCTCGACCATCGTGCCGCCGGTATTGCGGGCGAAGCGATTCCAGTCGCCGACCTTCACCAGGAACGGGAAGCGATGCTCGCGGATCGAAAGCATCTGCAAGCGGCCGACGCGCCCGCCATGCACCTGCTCGATGAACTTCGCGGCGGGCGGCATGAAGCGGTACTCCATCGCCGTCCAGAAAGCATGTTCGCGGCCTTTCGCTCTGTCCGCGATCCAGCGCGCGTCCGCGACTGTCGTCGCCAGCGGCTTTTCGCAGAGGATATGGACGGGCGCGTCGATGATCGGCTCCAGCACCGCGCGGTGGGTGAAATTGGGCGAGGCGATGATGACGGCGTCCACCTCGCCCGAATCGACCAGCGCGCGCGGGCTGTCATAGGCTTTGGGGCTGCTCCACCCGTCCGACGCCGTTCGCGCCCAATCGAGCGAGGTCGGGGTCGGATCGCAGATCGCGGTCAGCTCGGCGCCGGGCGTCACTTTCAGGTTCTGGATATGCTCGACGCCCATCATGCCGGTGCCGATCATTCCGTAGCGAACTTTGCTTCCCATTCCGCTTTCCTTCGTGCCATATGACAGCGATGACATATTTGCCCTTCTCACCCGACAAACGGCCGCTCGGCAAGAGCGGGATCGAGATTTCGCCCATCGCCTGGGGCATGTGGCGCTTCGCCGGCGACGATGTCACGCTCGCAAGGCGCAAGATCGAAGCCGCGCTCGCCGCCGGCATCACTTTGTTCGACACCGCCGATATTTACGGACCGGACAATGGCGAGCCGTTCGGGGCGGCGGAAGCATTGCTCGGCCGCGTGTTCAAGGACGCGCCGTCGCTCCGCCACGAGATGGTGCTGGCGACCAAGGGCGGCATCGTCATCGGCACCCCCTATGATTCGAGCGCGGCCTATATCGAGCAGGCGATCGACGCTTCGCTGAAGCGGCTGGGCGTGGAGCGCGTCGAGCTGTGGCAGATTCACCGCCCCGACATACTTGCTCACCCCGCCGAGATCGCCCGCGCGCTCGACAAGGCGCGGGCGACCGGCAAGATCGTGACCGCCGGCGTCTCGAACTACACCGCCGCGCAGACCGCGGCGCTGCAGCAATATCTCTCCTTCCCGCTCGCCAGCACCCAGCCCGAATTCTCGGCGCTCACGCTCGATCCGATCCGGTCGGGCCTGCTCGACCAGGCGATCCAGATGGAGTTGGCGGTGCTCGCCTGGTCGCCGCTTGGCGGCGGGCGGATTGTGGCCCCGGCCGATGATCGCGCTCACAGCGTTGCTTCACTTCTGGACAAGAAAGCGGCGGAGTTCAGCGTCGATCGCGCCGCCGCCGCACTCAGCTGGACAATGATGCACCCGGCCCGGCCGATCCCGATCGTTGGCACCCAGCGGCCTGAGCGGATTGCCGAAATCCAGCAAGCGCTGAAACCGCGCTGGACACGGGCGGAATGGTACGCGGTGCTGCAGGCGTCGATGGGGGAGAGGCTGCCGTGACGGGCTCTTGCGAGATCAGCTGGTTTTCAGCGCTGTGCGACGATGATTACGAGTTTCTGGGCGTGCCCGACGAGCGACTGCGCTCCAGCTGGGAGCATTGCCGCGATATCGTGCTGACGGCGGAGACGGGCGGCTTCGACAATATCCTCCTCCCCTCCGGCTATGCGCTGGGCATCGACACCACCGCTTTCGCCGCCGCGATCGCGACCTTGGTGCGCCGCATCCGCCTGCTGATGGCGGTGCGGGTCGGCGAGACATGGCCGCCCCAGCTCGCCCGCCAGATCGCGACGATCGACCGGATTCTGGGCGGCCGCCTCACGGTCAACATCATCTCCTCGGAGATGCCGGGCGAAGCCCTGTCCTCCGCGCCGCGCTACGCCCGTTGCCTGGAAGTGATGCAGGTCCTGAAGACGCTGCTGAACGGCCAGCCGCTCGATCACCAGGGCGAATTCTATCAGCTGAAGCTCGACCCGCCACGCATCGGAACTGTCTCCGGCAAATGCCCGCCGCTCTATTTCGGCGGCCTGTCGCCCGATGCGCGCGAAGCGGCGGCGCAGGGCTCAGACGTCTATCTGATGTGGCCGGATCGCGAGGAAACCGTGCGCGACATCATCGCCGATATGAAAGCGCGCGCGGCGAAGCATGGCCGCAGCTTGCGCTTCGGCTACCGCGCCCACGTGATCGTCCGCGAGACCGAGGACGAGGCGCGCGCCTATGCCCGCCGCCTGCTCTCCAGGCTCGATGCCGAGACGGGTGCGGCCATCCGCCAGAAGTCGCTCGATTCGACGTCGGTCGGCGTCACCGCCCAGGCGGCGCTGCGCGACGCGGCGGACAATGAAGGTTTTGTCGAGGAGGGGCTGTGGACCGGCATCGGCCGCGCCCGCTCCGGCTGCGGCGCCGCGATCGTCGGCGATCCCGACCAGGTGCTCGCCAAGCTGCAGCGTTACCAGGCGATGGGCATCGAGGCGTTCATCCTTTCCGGCTATCCGCACGCCGCCGAGGCCGACCTGTTCGCGCGGCACGTGCTGCCCAGGATCAAGCACGGACCGCTCGCCTAGCGTCCAGCCGTCACCCCGGACTTGATCCGGGGCCCCGCTTCAATCTTTTTGCCAGGGAAGAAAAACAGCGGGACCCCGGGTCAAGCCCGGGGTGACGGGTAGAATCAAACCGGTCCTAATCCCGCTGGACAGCGCCCTGCCGCATCGCACAGAACACGGCCATGCGGGTGAACATCAAGGACGTGAGCCAGCGCGCGGGGGTGTCGATCAAGACGGTCTCGCGCGTCATCAACAATGAGAAATACGTCAAGCCGGCGACCCGCGCCAAGGTCGAGGAAGCGATGACCGCGCTGGGCTTTCAGCCGAGCCAGGCGGCGCGGGCGCTGGCCGGCGGCCGCTCGTTCCAGATCGCGCTCGTCTGCTCCAATCCCGGCGCTTACTATCTGCACGGCATGATCGCCGGCCTGCGCGGGCGCTGCGCTGAGGAAGGCGTGCGGCTGATCGTCCACGCCTATCAGACGGACACGGACGAACTGGGCGCGGACGTGCTGACCTTTTTCCGCCAGATGGGCTTCGACGGCGCGATCCTGACCCCGCCGATCGCCGATCACCTGCCCGTGCTCGACGAACTGGAGCGCGCCGGCACGCCCTATGTGCGCATCCAGCCCGGCACGGAAGTGGAGCGCGGCGCGTCGGTCTCGATCGACAATACGGAGGCCGCGCGGCGCATGACGCGGCATCTGATCGACCTTGGCCACCGGCGCATCGGCTTCATCATCGGGCACAAGGGATTCCCGGTCAGCGAGCAAAGGCTCGGCGGCTATCTCGATGCTTTACGCGAAATGGGCGTGCCGCTGGACGGCAATCTGCTCCAGCAGGGCTGGTTTGATTTCCAGTCCGGCCAAGCCGCGGCCGAGCTCCTGCTCGACCTGAAGCAATCGCCGACGGCGATCTTCGCCAGCAGCGACGACATGGCGGCGGGCGCCCTCAGCGTCGCGATGCAGCGCGGCATGCGCGTGCCGCAGGATCTGTCGATTGCCGGCTTCGACGACACGCCCCTCGCCAGCCTGGTCTGGCCCGGCATCACGACGATGCACCAGCCGTTCGAAGACATGGCGGCGAAAGCGGCGGACCTGCTGTTTTCGGGATCGGACGAGCGGCTCGTGCTGGCGTCTGATTTGGTCGAGCGCGGGTCGACGAGTGGGGCAGCATAGTCCGTCATTGCGAGCGTAGCGAAGCAATCCAGCGGCGTCGATCTCGCTGGATTGCTTCGTCGCTACGCTCCTCGCAACGACGGCTGCCTAATGTCCAGCCACCGCCACGCCGCCTCCCACCCCGTCCAACGGCAGGCGCGGCAGGATCAGGTGGATCGCGGTCGCTGCCAGCAGATATGAGCAGCCTGCAAAAATGAAGAGCGGCAGGTAACCGAGGCCGGCCGCCAGCGTCAGTCCCGCGACCTTGGCGATGACCATGCCGCCCACATTGCCGGCGAACGCGCCGAAGCTGGTGACGCGGCCGACCTTTTCCGGCGGCGAGACATCGGCGATCAGCGTGAACAGGCTGGATGAAAAGGCTTGGTGCGCGGCCATGACGAGGCCCAGCAGCGCGATCGCCAGCCAGTAATCATGCGCCAGATCGGCGAACGGCAGCGGCAGCGCGAACAAGGCGGCTGCGAACAGCGCGCCTTTGCGCACGCGCGCCAGCGGCACGCCGCGCGCGATCAAGCGCGTCGTCACCGCGCCCGCGATCAGCGCGCCCAGCGCCGCGCAGGTGTAAGCGATTGCCAGCGGGGGCCCAAGCGCCGTGCCTTCCAGTCCGAAGCTGCGGTGGAAGAAGTCCGGCATCCAGAACAGCATCAGCCACCAGGTCGCGTCCGACAGGAATTTGGCGATGGCGATCGCCCAGCTGCGCTTTTCGGTGAGGATCGACGGACCGCGCTGCGTCGCCGGGGTCTCGCCCGGCCGCTCATGGTCCTGCGCGAAATGCACGCCGCGCGTCACCAGCAGCCACAGCAGCACCCAGATCAGTCCAAGCCCGCCGCCCAATAGGAAGGCCGCGCGCCAGCCCCAGGCGACGCCGATCAGCGGGATCAGGAGCGGCGTGATGATCGCGCCGACGCTCCCCACCGCGTTCAGCAGGCCATAGCCGTTTGAGCGCTTTTCGGGCGGGAAGATCGCCGCGACCGTTTTGATCGCGGCGGGCGTGCCCATCGCCTCGGTCGCGCCCAGCCCGACACGACACAGCACGAACTGGACAAAGCTGTGCGCCACCGCATGCGCCATCGCAGCAACGCTCCACAGGCCGACGCCCAGCGGGTTCGCCCATTTGACGCCGACCCGGTCGACGATCCAGCCGGTGAACAGCAAAGCCACCGCCGCCGCGCCCTGGAACCAGGCGGCGAGCGTGCCGTAATCATTGTCGCTCCAGCCGAGATCGCCCGCGATCTGCGGTTTGAGCACGGCGATGATCTGGCGATCGACAAGGTTCAGCACCGTCGCCGTCAGCGCGAGCGCGAACAGGATTCCTGTTCGGGCTCTGAGTTTACGCCCCTCGACTTCGCTCGGGACGAGCGGCTGGCTTGGCTGAACTTTCCCGCTTGTCCCGAGCGTAGTCGAGGGGCGTTCCGCCGAACTCACCCAGTGGTAACCTGCTCGCCACTCCTGAGGATCGGAATGGCATTGCGCCTGAGATGCTTGGTGCCCGGATCGAGCATCGCTTCCGGCGTATATTGCGCGAGATAGACGCGGCGTGGCTTGTTCGAGCGGTTGGGGCCGGTCGCGTGGAGGGTCAGGCTGGAGAATGCGACGACATCGCCCGCCTTAGCCTCGACAATGATCCCCTGTGTTTCCGCCGGCGCGCCGACCAGATCGTTGCTGCCCGCCTGCCGGTCATGGGGAACGATACCCATTTTATGGCTGCCAGGGATCAGCCGCACCGTGCCATTCTCCGCCGTGGCGTCGTCGAGCGGACACCAGCACGTAAGGTAGGGCGCGTGATCGGCCGGGCCGCCATTGCCGACGACATAGCCCGAATCCTGATGCCAGGAAAACGGCAGGCCGCCTTCCGGTCCCTTCACGACATATTGATCGAAGAAGAAATAGGCGTCGGGGCCCAATGTCGCGCGGCAGATCTCCGCCATCACGGGGCTGAACAGCACGCCGCGCAGTTCAGGCACGACGCGCTGGCATTCGTTCGCGAAATAGCGCTTGCCGCGATGGCTGATGCCGATCGTATCGACCCCCGCCGCATCCATCCGCGCATCCTCGCGCGCCACGAACGCATCGCATTCGCGCCGCAGCAGGTCGAGCGGCGCGCCCGCCAGCGCGCCCGGAAAGACGGCATAGCCTTTTTCCGCGAACTGGCGGGATTGCGCTTCGAAAGCCATGGCCCTCATTCCTTTCCCGTCATTGCGAGCGGAGCGAAGCAATCCAATAGGGGTCGGCGGGGCTGGAGTGCGTCGTCACATTCGCTCCTCGCAATGACGATGCCTGCATCGTCAGAAATTGAAGCGGGCGTTGACGCCGAAATAGCGGTCCACGTCGCGCGGCAGCAGGTAGCGGAAGCTGCCGCCCGGACCGCCCGTCGTGATCAGCGTCGCATAGCTCTGATCGGTCAGGTTGCGGCCGATGAAGTTCAGCCGCCATTTGCCGTTCGGATCGACCAGCGCGATATTGGCGTCGACGATCGCGTAGCTGTCGATCGTGATCGCCCGCCGCGTGACGGGGTTGGCCTCCAGCGACGAAACCTGATCGCTGGTCATCGAAAGCTGGGTGCCGATCTCGACATTGGCGAAGCCGCCGGTCTCGATCGTCCAGAGCGCGCCCAGATTGCCTTTCCACTTGGGCGCGAGCGGCAGCCTTTCGCCCTGGCGGGTGGACGCGCCCGGGGGCGAGCCCGGCGGCAGGTTGAACCGGTCGATATGCGCGTCGGTGAAGGCCAGGCCGCCATTGATCGTGAAATTGTGCGACGGCCGCAGCAGCGCATCCACCTCGACGCCGCGCGTCGAAACGTCGCCGGCATTGGTCAGCTGCGTGATCACCGAACCGTTCAGGTTGACGAAGCTGTTGGCCTGGAAATTGTGATATTTGGCGTAGAACAGTGCCGTGTTCAGCGTGAAGCTGCCATCGGCGGTGCGGAACTTGGAGCCGGCTTCATAGGCGTCCGCCGTTTCCGCCGCGATCGGCGCGACCTGACCGCTATTCTGGTTGAAGAAGACGTTGAACGCCGGCCCCTTATAGCCCTGGCTGTACGTGCCGTAGAGCATCCAGGTGTCGGTCACGTCGAACTGCGCGCCGGCCTTCCAGGAGAAATCATTGTTGCTGGTGTGAAGGTCGAAATTCGCGCCCGCATTGGCGAGGCCGGGACCGCCGCCATTGGTGGCGGGCGTGCGCACGTTGAACGCATCGACGCTGTCATGCGTGTAGCGGCCGCCCGCGATCAGCCGAAACCAGTCGTTGACGTTGAAGGTCAGGTTGCCGAACAGCGCGTAATTCTCGATCGTCGAGCCGAACGTGCCGACTGCGCTCGGGAAGCGCAGCGTCGATGAGCCCGCCAGGCACGGGAACAGGCCCGGCGACACCGCCGGCGAGGTCGTTGCCGAGCAGACGATATCGTCGCGCTGGAAAGTGCGCTGCTGCTTGGCATTGTAGTAGAAACCGCCCAGCACATATTCGAATTGCTGATTGCCCGGCGATGTGAGCCGGATTTCCTGCGTGAAGGTCTTGGACGGCTGCGGCCCGAAATCGTCGAGCTGGTTGCCGCCGGCGATATTGTAGACCGTGTCGATGAAGTCGCCGTCGCGAATGCCGAAATTGCGGTATTTGCGATAGGCGGTGATCGAGGTCAGCGTGCCAAGTGCACCGACGTCCAGATCGCCCTGCAGCGAGACGCCCCAGCTCTTTTCCCGGGTGCGGGTCAGCGTATTCTGGCGGATTTCCCGCGTTTCGTCCCCTTTTAGATCGACGCCGATCAGCGATCCGGCCAGCGCGCCCGCGGGCGCGGTGCCGATCACTTCAGCGCAGCAATCGCTATTCTGCTTGCGATAGTCGCCGATCAAAGTGAGGGTCAGCGCGTCGCTCGGCTCGGCGACGATCATGCCGCGCACGCCCCAGCGCTCATAGCCATTGACGGTGCGGCCCAGCGTAATGTTGCGCACCGTGCCGTCGAAGCGGCCATAGTTCGCCGTGAAGCGGCTCTTGATCGTGTCGCTGATCGGCAGGTCGATCGCGCCCCGGACTTTATACTCCTCGTCGGTGGTTGCCTGCGCCTCGACAAAGCCGCCGAGATCGTCGCCGGGACGGCGCGTCGTGATGCTGATGACGCCGGCCGATGCGTTCTTGCCGAACAAAGTGCCTTGCGGCCCGCGCAGCACTTCGACGCGCTGGATGTCGTACAGATCGCCGAACGCCTCGCCCGAACGGGCGTAGGTGACGCCGTCGACGACGAAG
>JAFEEY010000030.1 GCA_018240865.1 Pseudomonadota bacterium | reverse complement strand
AGCCTCCGAACGTTCGGGTCGCCGAGCGAGGCGTCGCGGGATTCTATGTGGGGCCCGTCGCGGACCACATCAATCGAGCGGTGGGGGCCGCCGGGGGCGCCCTGCGCTGCGAGGATCTGCACCTCCACCGGACTGACTTCGAGCCGACTATTGAGACGACCTATCGGGGATGGAGAATCCACCAGACCGGCTTGCCGAGCCAAGGGATGATCTTGCTCGAGGCGCTGAACATCGCCGAATGCGAACCTGCGTCGCACCTCGCCGAAATCAACGCGCACGCGGTGCACATGTCCGCGGAACTGCTCAAGCTCGCCTATGCCGACCGGCTCGCCTACGCCTGCGATCCCAAGTTCGCGCCGACGCCCCTTGATAGCCTATTGAGCAAGACTTGGGCGCGACGGCGCTACGAGGCGATCGATCGACTTCGCGCCAGTGAAACGGCAATGGCCGGCGCCCTTGCGGACGGCGATACGACCTATCTGTGCGCGGCGGATGGCGAGGGCGGCATGGTCTCTCTCATCCAGTCGGTTTCCAGCGCTTTTGGCAGCGGCCTGGTCGCGGGCGGAACTGGCGTGCTCCTGAACAACCGGGTCGGGCGCGGCTTCTCTCTGATCGAGGGCGATCCCAATATTTTCGCCCCTGGCAAGAAGACGATGAACACGCTGAACTGCTACATGGTCACCAATGCCGGAGGTGAACCGGTGGCCGTCGGTGGAACGCCGGGTGGGGATGGTCAACCGCAGTGGAACCTGCAGGTGCTCACCGCGCTCATCGATGGAGGCCTGGATGTACAGGCCGCGGTGGAGGCTCCTCGATGGTCGATCTGGCCAGGAACCGATCCGGCGGACCGGCCTAATCCATTTGAGTTGCGTATCGAGACCCGTGTGGAGCCCTCGAACAAAGCGCGAGACCAGAACTCCGCTGCGTTGTCGAGATAGACGACGTTTGGCGTGCCGTACATCGGCCAGGGGAGAGGAACACCGACGCGCTCCAGCCATTCATCCTTGGGCGTCATCACCCGCGTCATGCACTGCGCGACCGTCGAGGCGTTTGGATATTCCCAAGTCAGCACGAACGCGAGGATCGCCCGTGTGCACTCGTCCAACGCGATGGTGATCCAGGGGCGGCCGACATGCTCCCGATCGAAGACGCTCGCGCAGACCACGTCGACGAGCGTGTGGTCGATCTGGATGCGCTCTAGTGGAAACGTCGTTTCGGGCGTCTTGCCGCGGAGATGCTCGTACCGCTCACGAGCCACCTTCTTCCCGTACTTCAGGCCGACGCGCTCACGCGCCGGAACGCCGGCGAAGCGGCTTCGCAAAGTGTTGTGAGAAGGCGGTATCAAGCCCCGCCGCACGCAGCGGTTTCGAATCTCGGCGAATGCGTGATGGTTCTTGGCCTCCTTGCGATGACGGCTGAACTCCAGCCGCACCTCGGTGATGACTTCCTCGACGCGGGGGTCCAACCGAACCCGCCCACGCCCCCCGCTACGGCCGCGCGGCAACAGGCAGGTCAGCGCGCCGGTATCTCGGAGGCTTTTGCGGTAGCGATTGAATTGCCGCTTGCTGGCGCCGAACTCGGCGGCCGCGGCCTCCACGGTCGCGCTGTCGAACCGACCTGCGGCTTCCAGGCGCGCGATGATGTCGCGCCGGCGCTCGGCTTCGGCGACCTGCGCCTCATCCATCGTCGAAATGTCGAGCGGCGCCCCTGGCCCGGGTAGTGCGCGCTTCGCCTCATAGTCGCTTCTGCGATCCAACAACGGTAACCCACGTCTGAGGTCCAATCGGCTGACCGCGGTCGAGGGAGAGTTGGCCTCGCGCGACCATAAACGGCGGTGACGCGATGGCTCGTCCTACAGAACATCAGGAAGTCGCGCTCGATCGACGACTCGAAGGATACTAGCGGGCCTCGAGGTGGAACTGAGATTGAGCCGCGGACGGCGCTCAAGGGTCGAGGCGGGAGCGGCTCGTCGGTCCACCTGGACGCCACTTCAGAAACCAGGGACGTCAACTGTCGCCGATTGCGAACTGGGGACGCCTTCTGTGGGTACGGGGTCATCTTCTGTTGCCTATTTCGAGCGCCGACGAGCCCCGGAGGGACATCATCTTTTGCGCGTTCACATCAATGCCGGGCTATCGCGGGGCGGATCGCCGCTGCGGACGTGAGTGAAGCGATCACCAAAGCCGGTCCAGACCGCCACTTCGGCGAGCAGATCGGTGATTTTGACGCGCGGCAACAGGCCGTAAAGTTGGGCCTTGAGGTCTTCGGCTTCCTCGGGGACTGCGTTGCGGAGCGGCGATATCTTGAGACCGCCATCACCGAGGATTACATCGGGCAGTCGGCCCTTCAACGCTTTGCGGTTGACCTCGGCCATGCGCGCATTGAGCCTTTGGCGCCGATCGTCGAGCCAGACGGAAAACGAGGTATCGACCGCGACGGGGACATTCTGATCAACAAGCATCGCCTCGAACGCGGGCTTGGGGAGCAAATAGTCGCTCAGGGTTCGATACGCTCTGCTGCCTTCAACCCAGATGGCGCCCGATGCCAGTCGCTCTCGCAAATGAACGACGACGGCGATTTCATAGGCCCGTCGATCCACCGTGCCATCTTGAAGAACGAGTTTGCGCCAGCGGACCCGCAGAAATCCAAGCGGGACAGCGGTCGGCAGTGTCCGCCGGTTGGACCGATACATCTCATTGAGAATGGCCACTGCCGCCAGAACGGGATCGTTGGACTTTGCCGCCCTGAAGGTGAATGCCGCCAGGAAGGGCGGGGCAAATCGCCGCACCATTGGATATCGTTCAAGCACATCCTCAAGACCGTCTTCGCTCCCACTGGTGAGCAGTTCGGTTTCGCGAACGCTGCGCTCGATGATCGGCCAACCAAATTCCCGATCAATCGCGTCCCTGGGATCTTCGGGTTTCCAGCGCCCTTCGATCAGCAGACGCCCGAGCGCTGCATAGATTTTGCCGATGCCCTTCAAGCGACCGGCTTCCTCGACCAGTCGGTCAGAGCGGGTCCGTGCAGCACGGCGGAACATCGACCCGATCATCTTCTCCATCATGAAGACGGCGGCATCGGTCAGGGCCACTTCCATTTCGAGGGCGAACGCGCACAGGGTGGCAATGCGTCGCACTTCATCCAGCCTCGACAAATGCTGCGCGCTCATGATCGCCGCTTCGCGCGCCATGACGGCGTAGCGGTTGGCGTGAATGGTGCGAGCCCGGTTTGGCTCGATGGCCAAGCTACGGGTAATCTCCAGTCTGTCGATCACCGAAGCGAGATTGCTGGCGCTTGGCGATTCCGGATATTCACGCAGCCACGTCAACGTCGTTCTGCCTGGGCCCCGTCCCGCGACCAGCAATTGTGCGAGATTGTCTTTCTGTTCAGCAGAAAGGTCCCGCGCTATTCCGGCATAGGCAGATTTTCGCATACGGGCACGAGCGACCAGTGCAATGCGCTCGAACGTATCGCTTGCCGGCAAGGTGACATTGTTGTCGCGCATGGCTCGCACCATTGCCATGACAATCGCCTCGCCCCTGTCGGTCGATGCCGCTGCATCGACGGCGATTTCGAACAGCGTTCGCCTGTCAGGGGCCAGGAACGGACGCATGCCCAGCCACGCCTCGGCTTGAGCGCGATGTTCGCGAAGTGTCGGGGATCGATCAGCATAGAGGTCGAAGTCGCTGAGAGTGCAGGCAAGCTGCTCGGCGAGCAGTCCCAGCATCGACATTGGCGGGGTTTCATCGGCGCGCAGTGCGCGGCCAGGCTCGCGTAGATAACAGAGCTGGACTGCAAAGCCGATCCGATTGGCCGGTCGGCGGCGGCGGAAGATTTCTGCAAGCTCTTCGGTCCCCAACGTATAGAGTCGCTCAATAGTGGAGAGGTCGCTCGGGGGATCAAACAGAGCGGTCCGCTGCGCGGGAGTGAGGATGGTTTTACCCGCCATGCGCAAATCCTAAATTTTGAGTGTCATTTATTCATATTGACCATCCTTTATCGATCATAGATAAAATGACCGATTATGTGACATAGTCAGCCCCGGTTGCGGGAACGTGACGGTAGTGCTCCATAAACGGACGTATATGTGACATGCTGATCGGATATGCCCGCGTCTCGAAGGCCGATGGCTCGCAGGCCCATGACCTGCAACGCGATGCGCTGGTTGCCGCCGGTATCACCGCCGACCAGATCTACGAAGACAGTGCATCGGGACGCCGTGATGATCGCCCAGGGCTCGACGCCTGCCTGAAGGCACTGCGCGCCGGCGACACTCTGGTCATCTGGAAGCTGGATCGTCTAGGCCGCGACCTGCGACACTTGGTCAACACCGTCGGCGAACTGACCACGCGCGAAATCGGTCTCAGGGTTCTCACAGGAGAAGGTGCCTCGATCGACACAACGACTGCCAATGGCCGCCTCATTTTCGGGATTTTCGCCGCACTGGCAGAATTCGAGCGCGAACTGATCGTTGAGCGTACAAAAGCTGGTCTCGCGGCGGCCCGCGCGCGCGGGAGGAAAGGAGGACGGCCATTCAAGATGACGCCAGCCAAGCTTCGCCTCGCGCAGGCGGCGATGGGAAAGCCGGAAACCGTCGTGGCAGACCTTTGTGTGGAAATCGGGATTACTCGGCAAACACTGTACCGGTTTGTCGATCCCAAGGGCGCATTGCGCGCCGAAGGCGAGCGCCTGCTCGGTCAGAGGAAAACTGGAAAACCTGATGAGCGAACCGTTAAAATCTCTGAGTGAACGGGAACAGGACACGTTGCGGTTGCTGCTGGCGGGACATGATGCCAAGTCGATCGCAAGAGACCTCGGTCTTTCGGTTCACACGGTCAACGACCGCCTTCGCGAGGCACGACGCAAACTCGGCGTTTCCAGCAGCCGAGAGGCAGCCCGGCTTCTCGCCCAAGCTGAGGGCGAACACCCCAAATCTCTTGCACCCACAAATTTCGGGATGGCCGAGCAGGAGATTGGAACTCAACAGACGGTGCGCACCGGCCCACTCACGGGCATCAACCACCGTCGCTGGTGGCTCGCAGGAGGATTACTCGTGTTATTTGCCATCGTCGCCGTCGCCTTCCTCTCAGTGAATGGCGTAGAGGAACCCCGCGCTTCTTCAGCGCTCACGAGCCAAGTCAGCGCCCCTTCGCCCGCGCCGTCCAGTGCGGCTAGTGCAAGCCAAGCCCAAAAATGGCTGATGCTTGTCGACCAGCAGAACTGGTCGGAGAGTTGGCGCGAGGGGGGGACGATATTCCGTTCCCAGATTTCAGCAGATGGCTGGGCCTCTGCGATCGTCCCAGTCCGTAAGCCACTTGGCGCGGTAATATCCCGTTCTCTTGCCAAGGCGACGAAAGCCACCTCGCTGCCCGGCGTGCCAGCGGGAGAATATGAGGTTCTCGAGTTTCAAACGAACTTTACCGCCAAGCGAGGGGCGATTGAGACGGTGGTACTGGCGAAAGAACAGGCCGGATGGAAGGTAGATGGTTATTTCATCCGCTAACATTCTGATCGACGGGAAGCGCTGAGATGATCCAGTCAATCATCGCCCTCATCGCAATAGGCCTGCTGATCCGCATGTCCTTCCGTGCCAATGCTCGCTTCCGCAAAGAGGTCCGGTTGCCCATGCAATGGGCATTGGACGGATCGGTAAATTGGACCGCGCCTCGCGGTTTTGCGCTTGCGATGACGCCAGCTTTGGCATCCTGTAGTTTGTCCGCCATCGTCGCGGTGACACTTTTTCTGACGCCCAGACCGGGCCAAGAAGGAATGGAAATTCCAGTGGTGATTTTCATAGCCTTGGTTTTCCTGGCCGCGCACTGGTTCCATCTCTGGATGATTGAGAAGTCACTGAAAAAGAACGACCTCTGATCCCCAGCGATCCGGGCACCTGATACGTTAAAGCCAGAGCCATTGCCGCTCCGCTCGACAAGCACAGGCCTTAGCGTACGTTTACGACCAGATTCTGCGATGCCCCCGTTGCCGCCGAGCCCGTCGAAATAGACCTCATGGAGCACGACCGAGCCGGTGCGGTGCAGCTCCTCGCGCTTCAATCCGCCATAGACCACCGGCGGCAGGTCCGTGTCAGCGAGCGCGGCGGCAAGTCGTGTCTCGATCATATTCAGGGCCTTGACCGAGCCCGCATAATTGTTCTCGTGGTGCGATGTGATCAGCCTTTCGGAGAGGCCGTGAAGCCTGGCGGGATTGAACCTGAGCGGCTTGACCTGATGATTTCCGGCAAAGGCGGGGACAGCCGCCGGCGCTGCGGCCGGCGTCTGCGCAGAGGCTTCGTTGATAGTCATGGCGGCGGCTCCGATGCCAAGAGTTGCGATTGCACTGCGTCGGGAAAGATGGTCGATCGTCACGCGTCACTCCTTCAGATGATCATTACATATGCGGCCCCGAGGACCGAGCAGACGCCGAGCACCGGCAGCATGCCGGCCTTGAACCGGAACATGGCGAGTATCGCACCCACCGCGAGCGCCAGCGCCGGCCAGTTGACGGACGTTAGGACTGGGAGATCGATGGTGCCGGCTGCGAACGGCACTTCGCGGACTTGCTCGAACAGAGTGTGGATACCAAACCAGACCGCCAGATTGAGGATCACGCCGACCACTGCGGCGGTGATCGCCGAAAGCGCGGCCGACAATGCGCGGTTGCCGCGCAGCCGCTCGATGAATGGCGCGCCGGCGAAGATCCACAGGAAGCATGGCAGGAAGGTAACCCAGGTGGTGAGGATTGCGCCGAAGGTCGCGGCGACGAGCGGCGGCAGCCCGGTCGCTTCGCGGAAGGCCGCGAGGAAGCCGACGAACTGCGTCACCATGATCAGCGGCCCGGGCGTGGTCTCGGCCATGCCGAGCCCGTCGAGCATCTCGCCGGGCTGGAGCCAGCCATAGGTCTCGACTGCCTCCTGCGCGACATAGGCGAGCACCGCATAGGCGCCGCCGAAGGTCACCACCGCCATCTGGCTGAAGAAGGTGGCGATGCGGCTGAACACGTCGTCGGGGCCGAACGCGAACAGCAGCGCTGCGACCGGCCCGAGCCAGAGCAGCAGCAGGACGCCGGAGATGCGCAGCGACCAAGAGAGGTTCGGCCGGGCATGGTCGGGAAGGCCCTCGCCAAGAGCGGTGTCGCGGTCGTGGATTATCTCAGCGCCGGCGGGACCATGTCCGCCGCCGCCCTTGAATGCGGCGTAACCAGCGCGGCCACTGAAGAAGCCGATCAGCGCGGCGGCAAGCACGATCAGCGGGAAGGGCACGTCGAGCACGAAGATCGCGACGAACGCCAGCGCGGCAAAACCGCGCATGACGTTGTTCTTCAAGGCACGCGAACCCACCCGGACCACCGCCTGTAGCACCACCGCCAGCACGGCGGCCTTCAATCCGAAGAACAATCCCTCGACCAGCGGCACTTCGCCGAGCAGCACATAGACATAGCTGAGCCCTAAAATCGCGAGGAAGCCGGGCAGCACGAATAGCGCGCCCGCGACCAGGCCGCCCTTGGTCTTATGGAGCAACCAGCCAATATAGACAGCTAGCTGTTGCGCTTCAGGGCCGGGCAGCAGCATGCAATAGTTGAGCGCGTGGAGGAACCGCTCCTCGCCGATCCAGCGCTTCTCCTCGACCAGGATGCGATGCATCACCGCTATCTGGCCCGCCGGTCCGCCGAAGCTGAGCAGCGCGACCCTGATCCAGACGCGCACCGCCTCGCCAAAGCTGATGCCGTGCTCGTGCAGCGTCTCGACTGCGATTTCAGCGCGTGCGCTGGCCTCCATCTTTAGTCCTCTTTTCGCCGGGTGAAGTGAGCATAGAATCCGTCGAGCGCGGTCGATCCGCGCGCGATCCGCTCCTCGTCGTCGTCGGTGCCGGCACAGATGCCGGCGATAAGCGCGCTCACTCCCGGAGTTTCCGGGCGCTCGAACCGAGCATCGGCAATATCAAGGTCGTGAACAATTTCGCCGAGCGCCCGCAGCGCGGGGTCGGTCTCGAGACCGGTGAGGAACACCAAGGTCTCGAAGGAGCAGCGGTCGCCTTCGTGGGTGAACTCAGCGTCCGCCATGTCGAACCTCAGTTCGTCAGGCTCCGGCACATATCCTTTGCCCTCGACGAACTTGAAGCTCGCCTCGGGGTCGATGAAGCGGCGAATGAGCCAGGCGGACGCGATGCGATCGACATGGACATGGCGGCGCGTCACCCAAACGCGGCGCTTTAGCTCCGCCGGGGTCAGCTCGGGCGCACCGGGGCCGCTCACATCGGGATGTTGGTGAGAGCGGCGGTCCGCCTCGGTGATGGCGGCCTGTGCCGCCTGCCGACCATGCGCACCGAAAAAGTCGATCGCGGCGACCTCGTTCAGGCGTTTGCGCAGGCGGCCCACATCCGCCGCCGCGACATACTCGCCCTCACACAGCGCGCGCGCCTCGCGTGCCAACTCCTCATAGTCGGCGTCACGCGCAGCGTCGAACACTCCGCGCAGCTCCGCATCGCCCATGCCGCCGACAAGGCGCGCTTCGAGGATCAGCGCCTCGCCGCCATTTTCGGTGATCTCGCGATGCAGTTCTTCGAACAGCGCGCGCGTGTCCTCGCGATTGGGGAGCGCATGGACGGCGTTCTTGAGCGGCGCGGCCCCGATCGCCTGCAAACGCCGCCAGACCTTCACCCGCAAATAGGCAGGCTTAGCCGGAAGCTGCGGGATCAGGAGCAACCAAGGGGAAGCTTGTGTGTTTGTCATAGTTGTATCGTCACTAGCCTACAAGTGTAAGGGTTGCATCACAAGCCTCATGAGCATAGGACTGCTTATCCCGAAGAAAGAAACCGGAGCGCAATGTCGCGGCTCGCCGGCGGCGCGCTCGCATGACGTGAGGCTTTCCGTGTCGAGTGCGCTGATGAAGGATCAATTATGCTGAAAAAGACCATCGCCTTGGGATTCGCCAGCCTCCTGCTGGCAAGCCCGGCATGGGCAGCGCCGGACTGGTCGGCTGTCGACCGGGCGATAGGACGAGCGGGGGCCGAACAGCCGGGGGGCGTTCACCGCTACAGCTTCCCGCGTTCGGACCTGAGCGTCACGCTGGATGGGGTGACGATCAAGCCCTCCCTCGCGCTCGGCTCTTGGGCGGCGTTTCAGCCGATGGGCGACGAGGCGATGGTGATGGGCGATCTCGTGCTGACCCACGACGAGGTGAACCCCGTTTTGAGCCGCCTGCTCGCAAGCGGTTTTACGATCACCGCGCTCCACAATCACCTGCTCCGCTCTTCGCCTGCGACCATGTACATGCACATTGCCGGCCACGGCGACCCGGTGAAGCTCGCGGCCGCGCTCCGGCAAGCGCTATCAGCCAGTCGGACCCCGCTCGCCGCGCCGCAATCGCCTTCGGCCAGCGCAGCCGCATCGCGGCTCGACCTCGATGTGGCCGCGCTCAACCGGTTGATGGGCGGTGAGGGCAAGACGGCCGGTGGCATCCTCCAATACAGCTTTCCGCGCGCCGAGCGGCTGATGGACGGCGATATGGAGACTCCGCCGACGATGGGCACGGCGACCGCGATCAACTTTCAGCCAACCGGGGACGGCCGAGCCGCCATCACCGGCGATTTCGTACTTGTCGCAAACGAGGTCGATCCGGTCCTGCGCGTGCTGCGGACGAACGGGATCGAGGTCACGGCGCTGCATAATCATATGCTAAACGACGAGCCGCGGCTGTTCTTCATGCACTTCTGGGCCAACGACGACGCAGCCAAGCTCGCCCGTGGGCTGCGCGCGGCGCTCGACAGGATGAACAATCAGAGGAGTTGAACTCGGACGACGGCTCATTGGGCCGTAACCGCCGCCCGCCCGACCCCACGGCCCTTATGCAGGAAGTGGAATGGAACATGGCTAGCAAACGAACTCTCACTGTTGTCGCAGGCGTGGGCGCGGCCGCGCTGGCGATCGCGGGCGTGGCGATCGCGCAAAACCACGAGGCGAACGAAAACCGGATAATCGGCAAGCACAGCGAACGAGACATCCCGCTTGCTCAGGTGCCCGAGGCCGCGATGAACGCGGCACGCGCGCAACTCGCGTCAATAAGCAAAGCGGAGCAAGTCACCCGAAAGGCGGACGGAAGCACGCTCTATGAAATCAAGGGCAAGAACAGCGACGGAAAGACGATCGAACTGTTCGTCACGCCCGAAGGCCAGGTGCTCGGCCGCGAATGATGGATCAGCACGGGGCGCCGGCCGTCGAGGGCCGTGCGCCCCTTCCGAAATGATACTGCGGAATAGGAGACGAAAATGCGGCCAAGGCGATGGATATTGTTATGCGCCGCTTTGGCCGCCCTGCCTGATAGTGCGATCGGCCAAACCGAACCCGCGTCGGCGACGGGCTCGGCGTTGTTCGTAAGCTGTCAAGCGAATGAGCCGCGATGCGGCGCTTACCTCCAAGGCGTGCTCGACATGATGATCGTCGCGCGAAAAGCGGAATGCCGCGCTCCACGCTATGACCGATCGGCGCTGCGCGCGGCATATTTACGCTGGGCGGAGCAGAATAGCTATTTTATGAGTGTTCATATGGTGGCCGGAGCTGAACGCTCGTTAGCGAAGGCTTGGCCATGTCAGTAGCATCGTACCCCGCGGCGTAGCCTGCCCGGCGGCTGCCTTTGAGGGCAGGCGGAGCGTCCGCCTGGCGGTGAATTCCGCCAGCTCAACGATCCCATGTCGCGCCTCAAGCTCGCTAATTAGCCGATGTTCGCATTATGTCTGCCAAATCGTTGTCTGGCGCACAAACCTTGAGGTGACGCCTAATACGGCCAGCTTCTGTTCCACCGTCCAGCGCCGACGGCCCGACACCCGGCTAACGACCTCGATCCGACTACTCATACGATTACTCGTATGATTAATCGCCCGTTCGCTTGCTGAATCCTCGATCTCGTCCGACACCCGCCACCTCGCTCAAAGAGCGGCAATCATCCCGGCGAATGGGCATTACGCAAGGCGGCCCTCAGGCCCCGCTTACGGGAAAGATCGGAACTGTCCCCGACACTAATACGCTGGCAGAAGCGCTGGCTGAGCGGCAGTCCTAGCGTGCGAATGCGAGCGTGCGCATCCGCCGGATAGAATTGAGAAGTAGAACGAGGGACGCAGCGAGCAGCACCGTGTCCTTGAGCAGGAACTGGCCAGGCATTGCCGAGATGGCCGGAAACCCACCTGCGGAGGACTCCGCCACTCCTGGCGTGGTGACGAAGAAGGACAGCGTGATCAGGGAGAAACACATCGACATGGCTGCTCCGAGCGCCGAGAACAAAGCGCTGAAAGCTCCTGCAGTTAGGGCGAACGCGGTCGCAAGCTGTATGAAACCGATGAAGTTGCTCTCGCCCTGCACCCCGAAGACGCTCAACCAGCTTAAGATCGGACTTTCGGCAATCAAAGGAGCGATGTTGTAGGCGTCGTAGGCTGTGAACTTCATGGCACCGGACCAGAGCAACACGAGGACGAGCGCCCATCGCAGCAGAGCTAGGTCCCCTCTGGCGCACTCGGCAATTAGAAACTTGGACCTTACCAAATTGAACATTGGTCCCGTATCTTGCCGCCTGGCCGCACGAATACGCCGTAGAAGCTCGGCCCGGCGCATGATCACGGACACCTCGCGATACAGGTCTTGTCCTGCGCGACCCATTCTAGACCGCATCCGCTTGGAACGAGGAGATGCCAACCGAAAATCCCAATTAATATGCGCGACGCATATATAGCATCTCTTTTTGGCTGTCGATCCGTCAAGGCCGATAGCGTTGTAGCGGCGGGTCAGCAGCCACCCTTATGAGCGCCGGCGCCGCTTGGCGCCTCGCCAAGCTCGTGGACGTCGGTCAGCGCAATATCCGCATACTCGCGTCGGATGAGATCGAGTTTCGGATCTATGTACCGGCGACAAAACGGCCGGCTGGGATCGGTGCGATAGTAGTTTTGGTAGCGCTCGTCCGACGGCAGGAAGCCAACGAAGGGCATCACTTGCGTGTGAATATCCTTCGCAGCCTGTGCCGCGAACCGGCGGACGGCCTGCTCAGCCTCGGAACGCTGGCCAGGCTCGAAGATATAGATCGCGCTGCGGTACTTTCCGCGAATTGAGCGTGCTCTGCTGGAGGAGTGCGTTCTGAGATGCACTTCGGAGAGAGTCCCCAGGCTGATGGCGGACGGGTCAAAGGTCACGACAACGCCCTCGGCCCAGGTGTCCGCCGGTGGCTCAGATTGCAGGAATCCTTGCTCGACCTGGGTAACACCTCGTAGCGCCTGAAACACGCCCTCGGTGCACCAGTGGCAACCGCCACCAAGGCCAACCTTCATCAACGTCTACCTTCAGTATCTCGTCAGGCGGGCCGGCTGGCTTCAAACAGGAACCAGGCACGACGCTCAGCCTCATCGGTCCAAGTGTCAATGAGGCCGGAGGTGGCGTTATCCTTCGCCTCATCCGCGACTTCCTTCGCCCGCCGAAACGCCTCCACCATATGCAGGTTATCGGCCCTCAGCTCGGCCAGCATGTCCTGTGGCGTCACGATTTCGGCATCATTGTCTATGATCGTCTGGTGGCGTGCTATGTCGCCGATGGAAGTCAGTGTTCGGTTGCCCGTCTTTCTGGCGCGCTCGGCGATGGCGTCGGTGACAGCGAGGATCTCGGCCGCCTGCTCATCGAGGAGGAGATGGTAGTCCCTGAAATAGGGTCCAGAGACATGCCAATGGAAATTCTTGGTCTTGAGGTAGACCGCGTAGCTGTTCGCCAGGATGATCTTGAGAGCGTCCGCCACGGTCATCGTCGCGGACTCATCAAGGTCGGTCGGGGTTGCGACTGGCGCAGGGCTGGCATTGGTCATCGAGAGGCTCCCTGATCGGTGGCTTTAACAGGAGCCGGTATCGATTCCCTTTCGGCCGTAGAGACCAACAGAATGATTTTGCCTCTGATCGAAGTCCAATGACTAGCGGCTATAGTTTCGATAGCCTCGAGCGACCGCGCAAGCGGATAGCAAAGCGTCTCTGATCCCGTAGGTTGCGAGATGATGGTTACTCGGCAGGGGTGAATCCGAGAACGAAGTTCACCACCTTCTCCGACGACATCTCGCAAGGTCTCAGCAACGTGCTGCCGTCAAGCATACGGTACAGGTTGAAGCTGACGATGTCGGTGCCGGCGAGATCTCTCGCAAACAAGCTGTTCCGCCGACCGTCTTCAGATCGCTGTACCGTCACGCCGTAGCGGTGGCCGTCGAAAAACCCCTCGCTGAAACCCCGTGGTAGCCGCTCCAGCGCTGCCTCGAAGGTGGCATTCGCCATCTCAGATACTTGATGCATTACCGAAAGTCGTTTCCGTTGGCGGGCGGGCGCGCTGGCGGATCCGCATCAGGCGCGCCGAATAGAAAGGTAACCTGCTTGATCAGCGCATGCGCAGCCACCTTGACTCCCTGATCGCACTTCACGGCGTTCTGGGCATATGCTGCACCGGCTCGACGCCGATGAGCGCAAGGCCGTTACGAAAAACCTGCCCGATGGCGCCTGCCAGGAAGAGCCGTGCGCGGCTGATCGGCGCGTTATCGGCACGTATGAAACGGCGCCCCGGATCATCGATGCCCGCGTTCCAAGCGGCGTGGAAAGCCGCCGCGAGATCGGCAAGGAAGAAGGCGATTCGATGCGGCTCGCGCGCCGACGCGGCCGCTTCCACTACTCGCGGAAACTGAGCTGCCAGTTTAACGAGAGTTAAGTCCTGAGTGTCCAATGGGGTTAGGTCGGGTTTGCCGCTCAATACGACTCCGGCCGCGCTTGCTCGTTGAGAAAGCGACTGAATGCGCGCGTGGGCGTAGTGAACATAGAAGACCGGGTTATCCCGTGAAGCCTCGACCGCCTTCGCGAAGTCGAAATCCATCGGCGCCTCTGCCTTGCGGGTCAACATGGTGAAGCGGACGGCATCCTTGCCGACCTCGCGCACGACGTCGGCGAGCGTCACGAAGTTGCCGGCACGCTTCGACATCTTGACCGGGGTGCCGTCGCGAAGCAGCCGGACGATCTGCACCAACTTGACATCAAAGCGGCTGCGGCCCTCGGTAAGGGCCGCGGTGGCCGCAACAATGCGCTTCACCGTGCCTGCGTGATCCGCACCCCAGATGTTGACCATCTCATCGGCATCGCGGGCTTTCTCGAAGTGATAGGCCAGATCGGTGCCGAAGTAGGTCCAGCTACCGTCCGCCTTGCGGATGGGTCTGTCCTGGTCGTCGCCGAAGCTAGTGGAGCGGAAAAGCGGCAGCTCGATCGGTTGCCATCCTTCCGGCGCGTCTCCCTTGGGCGGTTCAAGGACGCCGTCATAGATCAGGCCGCGCTCGCGCAGCCAACGCTCAGCGGCGGCGGGCTTCCCTGCAGCGAGGAGCTCGGCTTCTGACGCGAAGCGATCATGATGAATGCCGAGCAGAGCAAGATCGTCGCGGATAATCTCCATCATCGCGGCGACGGCGCGCGAGCGGAAAGTTACCAGCCAAGCAGCCTCCGGAGCATCTCGGTAACGGTCGCCGTAGTCCGCCGCCAGGGAGTAGCCAACGGACTTGAGGTAGTCGCCGGGATAAAGGCCCTCCGGAATATCGACGACGCTGTCGCCGAGCGCCTCGAGGTAGCGAAGATGCACCGAGCGGGCGAGGACGTCCACCTGGCCGCCAGCGTCGTTGACATAGTACTCGCGGATCACGCGGTGTCCGGTGAAAGCCAGCAGGTTCGCCAGCGCGTCCCCAACGACCGCACCGCGGCAATGGCCCATGTGCATCGGGCCTGTCGGATTGGCCGACACATATTCGACGTTCACCGTCTTGCCAGCGCCGGAGGCGGATCCTCCATATCGTTCGCCCGCTTCCACGATCGCCGCGAGCTCGTCGCGCCACGCGTCGTCGGTAAGGCGCAGATTGATGAAGCCCGGCCCAGCGACCTCGACACTGGCAACCTCGTTGATCGCTGCCATCCGGTGCGCCAGCTTTTCGGCGAGCTGCCGGGGGGCGACGCCTGCATCCTTGGCCAGCACCATAGCGGCATTGGTCGACAGATCGCCGTGAGCGGCGCTGTACGGCGTTTCCAGCGTCAAGCCGGTCCGTGCTAGCCCGGCCGGAAGGTCGCCAGACCTCTCCAGCGCATCGAGCGCGCGCTCAATTTGTCCGTAGACGCGAGCGTGAAGCGTCGCCGGCATCAAACGCCGCGCCCTGCGCGGAGCGGGCTACGCAACCTCGACGCCTTTCCAGAATGCGACATGATCTCTGATCGCTTCGGCTTTCGTGGTCGGGTTCGGGTACGTCCAAGCCGCGTTCGGATTGCGCTCTCCGCCCACCAGAACGTGATAATACCGCGCCCGACCCTTTATCGGACAGACGGACGAATGCTCGCTTTCCTCTAGCCGGCTATGATCGACCGTCTCAGGCGGGAAGTAGTGATTGCCCTCGACAATCACGGTCTTGTCGCTCGCTGCGATAGTGGCGTCGTTCCATACTGCCGAGACCATAATGTGCTCCTTCGCTCTCTGATTTGGCTGAGCGGTCCGTCATTCAGGTGCCGAGGCCTCGCCGGCGAGAAGCTTGTCGAGCCCGCCTCGGGCATCGAGCTCCAAGAGGTCATCCGAGCCCCCGATGTGCTCGCCGTTGATGAAAATCTGCGGAACGGTGCTTCTGCCTGACGCGTCCACCATCGCCTGCCGTTGAGCAGGGTCGTCCTCGATGTTGTGTTCAGTCCATTTCAGGCCCTTTTCGGTGAACAGAGCCTTCGCGCGCCTGCAGAAGGGGCACCAGCTGGTTGTGTAGAGGAGAATCTCAGGTGTCACGGCAAGTGTTTCCGATCGTTTGTGGACGAGGTAGATTGCGAGGATTCCTGCACCTCATCTCAGCCGAAGGTGAAGGCAAAAGCTTGAGCGCCGGGGTCAAGGAACTCAATCGCGAAGGTGCGCTCACGAACAGCGCTCTTCTGCCGCACTAGCTGATAGAGACGCTGCCCTTCGATCATGCCGTTCCCGGCGTCATTGATGTCCGTGCCGTGATCTCCCGCCGGTGGCTTGCCATCGATCGTCACCCGGAACCGTACCCGCCGGCCCGTCGCGGATGGGCCAAGCACGAGATGAAGGTCGCGGGCATGAAAGCGATAGACGATGCGAGCACCGGTGGATTGGGCCGTGGCATATTCCGATCCTACAAGCCAGCGTCCGGCCAAGGCCCAGGCATTCAGAGGCAGTCGCGGCGGTGCGACATACTCGTGTCCCGTGTCGCGTACGAAGCCGCCCGGCGACGCGAAACGCTCAGCTCGCAGATGCCCCAGATAAGTCTCGGCCGAGCGTACGTCGTTCCAGCTCGCTGCCGCGGAGGCTCCCTTAGTGCGTACAGTGACGGTCCGCATGTCGCCGACGGCACGACCATTCTCGGCCAAAAGCCTTTGGATGACCTTCTCGGACTCGGCGTAATTTCCCTCACCGAAATGATGATATCGGATGCGTCCCCGCGCATCGATGAAGTAGTGGGCTGGCCAATAGCTATTGTTGAAGCCGCGCCAGATCGCATGATTGTTATCGAGCGCGACAGGATAGGTGACGCCAAGATCACGCACGGCCTTCGCGACGTTTTCGGGATCCCTTTCGAAGGCGAACTCGGGCGCGTGAACGCCGATCACGACAAGGCCGGCCGCCCGGTACTTCGCTTCCCAGGCTCTGACATAGGGCAAGGTTCGCAGACAGTTGATGCAGCTGTATGTCCAGAAGTCGACCAGCACGACCTTGCCGCGCAATGCCTCACGCGAGAGTGGCGGGGAGTTCAGCCAAGCCGTCGCGCCGGAAAGCGAGGCTAATTCTCCCTCGAAGCCGAGCGGCCCGTCTCCCAGGGTGCTGGTCTGCTCCGAGCGATCGTCCGGCCGCAGGCTGTCCAGCAGCCTCTGTTCGACAGTCGATGTGCCGGCGAGCGAGAGCTTGGTCAGGAGGCCGGTATCGAGCCCCAGCGCGATGGCGGCCACGGCGAGAAGCACGAGCGCGCCAAGGGAGCGGCGGAACCACTCTCCGACACGGATCGACCGTTTCATTGCGGCGAACACGCGTCCGCCGATGAGCAGCGCAAATGCGAGCGATGTTGCTGCGCCGGCGGCGTAGGCCAGCAGCAGTAGCGATGTGCCGATGGTGGCGCCCTGTAACGCGGCCCCAGTTAGCACCAACCCCAGGATAGGCCCGGCGCACGGCGCCCAAAGAAGACCGGTAGCTACGCCCAGGAGCAGTGATGGCCAAAAGCTGGCGCCAGTCCGCTCGGGGCCGGCCGCTTCCGTAATCCGTGCGCCCAGACCGACGATCGGTCTCGTGGCTCGGTCGGCGAGCGCGGGGAACACCAGCAGCAGACCGAACAGCCCCAGTATCAGCAGAGCCACCGCTCTTCCGAGGCTGTTCGCCTGCACGGCCCAGCTGCCTCCAACGGCCGCCAGTGTTGCCACTCCGGCGAACGTCACCGCCATTCCCAACAGAAGCGGCAGACCGCTACGAATGAATGGTTGGCCCGCTCGCGCGAACACGAAGGGGAGCACCGGCAGGATGCACGGGCTGATGATGGTCAGCACGCCGGCAAGGTAAGATAGGATCAGCAGCAGCATGGCGAGGGATCCCTCTCCGACGACCGGAGTAGCTGAGGTTTGCGGTTACGAGCGGCCCGTCCCGTCATACGATTCGAGCTTGCGTCGGCGTTGATGCAGAGTGCGCAGGCGCGGACCATCATGCGGCCATTTTCCGGACCGTCTCCAGCACCCGGTCCTGACGATACGGCTTCGAGAAGAAGACCATGTCGTTGGGCAGCTTGGTTTCCGCTGGCCACGGCCTGCCTGACGTGATGATGATCTGGATGTCGGGCCAGCGCTCGCGAATGCAGAGAGCCAGCATGATGCCATCGATTCCGCCTGGCATATCCACGTCGGTAAAGACGACACGGACATCCAGGCGTGCTTCCAGAGTGACGATCGCTTCGGTGGCATCAGCCGCCTGAAGGACTTCGAAGCCGTCCTCTTCGATTATTTCTGAAGCGAACAGCCGAACAAGTGGCTCATCTTCCACGACGAGAACCACGGGGCTCACCATTATGCGCATTTCTCTGTCAGCCCCTCGTCAGATGGCGCATCTGGGCTTGCAAATCGGCCTCAAAGCCAGCCGGATCGTAGCGAACGTCCACGCCGCCAGTGCCGACTAGACCGATGCTGATGAGCTTCGAGCCGAAGCCGCGTCGCGCCGGTGGGATGACGAGAGGTCCACCCCATTCGCGCCATTTGACCGTGAGGCGCTCGTCGCCATTATTGCTTTCTATATCCCACGTCAGCGAGACGTTGCCGCTCTCGCCTTTTAGGGATCCGTATTTGCAGGCGTTTGTCAGAAGCTCATGCACAATCAGCGAGAAGGACATCGCGGCTTGTGGCCACAGCGCGACCGGTGGGCCGTCTATCTTGACGCGGTCCGTGAACCCGACCGCCTCAATGACGGTTGCCGCAATCGATGCAAGGTCGGCCTGCGCCCAGCTATTTTGGAGCAGAGCGTCGTGAGCGGCGCTCAAAGCCATCAGACGGCGTTCGAAGGCGTAAACGGACTCGCGGTCACTCGCTGATCGGAGCGTCTGACTCGCAATCGCTTGAACCATGGTCAGCATGTTCTTGAGCCGGTGCGCGATCTCACCATTTACAATGCGCTGCTGCTCCTCTGAGCGATGGCGTGCCACGCCGGCCTCGAGGCGATCAGCGACGGTGCGGAGAAACGCGATCTCTTCTGCGAGCCAATGCCTCGGGTTTGCCGAGTGGACAAAGAACAGAGCAGTCGTCCTGCCAGGGTCCCGCACCGGCACATCGACAAGCGCACGCACCCCATTGCGCATTGCGAGCGCTAGGTTGGGGGACGTGCGTTCGTCCGCGAGCGCGTCTGATACGACAAGCGGATCGCCATCGGAGAGAGGCTCTTGCAAGCCGTCATAATCGTCAAGCGCGTGACGGCCGGCGACGCTGAGGACGCCGGGAGCGGTCCAGTCTGTTTCGACTTCGAGCATCTCCACAGCGTCATCGATCAGGCCCAAGCCAGCGCGATCTGCACTCAGCACCCGCCCGACGATGGCGGCGGTAGCTGATGCCATCTGCCCGGCATCGTCACTATTGCGAATAGCCTCGCCGATATCGACCAAAGCGGCTTGCAACTCCGTCAGACGATCACTTGCCTTTGCGGTACGGCGAAGTTCGAGATTTTCGCTCGCGAGGCGGGCGAGCGCTCGCAGCATCGCTCGTTCCAACTCGTTCAGCCCTTCCGGCCGCGGCTCGGTGTCGATAACGCACAAGCGGCCGACGATTGCCCCTGAGCGTAGTATCAGCGGTGCTCCGGCATACGAGCGAAAGCGTCGGCCGCCGGTGACGAGCGGGTTGCGCTTGGTGCGCTGATCGGCGGTCAGGTCCGTGATTTCCAGCATGTCTCCATGATCGATCTCGATCTGACATACGGAGTGATCGATCTCGGTCTCGCGGACGTCCAGGCCGTACTTGGCTTTGAACCATTGCCGATCGACGTCGAGCAGGGTGATGAGCGCGATCGGGACGTTGCAAGCCTTTGCGGCCATAAAGACGAGGTCGTCAAAGGCTGGTTCCTCAGGTGTGTCGAGAACCATCAGGTCAGCAAGGGCGCTGGCGCGTTGAGCACCCCGGGCGATTGCGGTGTCGGCCCTCACGATCATTGGTCTGCTCTGAACAAAGCTTGCTGCGCTGGTGCGGCGCCGATCGGGGTACGGGCGACGCACCGCATGTTCAGCGCGCGTGCGAGCCGGCGGTGTGGCCGAGGAAGAAGCTGGTCAAAGGTCACAGCTTCAATGTCCGTGGATGCGCGGAGGCCAGTTTGTCGTGGCGTCCGCCTGCTTATGTCCCTGCTCTGCATCATCGACGGTGAGCACGATCTTGCCTTGAATGTGCCCGGCAGCAGCACGCTCGTGGGCCGCCGCCGCCTGGCCGAGCGGGAACGTGCTATCTACGGCGACACGTATCGTGCCATCACCGAGCAAGCGGCCGAGTTCGGCGAGTTGTCCGCCATTCGAGCGCACCTGCGTCGCGGATACCGTGATGCCAAGGGCGACCGCCTCGTCGTGACCGGCAAATCCCAGAGGGAAGATGGGAAATAGCGCACCGCCGTGCCGGATGGTCTGCAGAAAGCGATCGGCGGTGGGGCCGCCCACGGCATCGACAACCAGGTCCACGTCGCGCACGACGTTCTCGGGTGCGGTCTTTGTGTAATCGATGAACTCGTCTGCGCCGAGATCGTGCAGGAAAGCCTCGTGACGGCCGGACGCACTGGCGATGACGCGCGCTCCCCGGTATTTCGCCAGCTGAACCGCGAGATGACCAACTCCACCCGCCGCGCCATTGACGAGAACGGTTCGTCCCTCGAGGGGAACCGGCTCGTGCCTGACTGGCTGCAACGGATTGGCCTCGTCGTGCCCCAAGGCGATCAGGAATTGCCACGCCGTCAGCCCTGACATCGGTGCGGCGGCGGCGTGGATGTGATCTATCCCAAGAGGCTTGATGGCGAGATCGCCGGCAGGCGCAGAGACGTACTCGGCATATCCCAGGCTGTCGCCGAAGCTGGGAAAACGGATCATTCCGAATACACTGTCGCCGCGTGCAAAACCTGTGACGCCATCGGCGACGGCTTCGACGACGCCGGAGACGTCCGACCCGGGAATGACAGGAAATGCGACCTTCGGCCGCCACTCCGGTGGCAAAGCCTTATACCCTTCTCTTAGATACCAGTCTGGCGGGTTGATCCCTGCGGCGAGGACGCGGACCAGTACCTCTCCTGGCTTGATGTCTGGCATTGGGGCATCTTCGTATCGAAGCACGTCCGGGGTGCCGAATTCGTGGAATCGGATGGCTTTCATAGCTGAACTCTTTCAGACGCGTTCGAGAAGCGCGACGGTGCCTTGCCCGCCGTCGGCGCAGATGCTGACGATCGCACGTGATCCGACCGGCAGCGCCCACAGCTCTTTCACCGCCTGACTAAGGTCGCGGGCGCCGGTGGCGCCGAACGGATGCCCGATCGCCACCGAGCCGCCCATTGGATTGACGCGATCCCAGTCGAACGGGCCCAGGTCTTCCTCGACGCCGGCCTTGGCACGCACCCAGTCCGGATCGGTGATGGCCGCAACGTTCGCCAGCACCTGCGCTCCGAACGCCTCGTGAATTTCCCATAGCGCGATGTCGGGGTAGGCGAGCTGATGCCGTGCGAGCAGGCGCGGAATGCCATAGGATGGCGCCATCAGCAGGCCCTCGGTATGAAGATCAACGGCCGACACTTCATAATCAACAAGCCGGACGTGCGGCGTACCGGTCGGCAGTCTGCTTACGCCTGCCTCATTGGCGACCCAGCAGCCGGCCGCGCCATCGGTGATCGGCGAGCTGTTGCCGGCCGTAATGCTTCCCAGCCCGCTGTCCCGGTCAAAAGCCGGTTTCAGCGCGGCAAGCCGCTCGGCCGACGTATCGGCACGCGGATTGGCGTCGCGCGCCAGCTCAGGAAGCGAGATCACGAGATTGTCAAAGAAGCCGTCATTCCAGCCGTCGACCGCACGCCGATGGCTCTTGAGCGCCCATTCGTCCTGAGCCGCGCGCGAGATATTCCACGCCTTCGCAGTCTCCTCCATGTGATCGCCCATGGTTCTTCCGGTGATACGGTTCGCCCAACCCTTGGTCGGCAGAACAAAGTCCCGTGGCGTGAGCGACTGCAGCTCGGCCAGCGCAGCGGCGGCATCCTTCGCGAACAGGTCTGTAAGCCGCTTTGAAGATGCGGCCGTCAGCGCGAGCGACGGTCGGCTCATGACCTCGGCCCCACCGACTAGCGTCAGGTCGGCTCCGGCGCCCAGCATTCCCGCCGCAGCAAAGGTCGCTGTCATGCTGGTCGAGCATGCGAGAACTATCGAGAAAGCCGGGACGCTCGGATTGAGCTTGGCGTCGAGCCAGACCTCGCGCGCGATGTTGCTCCAGCCCAAGTTGGGGATCACGGTTCCCCAGACGAAGAGGTCGGGTTCTGCTTGCTGAGCCATCGCTTGCACCACCGGGACAGACAGCGAGACCGCGTCATAGGCCGCCAGCGCTCCGCCTCCGCGTCCAAAGGGCGTCCGAAGACCGGCAGCCAAGAAGACTGGTTTGGCGAAGCGACTCATGATGGTCTCCCGGAATTCTGGGATTGGATTGGGAAAGTTGCACCACGCAGCAGCCGGCCTGGCTCGAAAGGCGGCCTGTGCCTTTTGCCCCGGGCGATATGCTGACGCATGCAGGGAAGCACTGGAAACCGACTGTGGCGGACGAGGAGTTGCCTGACATGCAGAGCATTGAGAGAACGCTCGACAGCCTGAAATGTGGAGCGCAGGGGCAGCCTGTCAGGGCAGGTTTCTAGCTGAAGCTGTCGTGCGACGATCGTCATGGCGACAGCCCCAGCCCGGCGGGCGCCGCGGCATCGGGTCCTCGGCCCGTGGGGCAGGGCGGGATCTGCGCCGTTAGCCACCGTAGCGCTCGGTCTTGATTGCCGCGGTGCCCAGACCGGCGAGCAGCACGCCATCGGTCGCTATGTTGACAAAGCCGTTCGACCCACAGACGAAGACATGCGCCGGCGCGCGGGGAAGCCGACCGATGACCTCCTGGACCATTGTCCCATCGATCCGTCGCGCGAAGTCGGTCTCGCGTCTGGGCGCTTCACGCGTGATTGCCAACGACAGCACGAAGCCGGGATCATCGAACTCAATTGCTTGCAGCTCGTCGGCGAACAGGACGTCGTGAGAAGTGCGGGACGAAAGAAGCAGCGCGGTCGGCACAGTCTGTGCCGATGCGCGGCGTTGCCGGATCATCGCCATTAGCGGCACCAGGCCCGATCCTGCGCCGATCAAGAGCACTGGTTCGGCGACGTCCCCCGGCCAGAGAAAGTGTCCGCCGAGCGGGCCGCGAACCTGGATCTCGTCACCGACCGCCGCAACGTCGTGAAAGAAGGGCGATACCTCCCCATCGGTCAAGCGTTCGATGGCGAGTTCAAGAATGCCGGATTCATCGGGCGGCGAAGCGATCGAATAGCTGCGCATCGCCTTGTAGCCGTCAGGGGCCGTCAAACGCACGTCGACGTGCTGGCCCGCCACATGCGTGAATGGATCGCGCAACCGTAGGAAGAAGCTCTTGATGCCCGGTGTCTGCTGGACGATCCGATCAATCACCGACAGTTGCCACGACGCGGCTTGCACGGCGCTATCAATCATGAGTGTATCGTTGCTCGCGCCAGGGATCGCCGTAGATGTGGTAGCCGCGCAGTTCCCAGAAGCCGGCTTCATCGCGCATTGTGAACTGCAGCGCCTTTACCCACTTGGCCGATTTCCAGAAATACAGGTGGGGGACGAGCAGTCTTGCCGGGCCGCCGTGATCACGCGCAAGCGGCTGGCCCGCATATTTGAGCGCCACCATCGCCTTATCTGAGAGGAGATCCGCCAGCGGGACGTTCGTTGAGTAGCCGTCGTAGGAATGGGCCAGGACAAAATCGGTTGGGTGCTCGAGCCCGGCATCGGCCAGGATATCCTCGATCAACACGCCCTCCCATGCCGTATCAAGCTTAGACCAGGAAGTAACGCAGTGGATGTCTTTCTTTACCTTGGTCTGCGGCAGAGCGTTGAATTGGCTCCAGTTCCAGACCTTGACGGGCTTCGGTCCGATCTTAACCGTGAAATTCCACTTCGATGTGTCGACATCCGGAGTCGGCCCCGCCGTCAGAACCGGGAAATTCTCAACGAGATGCTGCCCAGGGGGGATCCGGCTGGACTGGTCGCCGCCGGATCCGCGTCCGGTAAAACCTCTTGTGACCATCCAGACCCTCCTTTTCGTCGCGACAGCACGGGCCTGGCTTTCCGTTCACTCTCCTGCGTTACAAGCCTTTCGCACGCGGATCCGTCCGACGACGAGTTGAGAGGAGACTCGGTACCTGAGCTCTGCCAAAGTAAATCAAACTTGTTTCGTCATGAATCGTGACGACTGCGCTATGACTATACCTCTGTGACAACGCCCATTCCAAATACCCGGTGGCTATAGTTTCAATAGCCGCGCGGGCGATCAGATCGCAGCAGATTGTCGTCCCCGGCGCGGGCTCGCTCGGGCAAAGGCCTAGGGGATCGAGCGACGGGCTTGGCTCTTTACGCTCGGAAATACGGGCTATTTTGACGTGTTTGCCGACGCGCCTGGCCTAAGCGGCAGCGCCTTGATCGACGCACAGCAGCCCGCTCGACGGCCAACGGCAACCGAAGCCAATCAAGCTTCTGAGGTTCGATGTGAGCCTTCCGCATCAGTCCACTTTGCGAGCCGCGCCAAGCTGCGCCCTCAGCGTTGACCAGCTATGGCGAATATCTCGGCCGTAAGTTTCTCCATCGCTCACACGCTGCAAGAGCGGGTCTGCGAGCCAAGCGGACTGCTGCGGGCTGAGCAAGTCGGTGATCGGGGTGCGATACGGGACGGCTAGGTTGATCTGAGTTCGCTGCGCCGCCGTCAGCGGGAGATGGCGCACGGGGTTCTTGCGCAGGTAGAATTGCGGCTCGCGATCCAAGCTGAAGCTGCCACGCTCTGCCGGAGCAAAGCCTTCCGCACGAGCATAAGCGTTCAGATCGGCAAGCGTGACCGCTTGCGGATCGAATCGAACCTGCACTGCTTCCTCGCCATCGACCCACCCCGCATCGGTCGTGATCACCGCCGGATGCTGAGCAAGGCTCGTCTCGCCCGACCAGAAACATGGCGTCGTGTAGATGGTCTCCTCGCTGAGGCCGGCCTCAGTGAGCAAGTCGCGCCCGAGCAGGTCGAAATACGCGGGAACGTTGCCGTCGAGCGTCCGCAGAGCGGCGCTGAGACTTTCGTGAAGGGCGAGCGCGTCGTAGCGATCGGCCAATCGGGGCAGCAGCTCGGTTCCGTCGGGTCGAAGAAAGTGCACAACCGGGTTGTTCCAGGATCGCTCGCCATAAAGGCGTAGGATATGGGCATCCGCACCGGGATGATTGTTGAAGATCGCCACCGGGACGAACCGATCGGTGATTAGCTCTACCATCAGCGGATGCGTCAGAACGTCCTGTCCGAAATGCACGCAGGTCGAACACCCTGGCACCTCCTGGAACAGTAACAGCACTGGTTTGCGCTGCGCGGCGGCCAGCGCTTTGCCGCAGTCATAGTCGCGCAGCCACGCGACATCGCCGAGCTCGCGATGCTGGCGATACGAAACTCCAGTGTCTGTCATGCCAACTATGTAGTGAAGCAAAACGGAAAACCATCGGCTGACGGTTTCGGCTATAGAAACTATAGCCGGGCGCTATTGGTAAAGAAAATGCACAGGCGGCATTGTAGAGACGCCCCAGTCAGCCTCGATGCCGAAAAAGGTGATGCAATGATCCCAGGTGCGATAGGTCATATGCAATAGCCGAGCAAACACAATTGCGGCCGCGTGAGGCGAAAACAACTTGTGAGTCTCAACCGGTAAACCGAAGGACAATGACGGTTACAATGACCTCTGCCGAACAACCCGCCCCCGAACTCCGTGTCAGGCAATGGATAGACGTTGACGGCACGCCGCTGGACGTCCCCGTCACGCTATCCGATCTGGGGGAAGGGCCGAAGATTCTCTTCGCGTTTCAGCACTGGTGCCGTGGCTGCCACCTGCACGGTTTCCCTACGTTACAGCGGCTCCATGCCAGTCTGGCCACAAGGGGAGTCGGCTTTGCAGTGATCCAGACGGTGTTCGAGGGCGAGCATGAGAACACCTTCGAAAAGCTTCGAGTGAACCAGGTGAAATATGATCTGCCTGTCTCGTTTGGCCATGATCCGATCCCGGAGGGAACGCGTCTTCCGACTTTTATGGAGGATTACCGCACACGTGGGACGCCCTGGTTCAGCGTGATAGACGCCGGCGGAGCAGTCATATTCTCAGATTTTCATCTCGATGCTGACAAGCTGGTGGCGCATCTGGAACGAGTTTGAGCGATGCGCCAAGGGCTCATCCTTGCCGCTACCCATGTTGCGACGCTGTCGCTGGGATTTGCTGCGGGCATCTACGCTCTTCCGATCCTGACGGCCCCGCCGCCGCCTGATGCAGCAGCTCTCGCATCGACCGAGAAAGAGGCCCTCTACACCGGGCGGTTCGAGCGTCGTCTGAAGGGCAGCGACTTCGTCCATTGGGGCGACGGGAACGTGATGGTGTTGCGCGACCGGGTAGCGCACATCGGCCACCTCTCCCCTGGCCCGGATTACAAGCTCTATCTCGCTCCGCGCTTCGCGGGCACGAAGGACGAGTTCCTTGCGATCAAGCACCTTTCGCGCCGTGTCGGTGACGTGAAAACCTTCGATGGCTTCATCGTTCCGGTCCCGCCCGACATCGATGTCGCCGCATACACTACTGTCGTGATCTGGTGCGAGGCGTTCGACCAGTTCATCAGTGCCGCCGAATACCAGCGACGCGCGAAAAGCTCATGAAGTCCAAAGCGACGCCGATGTCACGAGCTCAGAACCGCTATCTCCCTCTCGCTGTAATGAAAGGCGGAGCAGCACATAAGATCGGCATCGTTGAGCTCGACCGTAAGGGCGTCAACATCGCGCGGCGACTGATCCGGCACAGCCATCGGACCGTCGTCATCCACCGCTCGCCTAAGCTTCTGGCCGATTTCGTCCGGAAGGGTGCGGTAGGCGCCACGGGACCGATCGACGTGCGCAACAAGTTCGAGAATCGGAGATCTTCTGGGTGATGTCTCCAACCGGAAGGCGGGCGAGGGGATGATCGCCGGGGTCGCCCATCGGCCTGAGCGGGTCATCCGGCGGGGTGGGACATGACCCACTTGATGGATACGATGAAGGCGGCGGGCACCCGCGGGCTCGCTCTTGCGCCAGTGGCGGCTCTGCTGCTGAGCGTCGCCTTCCTCCTGCTGGGCAACGGGTTGCTCAGCACCCTGCTGATCGTCCGGGCGGGGCAGGCGGGATTCTCCAGTGGTAGTATTGCCGCGATGACGTCCGCCTACTTCTCGGGTTTCACCATCGGTGCGCTACTGCTGCCGCGCGTTATCACGTCCGTTGGCCATGTGAGGACGTTCGCCGGCTTCGCAGCCATCGCTTCGATGACGGCCCTCCTTCATGCCGGGCTGGTCGAGTCGTTTGCCTGGATGTCGCTGCGCATGATCACCGGCCTTGCTTACGCCGGCATGATCCTGTCGACCGAAAGCTGGCTCAATGCTCATGCGCTGCCGTCGACGCGCGGGCAGCTCCTCTCGATTTTCGGCGTGGTTTCCATGGGCTCCTGGGCCCTCGGGCAAGCGCTCCTCAATATCGCGCCCCCTGCCGGTATGACGTTGTTCCTGATCGGGTCTGTGCTGATATCGGCGGCCGTGGTGCCAATCACCCTGCTGCCCGGTCATCCGCCGACCGAGGTTGAACAGGATTTCGTCGCTTTCCGGGATCTCCTGAGGATCTCTCCTCTTGCGACAGTCGGCGTTTTCCTGGCGGGACTGGCCATCGGCGGGTTCTGGGGGATGGGTCCGACTTTCGCCCAAAGGATCGGCCTCGACGTCGGCGGCATCTCCGCCTTCATGGCCGCTGTCCTTGGGGGAACCATCGCGTTGCAATGGCCACTTGGCTGGCTCTCTGACCGGGTACCACGCAATCTGATCATCGCCGGAGCTGCCCTGGCGTCTGCGGCGGCTGCCATAGGCATAGTGTTTGCGGCCTCCGCTCCGCTACCTCTGCTACTCGCTGCAGGCGCGCTCTTTGGCGGATTCGGCATTCCAATCTACTCGTTATGCGCAGCCATCGCGAACGACGATCTCCCGGCCAGTCGGCTGCTGGGCACCGCGCGCGGTCTTCTGCTGCTCAACGGTGTCGGAACTGCGATAGGGCCCTTGGTCGGTGGGGCCGCAATGAATTTTGCGGGTCCCGGCGGTCTGTTCTTGTACGCTGCAGCGCTGCTGGCCATTCTCTCGGCGCTAGCCGTTGTCCGTAGATGCCCGGAGCACTCCGTGGAGGCGAGGGCCACCCGCTGCCCGAGCACGCCGATGATCACGGCGTCGCTCGACGCGATGATTCAAACCAGAGACAGTGGCCAGAGCGCGTCGCGCTAAGAATGCCGGGGTGGCGTCCTAAGCGACTTCCTCCACCAGAAGGTCCCGACCATTGAACTGTACGGTTTCTCCAGCTCGCGCGCCCTCGATGGCTTGATAGATCGGTGCCATCGTCGAGATCCCCATGAGCTCTTGCCCGTGGCACACGAATTTGCTCGTCGAGACGGCGATCACGAAGTAGCGGCCCGACAGCTTGACCAGAGCGCCTTCTGCGACAGTGGACTTCGGTCCGAAGTCGATCAACCTGAGCCTGTCGAGCTTGTCGGCATAATCGTCGAGTGTGTCATCGAGCGCTTCCGCTAGGTCGCTCGCGACTTCGGCTTGCGCCTGTTCGTCGTTTTCGATCGTCTCAGTCCGGTCGAGACGAGCGGTGGCAACATAGTCCAAGTAGTGATCGCGTGCACTGTGCAAGGCAGCCGTTTCAAGCGAGAGCATCGTTTCCCGGACGTGACCCTTATTCCAATCCATTATCACCTCGTCGAGTTTCGTTTAAATTCACTGGAAGACCATCCACAGCCACGATGGTGCGCTGCGTGCCGTCCGCACTATTCGTCTGTGATGACGTCTTCGCCCTGATAGGGGATGCGGATGAGTCGGGGGTCGCGAATGATGCTCGTGACCAGCCAGACGTAGGTCTGTTCTGCGGTGTCGAACCCAAGGATGCTGAAGGCCCCGCCAAACGGACAGTCTGGAAAATCCGGGAAGCCTTCGCGCAGGACGTAACGCTCGGGATCGCTGTCGAACTCGGCTTTGTAAACCTTGCGCAGGCCGTGCTTGCTCGGAACATCCTCATCACCGGTCGGCATCGTTTCGCGGCGCTCAAGGAGACGTTCGGCCAGATCGCGGTGACATGTCTCATCGAAAACGTCGAAAGCATCGATCAGCAGTCCCTTATGTTGAGTTGCGGGATCGGTGATCGCGTAAATGTTCGAGGCGTCTTCCGCATCGTCGCCACTTTCCAGGCGCAGAGCGGCATCCACCTGTACGGCGCAGGCATCCAGCGTCGATCCAAGCTCGAGGTCAAACAGGCGCCCGTCTTTCACACGATATTCGCGATCATAGCCCTTTGCGACGAAGGCCTGCACGGCCTCTAGGACGTCGGTCACTTGGCTTGTCATGGATGCACCTCTGTTTCTCGTTTGACCCGATCACTCTCAGCGGGGTCTGCGCTGTCGATTCGCTCGTGCTCGCGAGAGGTGCCGGACGCGGTCCTCACAGCCATTTTGCTTTCTTGAAGCGCATGAAAAGGAAGAGGCAGATCAACGTCATGGCACCGAGCACGACGAAGTAGCCGTAAGCCGTGTCGAGTTCCGGCATGTGTTTGAAGTTCATGCCGTATATGCCGGCGATTGCCGTGGGGACGGCGAGGATCGCGGCCCAGGCAGCGAGTTGCCGGGTGATGACTCCGATCCGCTGCGCCTCCAGCAGGCTGCTGAATTCAAAGACGGTGGATAGAACCTGCAGGAGGCCATCAATCATCGCCTGCACACGCGAAACATGGTCCGCGACATCGTTGAAATACGGTCGAACCTCGGCACTGATGCAGGGATAGTGTCCCCGCACGAGCTTGCGAACCAATTCCGCCATTGCGCCCAGCGTTCGCTGGAACCTCGTCAGCTCGCACCTCAGGCCGAAGATACGAGCGACCTCTTCACGGCCGAGGAAGTCGTCCAATGATCGACGTTCCATCGCCAGGACGTCGTCTTCGATCATTTCGAAGATCGGCAGGTACTGATCGACGATGCGATGCAGGATGGCGTGCAGGACGTAGTCAACGCCTTTGCCAAATTGCGCTGGCGCCGCCTCAAGCTGCTCCCGGAGATTCCCCAATGCGCCAGGCGTGCCGTGCCGCACGGTAATCAGATGATTATGGCCAGTGAAGATCGCTGTTTTGCCGTAGCGTATCCGGTCACCATCCAGCTCGGCCGTATTGGCGACCACATAGAGTTCGTCGTTGTAGACTTCGAGCTTCGGGGGACATTGCGGATGCATCGCATTGTCGACGGCCAGCGGGTGAAGGCCGTAAGTTTTCTGAAGCGAGTGAAGCTCATCCTTTGTCGGTTCAGTCAGGCCGATCCAGCAAAAGCCTGAGCGGCTCTTTTCAGCCGCGACGCGCTCATCGATCGCCACCTCTCTTACGCGCTTCCCCTCGTTGTAATAATAGCTTGCGATGACGGTCATGCAGTTCTCTCCGGAACGAGAAGACCGCGTTGCACCGCCGGTCGCGCGAGCCCGCGCTTGAGCCAGGCTGATATGTTGGAGAAGGTCTCGAACTCAAGCAGTCCGCCGACGTCATATGATGTGACGAGCGCGTTCACCCAGCCAAGCGTCGCGACATCGGCGATGGAATAGTCGCCAACGATCCAGTCGCGCCGATCCAGCTGGCGATCCAGAACCGTGAGTAGCCGCTTTGCCTCGCCCGCGAAGCGTTGCACAGGGCGCTCGTTTTCGGAAGCTTGGCCCCCCGACCGCAGGAAGAAGCCTAGCTGACCGAACATCGGACCGACCGCCGACACCTGGAAAAACACCCAGGCCAGCGTCTCGTATCGACTTTCAGGTGCGGTCGGAATGAGTTGGCCGGTCTTCTCCGCCAGATAGACCAGAATCGCTCCCGACTCCCACACGCCGATCGGCCTGCCGCCTGGCCCGTGGGGGTCGATGATCGCTGGTATGCGGCCGTTCGGATTGAGCGATACGAAGGCGGGGTCCTTCGACTCGTTCTTCGAGATGTCGACGAAATGCGGCTCGTAGGTCAGGCCGACCTCTTCGAGCATGATCGAGATTTTGACGCCATTTGGCGTCGGCGCCGCGTAAAGCTGCAGGCGATCTGGATGCGCGGCTGGCCATCGCCGCGCGATCGGGAACGAGGAGAGGTCTGGCATCCGGCTGCGATCCTCGGGGCAATTCGATTCTGACAGCATGCCAGATCATACTTCCCTCCGTGCCCGGATCGAACAGCGACGCGGCCACGAAGGGAACAGCTTAGTTTTCTGAAGGCGTGCGGGCTGCGCGTTCATTCCGCTCGTGCAGCAACTTGCGCCTCGCATGCGCTAGGCATCCTGGCGCTTCGGAAGCACCCAATCAGGTCGCGCGAAGTGACAGGTGTAACCGCCCGGCCGCTTCTCGAGATAATCCTGATGCTCAGGCTCTGCTTCCCAGAAGTCGCCGACGGGCTCGACCTCCGTGACAACCTTGCCATTCCAAAGCCCCGATGCATCCACGTCGGCGATCGTGTCTTCGGCGATGCGCTTCTGCTCCTCGTCGACGTAATAGATTCCAGACCTGTAGGAGAGCCCGCGGTCGTTGCCTTGACGGTCCTTCGTGGTCGGGTCATGAATCTGGAAGAAATACTCCAGAATGTTTCGGTAGCTCGTCACCTCGGGATCGAAGATGATTTCGATTCCTTCGGCGTGCGTGCCGTGATTTCGATACGTGGCATTGGGGACATCGCCGCCGGTGTAGCCCACGCGGGTCGAGACGATGCCCGGCTGCTTGCGGATTAGATCCTGCATACCCCAGAAGCAGCCGCCAGCGAGAACTGCGCGCTGATGCATGTTAAGCCTCCTCTACCTGATCGAGATATTCACCGTATCCCTCGGCTTCCATCTCATCGCGTGGAATGAACCGAAGCGCCGCCGAGTTGATGCAGTATCGCAGGCCGCCACGGTCGGCTGGACCATCGGGGAAAACGTGGCCGAGATGGCTGTCGCCATGAACCGACCTGACCTCCGTCCGCACCATCCCGTGCGAGCTGTCCCGGACTTCGTTTACGTGTGCCGGGATGATGGGCTTGGTGAAGCTTGGCCAGCCGGAGCCCGAATCGAACTTGTCAGTGGAAGCAAACAGCGGCTCACCCGACACGACGTCGACGTAGATGCCTGGCGCCTTGTTGTCATTGTACTCGCCCGTGAAGGGCCGTTCGGTACCATGTTCCTGGGTGATGCGACGCTGCTCAGGGGTAAGGCGATCGATCGCGGTCTGTGTTTTCTCGAACTTCATGATTAGACCTCCAATGCTAAGTCTAGAGTATTAGGCGCAATACGATCAGCCTGACTGAACTGTCACAAGTCGACTATCGCAGCCGCGCTCTCACTTATCCAATACGCCGTGAGCATAGTTTCCATAGCTCTGACGCTTGGCTCGATGTGGCTCACTGCCACTCATGTCGCGCTGCAAGCTGCGCGATTTTCCGGATTTCGACCGGAGCCGTCGATCCGGAGACCGTCACGATCACCACCTCCCTCTCCAACGTGAAGCCTTCGATAGGCCGCGTAACGAGGCCGGTCTCTGCGGCAGATCGTTCCGGGACGATGCATATCGCGCGACCTTCAGCGACGATGCGATGAACCCAATCTTCTCTTTCGGAACGAAAGCGGGGGCGCATCACGACGTCGCGGCGCGCAAAGTGCTCTTGTATCTGGCTGCGAAACTCGCACTTCAGGCGATCGACCAGCGGGTATCTGGCCAAGTCCTCTCCACAAACAATAGCTGCCGTTGCCAATGGGTGCTCACTTGCGCAGGCGAGTAAGAAGCGCTCTCGAAAAAGAGGACGGACATCCAGCTTTCGGTCGGGGCGGACCTCCCTCGGGAGGATGCAAGCGTGATACTTGCCGGATAACACCTCCGATGAATCCTCGCCTGATTGCAGCGAATGCAACCTGATCTCTATGGATGGGACCTTGTCCAAGGCACTTTCGAAAAAGGTGCCGAACGCTTTCGGACTGATCGTCGGCGCGACGGCGATGTCCAGCACTCGGTGCCGCCCCATCGTCCAGTTCTCCGAGTGATCACGCACGCTCCTCAACGCCAAAAGCATTCGGCGAAATTCTGCTTCAACGTCCTGGCCGAGACCGGTCAACCGGCTGTTCTTCCCGTCCCGATAGATCAGCGCACCGCCGAGTTCGTCTTCCAGGCGACGGATGGCACGAGTCAGGCTCGGCTGTGACACGCCGCTCAACCGAGCCGCCTCGGTGAAGTTCAGCGTCTCAGCCAAGTTTATGAAATAGCTGACCTGATTGAGTTCCATCACCCCTCGGCCCGTGAGTTTGTCGCACGCTATCCCGCGGACCGTCTTCGACAGACACGCTGGAGAAGTATGCACGACGCATATAGTTTTCGAGTTTGGACTTGTCTATATGCGTGACGCATATAAAAGCACGGGATCGTGGTGATGGGCGCCGATGCCTGATGCTGCCTGGCTCACGATAGCGTGCGAGGCGATGACAATCGTCTTGCTACCGGGCCGGCGGAGATCGTTGATCGGCGAAGGTGAGCGCCGGTTCTCGTCGAAACGGCGCTCATGGATGTTGGGAGGTATCGACGTGCGGGGTACTTCGTTCACATTTGACGGCGGAGAGGGCAAGCTTCTCTCCGGGGTTCTAGAGGCGCCGGAAGGCACCCCTCGTGGATGGGCGATCTTCGCTCACTGTTTCACGTGCGGTAAGGACAGCCTAGCGGCTGTCCATATATCCCGCGCGCTGTCGCGGGCCGGCATTGGCGTCCTGAGATTTGACTTTGCTGGTACCGGGATCGGCGGGTCCGAGGGTGAGGCAGTCGATTTCGCCTCGGACGTGACGGACCTGAAATCCGCCGCGAAGGCCATGACGGCGGCGGGAATGACACCCTCTCTTCTCGTGGGGCATAGCCTCGGTGGAACTGCCGCACTCGTAGCGGCGGTCGACCTGCCAGATATCGTAGCCGTAGCTAGCATCGGGGCGCCGGCGGAGCTCCAGCATATCCTGAAAATCTTCGACGCCAACGATCTCGATACGATCAGGCGTGAAGGCGAAGCGTCGGTCGAGATCGCCGGCCGGCCATTTCTCATCCGTCGCAGCTTCATCGACGCCGTTGAGGAGGTGGATGTGGAGAAGGCAGTTGCTGCGCTGCGTCGTCCCTTGCTCGTTCTCCACTCCCCCCTCGATCAGGTTGTCGCGATCGAGCATGCGTCGCGTATTTTCGGCGCTGCCCGCCACCCGAAAAGCTTCGTCTCGCTCGACTCGGCCGATCACCTTCTCGCCGAGGCCGCCGACGCGAACTTCGCTTCTGCGATGGTGGCGGCCTGGGCAAATCGCTACCTGCCGCCCCTTATGCCCGACCTTTCCCAGGTCGAGGCTGCGGACGGGGTCGAAGCCACCGAAACGTTGGCAGGCAAGTTTCAACTCAAGGTCCGCAGCGGCGAGCATTCGATTTTTTCAGACGAGCCAACATCCGTAGGCGGGCTCGGAAGCGGTTTGTCGCCATATGAGCTGGTCTCGGCCGGCTTGGCTGCCTGCACTGTGATGACGATGCGCCTGTATGCGAACCGAAAGGGCTTTCCGCTCGAACGAGCGAGCACGAGGGTCGAGCACAAGAAGGTGGCGGACATGATGCCGCCCGACCGGTTCACGCGAACGATTGTGCTCGAGGGGCCTCTGGATGACGAGCAGCGCGCGCGCATACTCGAAATCGCCGATCGCTGCCCCGTCGACCTTACGCTCATCCGCGGATCGGATGTTCAAACCGAGCTCGTTGACTCACCCGAATCCAAACCGGGTTCCGAGCCGGCAGCTTGATCATGGTGTCCAAACAGGGAGACCATGGTCGATTTACAAGTGAGCGAACGGAGCGAGCAATACTCGCCGGTGGCTGCTTTTGGGGCATGGAAGATCTGCTTCGCCAGCGAAGAGGGGTCATCTCGACAAGGGTCGGATACATCGGCGGTGAGACACCGGACCCGACCTACGATGATCATCATGGCCATGCGGAGGCGGTGGAGGTGGTCTTCGACCCCGCCGTTCTGAGCTATCGCTCCTTGCTCGAGCTTTTCTTTCAGATTCATGATCCCACGACGTATGAGCAACAGGGCAGCGATGTCGGCCCGAGCTACCGCTCCGCCATCTTCTACACCGACAAGCGTCAGATGGAGGTCGCGCTGGAGACGATCGCCGAGATCGAGGCGTCTGGTCGATGGCCTGGCCCGGTCTTGTCCGAGATCAACCCCGAAGAGCCGTTTTGGGAAGCGGAGCCGGAGCATCAGAAGTACCTGCTGCGGTATCCGAGGGGATACAGCTGTCACTTCGCACGTCCCGCTTGGCGCCTGGATAAAGATCGGTGAGGATGGGGCAACACCGAGAGACGCTCGCCCGTCTCACTGCCAACAGATGCGCAAGCAATCGATTGAGCGCGCCGACATCCTCAGAAAGGAGCTGAGCGCATATGGACCTTCCTGTTATCCCGATGCCGGCTTACGTCACAGCCGGACTGTGGGGCCTGGTGTCCGGAAGCGGCTTGCTCCTGGGCGCAATCGTGGCTGACGTTTTCTTCGGCAAGCTCAGCCATCGGATGGTTGCGGCTGTCATGGGCTTCGGTGGTGGCGTCTTGTTTGCCGTTATAGCCACTGAACTTGTCGTCCGACCAGATTCGGCCGGGGCGGCCTTATGGCCAACCGTTGCCTTGCCTGTAGGTGCTGCGGTTTTCAGCGGCATAAACTGGTATCTGGCGCGCCGTGGTGCGAAGAACCGGAAGCGCTGCGGCGAATGCGTCGAGCAGCCGGCCGAGGCGGAGCTTCACGGCAGTGGATCTGCAATCGCCGTCGGGAGTGTGCTTGACGGCATCCCTGAGGCTCTCGTGATCGGGATGTCGGTCGCCGGCGGCCGTGCGATCAGCCTGGCCGTGATCGCCGGCTTTTTCCTAGCGAACGTGCCACAGGGTCTGTCGAGTACCTCGGGCATGAAACAGGCCGGTCGTTCCCGTCGGTACGTCTATACGGTCTGGCTGGGGATACCGCTGCTCATTGGGGTCGCCGCTGGCATCGGCAACATTTTGCTCGGCCCGGCATCGGCGCAGGAGCCGGCGATCCTCTTGTTCGCGGCGGGTGCCGTACTAGCAATGCTGGCCGAAGCCATGATCCCCGAAGCGTTCGAGAATGCGCCCCCCTTCATAGGCCTGATTACGGTGCTCGGCTTTCTGGCCGCCTACCTTATCGCGCAGCACTGAGCCGGTATCGCCGGAGGAAGTTGAGCGTGGCTCTTACTCGCGATCCTGTCCTCGCTCGTGGAGCTCAGCGTCGATCGGACAGTCGGTGCAACCTTCATAGCAGCACAGGCGGCAGATGCGGTACGAGTGCTCAAGGTTCTCCAGGCGGTCGCGGAGGACGCGCTCGGCGATGTCGGTCAAGAACTTCATCTCGCCCTTGTTGAGGATCGACAACCCCTCGGCGATGACTTCATCCCTCGCTGCTAGGACCGCAGCACTGGCCTGCTGCCCTGCCGGTGTCAGATACAGGGAACGGACCCGCCCGTCGCTCGAGGTCGCCCGGCTCTCAACCAACCCCTGTGTAGTGAGGCGATCCGCAAGGCGGACCGTCGCCGCGTGCGACAAGCCCACCCCGACCGCAAGCATCCGCACCGAGAGTCCGGGCTTATGCGCGATCAGCGCTAGCGCCGAAGCGGCAGATCCTTCTTCTGGCGCCCGCGACGAACTAGCGCGAACGATGTTCTCGCTAATCATAAGCGCGAACGCACCGAACACGTTGCGGTCTCGACATTCATCCATTCGCACCGTTATATGTGCGTGGCGCATAGACAGCAAGCTTTGGCACACGCCAATCCACACAACAGGACACCGAGGAAGGTGCCCAATATCAGCGACTTACGCGATATATGCGACTTAGGGCGTGAGAGATTTTGCGACGAGCTGCCTAAAAGCACGATACGCTGTGGCTATGACAGCTATGTAATTGCTCCGCCTCGCACGGACTTGCCTCACCTCATCGAGACGCGGCGGTGAGAGCCTCCGACGGAAGCCGTGGGGCAGGGATCACGAACGATCCGTATGTCGGAACTCGACCGTGTCGGCGCGAGCGATGATCACGGTATCGATTTCGGAGGTGAAAAGGCCGTGCTCGGCAACGCCTGGAATGGCTGCGATTGCCAATGCGGTTTGCCGGATGTCCGTGATCGACCCAAACGCAACGTCCAGGATGTGGTTGGCCTGATCGGTCAAGAACGGCTGATCGCCCAACATCCGGAGGGAAACCGGAGCTCCGAGATCAGCGAGGCGCGCTCCTACGAAATCCGTCGCGAACGGGAACACCTCCACCGGCACCGGAAAGCGGCCGAGGCGCATTACAAACTTGCTGGAATCGACCACGGCTATGACGCGAGCCGATGCAGCAGCAATGACCTTTTCTCGCAGCAAGGCACCGCCTCCGCCCTTGATCGCGTGCAAACTTGGATCGATCTCGTCGGCGCCATCGATGGTGAGGTCGATTGAGCCGACACCTCCGAATGGGATAAGCGGTACAGACACCTTGAAGGCCACAGCTTCGGTCAGGCGCGAGGTCGCGACCGCTTTGATGCAGAGCCCGTTTGCGACCCGTTCGCCCAGGCATTTTACCGCGTAGGTCGCCGTGCTGCCTGTCCCCAAACCGACGATCATGCCGTCCTGGACCTCGTCGACCGCTCGTCTGGCCGCGAGTGCCTTTTCTGCTTCGAGGTCAGGCACCATCCAAGTTTCCCTTCTGCACTCGAGTGCCCACTTAGCGTACCGCATGCTCCCAGCGATGATATTGAAACAGCCGCCGAGCGGACGCCTGACGTGCTCTTTCCCCTTGGCACGTTGACCCGCTCGTCACCGGCCGATATGTATATGCGCCACGCATACATATCGCGGCGGTCTGAGTCTCGAACTTCTTGCAAACGGTGGCGAGGCTATGCCCGCTTCCAGCGATTATTCCTCGTCAACGGAAGGCAAATGCGCATGACAGTCAGGGTTGCGATCAACGGCTTCGGACGCATTGGTAGACTGACGTTGCGCTCTATTGTGGAACTTCGCCGTCAGGACATCCAAGTGGCTGCCATTAACGACCTCGCATCGGTTGGCACCTTGGCCCACCTTCTAAAATACGACTCCGTTCACGGCCCCTTTCCGGGTGAGATCGAAATTGGCGCCGACTGGATCGATGTCGGCTACGGAAGAATAGAAGTAACCAACCAGCGCGACCCTGCGAATTTGCCTCATCAGCGGTGCGGCGTCGAAATCGCCCTGGAGTGCTCCGGATTCTTCACTTCGAAGGAAAAGGCGAGCGCGCATCTTCGCGCCGGCGCCAAGCGCGTCCTTGTTTCTGCGCCCAGCGAAGGAGCCGACAAGACGATCGTTTTTAAGGTCAATCATGAGACGTTGACGTCCGAGGATGTAATCGTCTCGAACGGGTCCTGCACGACCAACGTGCTAGCACCTGTGGCTAAAGTCCTGAACGATCTGTTTCGTATCGAGCGTGGCTACATGACGACGGTCCACGCCTACACCGGTGACCAGCCCACGCTAGATGCCGTCCACACCGACCCATATCGAGGACGCGCAGCCGCACTCTCGATGATACCGACGTCGACAGGCGCGGCGAATGCCATTGGCCGTGTATTGCCGGAGTTGAAGGGCAAGCTGCACGGATCCTCGATCCGTGTTCCCACGCCTAATGTGTCGGTCATTGATCTGGCTGTCTCATCCATGCGCGACGTCACCGTGGAGGAAGTAAACGAGGCCATTCGGCATGCTGCTGATGGGCCAATGCAGGGCGTGCTCGCCGTCACCACCGAGCCGCTGGTTTCAATCGATTTGAGCCATCGGACCGAATCGTCGATCGTCGCGCTGCCACAGACCGACGTTGTCGACCGGAGATTGGTTCGCGTTCTCGCTTGGTACGATAATGAGTGGAGCTTCGCGACCCGCATGGCGGATACGGCACTTGAGTTGGCCAAACTGGACAGCTGACTTCTACGACAACGCGCTGAGGTAAGAACTGCCAACATTAGGCTCGGGCGTCGTCACGGCCGCAGCAGCTTTGCGACCTTACAGCCCGATCGGCGGTGACGCGGTCCGCGCAGCCGGAGAAACAAGCACGCGTCAAACCTCGACAGCGATCAGTTGAATGTGTATGCGTGACGCATATACCTTGTCGAGTCATGATGATGATGGACGAGCCTTCAGATCGACTGATTAACGTCTTCGGCGCACTCGCTCAGGCCGTCTCTGATCGGGTGCGGATTGCGATCGCCCAAGCGTTTACCGCGGGAGGGGAAACTGCCGCCGCGCTGATAGCGATCGGTCATGAGCCAGGGATGTCGATAGATCAGATCAGCCGGATTCTACGGCTCTCGCATGCCGGGGCGGTCCGCGTCGTTGAGCGGCTAGATGACCAAGGTTTTGTGGGAAAGTCGCAGTCGCCGTCTGACCGCCGCGTGGCACATATCACGCTAACGAGGCGCGGCCAGGCTGAACGAAGCAAGCTTCTGGGCCTGAGGAATGCAGCGGTGGCCGGCTTGTTGGTTCGGGTCACTGCCAGCGACCGCGTCATTCTGGAGCGGATCGCGGACACCATCCTCACTTCCTTGCTCGAAGATCCACAGAGCGCCGTGTCGACGTGTCGTTTTTGTGATCAGGCACGGTGCCTAGGCTGCCCGATGGGCACGCGACGCCATTGATTCTCTCGTCTTTTCCGTAATCGGCATTATTTCCCAAGGAGTTTCGAATGCAATTTCTGAACCGCTATCGCTTTCATGTTGCCGAGGAGAATCGAAGGGATTTGGCGCTGCTGCGGTGGGCGCTCGTCCTGATCTTTCTATGGTTCGGTGGCATGAAGTTCACCATCTACGAGGCTGAGGGGATCGCCCCGTTTATCGGCCACAGCCCGCTGATGAGCTGGCTTGGTATGTTCGGAACGCAGGGGCAGAGCTACTTCGTCGGTGTCATTGAGCTTTCGACGGCCGCGGCCCTCACCCTCGGCGCGTTTCGGCCGATTTTCTCCGCACTTGGTGCCCTGATGTCCGCCGCCACCTACCTCACTACGCTAACATTTTTCGTAACCACGCCGGGGGTCGCGGAAGCAAGCGCCGGAGGTTTCCCTGCCATTTCGGCAGCACCGGGCCAGTTCCTGCTCAAGGATGCCGTTCTCCTAGCAGCATCGCTTGTGCTGCTCTTGAACTCGGTGGACCGGCGGCCAGCGAAGTTGGCGTAATCCAATGTTTGGCGATGATGTGCGCAATGAGACCGTGATGAGCGTCAGCGTCTGCTTGCCACACAGGGCATCGGATCGCCGGTGATCACAGGATCGACAGTCCTATGCGCACCCATGTCGCACCAACCCAATGCGGCAGGGGACCGAAGGCGTATGCGTCGGCAACAGTCAGGCGAGGGACCAATCGAATGGGTGGTGACTTTTGCTCCCCTCGGCTTCGTTCAAGGGGAGTGTGTGTAGCCATGCAACTGACGGTCCTCGCCATCATAATAGACGGTGTCCCACTCCTCAGCATCCATCCGACCCAATCCGCGGCTTGGAGTCAGCTCATCAGCTTTATCGAGGAGAGATGGTCCGAGCGCATGGGATCAATCGCGCCGCCCGTCGATGACGAAACCAAGGCGCGAGTCTTCTTCGAACACAGTGGCGATGACCTATACGCAATCATCGGCGCTGACCTGTCGGAGTTGCGCGAGGCTCTGGGGTCAGTCAGCGACCGGGTCGAGGGTTAGTTCGTCGCGCCATCCGGGGCGGTCCGGTCGCTTCGAGCCGAAGGGGGCCACATGTTTGAATGTCTTATCCTAGGCGACAGCATCGGACTCGGCGCAGCGAAGGCAATCAATGAGCGATATGCTCGCCATTGCGATGTTCAGGCGGTCGAACGTGCGACGGCCGCGCAAATCCTGAGCTGGAGGAAGTTGGACAAGAGTTACGGTAGCTGCGTCTTCGCAATGGGTTCTAATGATGCCCCCGGTGCGTCTCTTGCGAGAACGCTCTCCCGCATACGCCGCCGCGTCTGCCTCCGCCGTGTGATTTGGCTGCTCCCCTATGCTCGCCCCCAGGCCTATATCGTCAGCTGGGTGGCGGCACAGTTCGGCGATGAGACCGTCGACCTCATCCACTTCGCCACCGTGGATTACATACATCCTCGCAGTTATTCGGAGCTGGCATCCGCGCTTCTCCGATAGCCTTGACCAATCCTTTTACCATGCGCGTTTAGAGGCGGGGGACTGGCTTGGAACCCTCTCGGTCGACAGGCTTTACTAGTAGCGAGGGCGAGGCTGGCCATGGCGCATCTGAGCGAAGCTGAAATGATCAACTGGATGGCGCTCTATTCCGCGACCGCCTTGTGCTGTGCGATCGCGATGGCTTTGGCGATCCTCGTTTTGGCCTCCCGCCTCTGGCGCGAGAAGGCATGGACGCAGCTTCATCGGCCGAAGGACGTGGTCCTGTTTTTCCCGAAGACCTGGTGGCGGTGGCAGAAGCTTTATCTACTCTCGACGCCGGTGACGCTCGCGATCGTCAGTTCGTTCGGCTCGACTTTAGCCTGGAGCTAGCGCTTAGAGGGCGAGGGCGGCCGACAGCCGGGCCGCGAAGTTACTCGCTTCCCTGTCAGCGGGTGAGATGGTCAACAGCGGCGCTATCCGGCGAAGCCTGTCGCGCTGTTGTACCTCGGGCTCAGAGGACTCCAACAACTCCAAGATCAATTGCCTGATCTCGCCTGTCTTGCGTGAACGCGCCTCGATCAGGAAGTCGGGTCGGCAGGGGCCGGCAGGAGTGAGGTGATCAAAGACCGGCTTCTCGACCAACAGATCGATGCCATCCTGGGCCAATTGCGGCCTCGCTCTCAAAACCGAGCGCAGGACGTCTCGTTCGAACTCGGAGTTGACCGGAATGAAGCGATGACCCGAAAAGATCGGCTGAGCATATGCGCGCAGCGGTGCATAACCGTGCGCTTCCGGATACTCCCCAGCGACGATCATCACCAAAAATGGTCCCTTCACCGGGTTTCCGGTGAAGGAGAACGACTGCACTCGGTTTGCAACGCGTAACTCTTGGGCGCCAGCTACCTCGACGAGGTGGCCGCGGACGCCAGGCGAAAAGACGGTAAGAAAGCCCTGGGGTGCATGGCCTCTTGGCCATTTCCTCGCGAGTTGGCGAAGGGCAGCGTAGGCACGTCGGCTGTGCAGGGCATCGGCATGGGTCCAGAAAGCCCGGCTTAGCTCTATTCCGGGCGCGATCTCGACTTTGGCGGCAGCACGTGTGAGCGCGTCGAACTCAGCCTTGATAGACGCTGGCTCGACATCGTCGGACAGAGGCGGCACGCGGTTCGTGCCGGCAATGTCGATCAGTCGCCACAGGAGACGGGCGAGGCGCGGGACGGACGCGTGGCGCGTGCGATCATCGGTCGCATCGTCCTCGGGACGCTGGGCAAGCTTCTCGGGGGCCGGCTTCAGCACTTCGAAATAGCCGTCCGGCGGGTCTGCTGGGGTATCGCGCGTGCGGATCTCGGGGAGCCGGTGAGTGATCTGATCGCGGAAGAACGGGCAATCCTCGCGATGCTCCGGCCGCTTCGTGTGTCAAACGGCGTTCAAAAGGG
>JAFEEY010000002.1 GCA_018240865.1 Pseudomonadota bacterium | reverse complement strand
ACCGCGAGGCGCTGATCGAGGAACTGCGCGCCCAGCGCGAGCAGGCGGCGCGCGACGCGGAAGCGGTTGCCTCGGGCTAGCTGCCGGTGTCCGGCCAGCCGGCCTTCGTCGATCCGTTCAAGCGCGGGTGAGCCGAGCGCCCGACGCATCGCTGGCGGATCATCACGCCAGCCGGAGCGGCCATAAGGGCATCGACTATCCGTTTGGCGAGCGCGCGCCGGAGCCGGGCGCGCTGATCGAGGTCGCGCCCGGCACGGGCTGGATGCGGCTGCCGATCCCCGGACCGCTGAAGCATATCAATGTCTGGGCGATCGACGATGGCGACGGCGTCGCGCTCGTCGATACCGGCCTGCCGCTCGACAGCTCCAAGGACGCCTGGCGCGCCGCGCTGGCGGGGCCGCTCGCCGGGCGCACCGTCACGCGCATCATCGTCACGCATATGCACCCCGATCATCTTGGGCTGGCCGGCTGGCTGACGAAGAAGTTCGGCGTGCGCTTGTGGATGACGCGCGGCGAATATCTGACCGCCCGCATGCTGGTCGCCGACGCGCGGCCGGCGCCGCCGGACGACGTGATCGTCACCTGGCGCGGCGCGGGATGGGACGACGGGCAGATCGCCGCCGCGACCGCCAAGGGCTGGGGCTATTTCGCGCGCGCCGTGCACCGCCTTCCCGACGGCTATGTCCGGGTGCGGGAGGGCGACCGGCTGGGCGACTGGCGGGCGGAGATCGGCAGCGGTCATTCGCCCGAACATTTGTGCCTGGTGCACGACCGGAATCGCGTGATGATCGCGGGCGACCAGATCTTGCCAAGGATCAGCTCGATCGTCGCCATTTCCACGACCGAGCCCGAGGCCGATCCGCTCGGCGAATGGCTTGAGAGCCTGGCCCGCCTTCGCGAGGGATTGCCCGGCGACCTGTTGGTGTTGCCGGCGCACGGCTTCCCGTTCACCGGCGTCCACGCCCGGCTCGATGCCCTAATCGCCGGGCACGAAAAGCAATTGGCGCGATTGGAAGAGCGGCTGAAAGAAGCACCGCGCCGGGCCGTGGATTGCTTCGGTGTGATGTTCGCGCGCGCCATCGGGCCTGAACTGCTGGGCATGGCGACGGGCGAGACGCTGGCCCACCTCGTCCATCTCGAAAAGCGGGGGCGGGCGAAGCGGGAAGTCCGCGAAGGCGTGTGGTGGTGGAGCGCCGCCGTCCCGAACTGACACGCTTATCATGGTTAATTTATGCTTGCGAATCGGCGCTACAATGATAGGCCGTTGGCAGGGGCGCCCCAAAAAATATGCAATCAGTGCAATAACATCAGGGGTGAAGAAATGAAAATCAGCGTTGCGATCGCCGCCACTGCGGCCATGACGACTCTTGCGTCCCCGGCAGGCGCCACCACCGTCAACAACACCGATCTCGCGAATGTGAACGGCTCCTATGGCAGCGGTACGGCGGTGACCACCACCACGGCCAACGGCACTGTCACCACGGTTACCGGCCCCGGCGGCGGCGCGAACCGGGCCGATGCGCCCACTCAGGCCAACAAATGGCTGCAGCGTAGCGTGGGCGGCAACGCCTCGGTCGGCATCACCAAGGATTATGCGCGCTCCGGCAACGGCTCCGCTTTCTTCTCCGGTACGGACGGCGCCTCCAAGGCCGATCTGGAATATTATTTTGCCGCGCCGGTCGCGCTCTCGTCGGTCGTCAGCCTGTCTTATGATTGGTATCGGGACAGCAGCTCGACGACCAACCCGATCCAGGTTCCGTCGCTGCGGCTGGCGCTGACCAACGGCTCGCAATTCACCTACCTGATTTTCGAACCCTATTATAACGGGCAGGCCAACCCGGCCGCCACTGACAGCTGGCAGAGCTCGACGATGACCGCCGGTTCGACTGTCTGGTCGAACAATTCGGTTCTCACGCTTCCCGTCGGCACCAACAATTGCGGCGTTGGGTGTTTCTCCACCCTGGCTGCCTGGCAGGCCGCCAATCCGGGCTTTGCCGTTTATGGCCTCAGCACGGGCATCGGTTCGGGCTGGAGCGGCAGCTTCCGCGGCGGCATCGACAATGTCGCCTATGACTTCGGCACCGCCGGGTCGGGCAGCTTCAACTTCGAAGTCGCGGCCGCAGTGCCGGAGCCGGCCAGCTGGGCGCTGATGATTAGCGGTTTCGGCCTTGTCGGCGCGGCGATGCGGCGCCGCGCGGTCCGGACCGTGCTCGCCTGAAATCGTTTCTGTTCACAGGGGGAAAGGGCCTCGGCGGCGACGCCGGGCCCTTTTTCGTTCAGAACACCGGCTCGTCCGGCTCGGGGCTTTCCTGGCCGTGAATGCCGCATTCGACCTTGTCCCAGCCGCGCCAGCGACCCGCGCGCGGGTCTTCGCCCGGCAATACTTTGGACGTGCAGGGCGAGCAGCCGATCGACGGATAGCCCTGTGCTTCCAGCGGATGCCGGGGAAGCTTGTGCTCTTCGAAATAAGCGTCGAGCCGGGCCTTGTCCCAATCCGCGAGCGGGTTGAGTTTCAGCCGGCCCTCGTCGATCTCGAAGCGCGGCAGCGCCTCGCGAGTCTTCGCCTGAAAACCCTTGCGGCCCGAAATCCAGGCGTCGAACGGCTGCAGCGCACGGCGCAGCGGCCGTACCTTGCGCAGATCGCAGCAGCCATCCGGATCGTAGGACCAGCGAAGGCCCGTCTTGTCGGCCGCCGCCAGATCATAGGGATCGGGCCGGAACACGCGCAGATCGGTGTAACCCAGCTGTTCGGACAGCGCGTCGCGATAGGCGAGCGTCTCCCCGAACATCTTCTGGGTGTTCACGAAGATCAGCGGAATGTCCTTGTCGATGTTCGCGACAAGGTGGAGCAGCACCGCCGACTCCGCACCGAAGGACGAGACGATCGCGATCCGGCCCTTCAGCTCGGTCGTCAGCAGCTCGGCGAGCATCTCCGCCGTGCCGGCGCCCGCGAAGCGCGCGTTCAGCCTGTCGGCGTCCGCCTGAACGAAAGCGGGTGCGGTATCGATCGCGTCGATCAGGCGGGCGGGCTTAGCCATGCCGCAGCTTCCAGACCGGCACGGCTGCGTCGGCTGCCGTCTGATAAACGAACGGGAAGCGATTGAGCGCTTCGTCGACCGCTTTCTGGTCGAGCGGTGCCCAGGGCGCGAAGCTGTCGAACCCACAGCGCCGCATGAACAGCAATTCGTCGACCAGCACATCGCCCTCGGCGCGCAGCTCGCCCTTGTACCCATTCTCGCGCAGGATGCGGGCAGAGGAATAGCCCCGCCCGTCGCGGAAACGCGGGAACGCGATCTCGATCAGCTTGATGCGGCCCAAGTGCGGGATCAGCTTGCGCACATCGTCACCGCCTTCGATGCGGACGGCATGGGCATTGTCCTGGTCCAGGAAGGCGTCCAGCGTTACCACCGGCTGTTCCAGCTCTTCATCGTCGCGGAATCGCAGCTCAGCCATAGATCGCCTCCTTGAACGGTTCGAAGCCGACACGGCGGTAAGTGTCGAGGAAGCGCTCGCCCGGCTCGCGCAGGCCGAGGTAGCGTTCGACCGCGCGCTCGACCGCATCGACAATGCCGTTCTCGTCGAAACCGGGGCCAGTGATCTTGCCGAGGCTCGCATCCTCCGCGCCCGATCCGCCCAGCAGCAGCTGGTAATTCTCGGTGCCTTTCCGGTCGACGCCCAAAATGCCGATATGGCCGGCATGGTGGTGGCCGCAGGCGTTGATGCAGCCCGAAATCTTCAGCTTCAGCTCGCCAATGTCACGCTGCCTCTCGGGATCGGCGAAGCGCTCGGCGATCTTCTGCGCGATCGGGATCGAGCGGGCATTGGCGAGACTGCAATAATCGAGGCCGGGGCAGGCAATGATGTCCGTCACCAGATCGAGATTGGGCGCTGCCAGGCCCGCCGCGTCCAGCGCCTGCCAGACCGCGTAGAGATCGGCCTTGCGGACATGCGGCAGCACGATGTTCTGCGCATGCGTCACCCGCAGCTCGTTGAAGCTGTAGCGCTCGCCGAGATCGGCCATCAGGTCGATCTGATCGGCCGAGGCGTCGCCGGGGATGCCGCCGATCGGCTTCAATGCGATGTTGACGATCGCATAGCCTGGCGCCTTGTGCGGCTTCACATTCTGGTCGAGCCACACGGCGAAGTCGGGATCGGAGCGATCTAAAATAGGGACAGTCCCTATTTTTTCGAACGGCGGCGGCTCGAAGAAGGCGGCGATGCGATCGAACTCGGCCATCGGTACGTCGCTGCCATTGGGCAGGATCGCCTGCCATTCGGCTTCGACCTGCCGTGTGAATTCCTCATGACCGAGTTCATGGACCAGGATCTTGATGCGCTGCTTGTGGATATTGTCGCGCCGCGCCCAGCGGTTCCAGACGCGCAGGGCCGCTTCCAGATAGCTGACGATATGCTCCACGGGGAGGAACGGCCGGATCAGCGGCGCGACGAACGGCGTCCGGCCCATGCCGCCGCCGATATAGACTTCGAAGCCAAGCGCGCCGGTGGCGTCCTTCACCAGCTTCAGCCCGACATCGTGCAGGCGGATCGCGGCCCGGTCCTCGTCCGCCGCCGTCACCGCGATCTTGAACTTGCGCGGCAGATAGCTGAACTCGGGATGGAAGGTCGTCGCCTGGCGCAGCAGCTCGGCCCAAGGGCGGGGATCGGCGATCTCGTCTGCTGCGGCGCCGGCATATTGGTCGGACGACAGGTTGCGGATGCTCTCGCCGCTGGTCTGGATCGCGTGCATCTCGACGGTGGCAAGCTCGGCCAGGATGTCGGGCGCCTGCTCCAGCTTGATCCAGTTATACTGGATGTTCTGCCGCGTCGTGAAATGGCCGTAGCCGCGATCATAGGTGCGGGCGATGTGCGCCAGCTTGCGCATCTGCCGGCTGTCCAGCGTGCCATAGGGAATGGCGACGCGCAGCATATAGGCGTGCAGCTGGAGATAGAGGCCGTTCTTCAGCCTGAGCGGCTTGAACTGGTCCTCGGTCATCTCGCCGGCGATGCGGCGGCGGACCTGATCGCGGAACTCGTCGACGCGGGCATCGACGATCGCCTGGTCGTATTGGTCGTATTTATACATGGTACGTCTCATTGGCCGTCATCCCGAACTCGTTTCGGGATAAGGGTTGGGCATGCGTGACGATCGGGATTCCTCGCCGGCCATCGCGCGACGGCCCGCTTATCCCGAAACAAGTTCGGGATGACGGGAAGGGAAGGCCGCTCATATCACCCAATTCCCTGCGTCCGGGTCGGCCGGCTTCAGGGTAAGGTCGGGGCGGACGGTCGGGCCGAGCGCGCGGATGCGGTCCTTGATATGCGCGGGGCGGGCCCCCTCGGGCGTCTCGACCGCCTCGATGATGTAGGGGTTGTTGACGCGCCGCGCGCCTTCCTCGCGGGTGAGAATCGGCTCGCCCTGATCGCCGACATCGGCCGCATCCTCGACATGGCGCGACCAGCCATCGCCCGCCCACCAGACCACGTCGCCGGTGGGGAGGTCGTTTCCGGTCAGGATTTTCACTTTGAAACTCCGTTCGGGCTGAGCTTGTCGAAGCCATCCCTTTTCTTTTCTGAATCGCCGGAAGAAGGGAGGCCTTCGACAAGCTCAGGCCGAACGGTGTTGTGGATCACGCTCCTTAGCCGGTCGACGCAGTCCGAGCGCTCGACCACTTCGCCGACGACGATGATCGCCGGGCTTTTGACCCCCTCGCGCTCGATCAGCCCGCCCAGATCGGCGAGCAGCGAACGGATCGCGCGCGCGCCGGGGCGGGTGCCGTTTTCCAGCACCGCGACGGGCATGGCGGGGGAAACGCCATCCGCGATCAATTTCTCGGCAATGTCGGCACCGGTCGCGACGCCCATGTAAATGACGAGCGTGCGGCCCTTGCCGGCGAGGCCCGACCAGTCCTGATCGGTCAGGCCCTTGCACTGGCCCGCGACGAAGCTGACCGCGCTCGAGGCGTTGCGGTGAGTAAGGGGCAGCATCGCCTCCGCCGCGCAACCGATCGCCGCGCTGACGCCGGGCACGACTTCGACGGGTACGCCAGCGGCGCGGCAGGCTTCCACTTCCTCGCCACCACGGCCGAAGATGAAAGGATCACCGCCTTTCAGCCGCACGACCTTGCGGCCGGCGAGCGCTTCTTCAACCAGCAGCAGGTTGATCGCGCTTTGCGCCAGCGTGTGGCGGCTGCGCTGCTTGGCGACCGAGATGCGCGGCGCCGGGCTCAGCGCGAGGATGCGTTCATCGACCAGCCCGTCATGCACGACGAGGTCCGCGTCGCGCAGGAGCTCCGCGGCACGAAGCGTCAGCAGCCCCGGATCGCCAGGGCCCGCGCCGACCAGATAGACATATCCCTTTTCCATGCCGCGCATGTGGTCTCGCGCGGGCATTACGACAAAGCATGGATGCTTGGGGGCGGTTTAGCGTGGCTTTTCACCCCGTCCCGCCCTCGTCATGCCAGCGCAGGCTGGCATCTCACTCACCTTAATAAGGGCGGCAGAGATCCCAGCCTTCGCTGGGATGACGGATTAACGCAGTCCGACGGAAATGCTGGCCTCAGCCCGCTCCGTCTCCGTCGACACCACCGGATACGCCACATAGTCCGCAGCGTAATAAGCGCTCGGCCGGTGGTTGCCGGACAGGCCGATGCCGCCGAAAGGCGCAGCCGAGGAAGCGCCGTTGGTCGGGCGGTTCCAGTTGACGATGCCGGCGCGCGCGCCTGCCCAGAAGCGGTCGAACAGCGCCTGGTCGCCGCCAATCAGCGAGGCGGAGAGGCCGTAGCGGGTGGCGTTGGCCTCGGCGATCGCAGCGTCGAAATCGGGCACACGGATCAATTGCAGGACGGGCCCGAACAATTCCGCGTCCGGGCGGTCGGCGATCAGGGTCACGTCGATCAGCGCGGGGGTGAGGAAGGGCAGGTCGGGCTCCACGCGCTCAAGCGGGCGCAGCACCTCGCCGCCGCGCTCGACCAGCGACAGCCAGGCTTCGGTCAGCGCATCGGCCGCGTCATTGTCGATCACAGGTCCCAGGAACGGCTGCGGATCGGCGTGCGGCGCATCGACGATCAGGCGGTCGGTCAGCTTGTTGAGCTTGTTCAGCAGCGCGATATGGTGCCCGTCCTGCACGATCAGCCGGCGCGCGGCGGTGCAGCGCTGGCCGGCGCTCAGATAGGCCGATTGCACGATCAGCGCGGCAGCGGCTTCCAGATCGTGCGCGTCCCACACGATGATCGGGTTGTTGCCGCCCATCTCCAGCGCGAGGATCTTGTCCGGCGTTTCGGCGAACTGGCGGCTGAGCGCGATGCCGGTGCGCGCGGAGCCGGTGAAGAGCAGGCCGTCGATCCCCGGATGCGCGGAGAGCGCGCGGCCTTCCGCCGGACCCCCGATCAGCAGCCGCGCCGCGCCCTCGGGCACGCCGGCCTCGTGATAGAGGCGGATCAGCATCGCGCCGCTGGCCGGGGTTTTTTCCGACGGTTTGAACACCACCGCGTTGCCGGCGATCAGCGCGGGAATCATGTGGCCGTTCGCGAGGTGCGCCGGAAAATTATATGGCCCCAGCACTGCCAGCACGCCGTGCGGCTTGTGGCGCAGATGCGCACCGCCGCCCACGTCGCGGGTGCCGGTGCGCTCTTCGTGCGCGCGGATCGAAATCTCGACCTTGTTGACGACGGTGTCGACTTCGGTGCGCGCTTCCCAGAGCGGCTTGCCGGTTTCCCGCGCGATCAGATCGGCGAACGGCTCCTTCTGTGCACGGGCCAACTCAGCGAAGCCGCGCATGATCGCGATACGCTCCCCGAGGGGGCGCCGCGCCCAATCGGCCCAGCTCGCGCGGGCGGCGGTGACTTCGCTGTCCGCATCGCCGATCGCGCCGCGCCACAGCTCGGCGCCGGTCGCGGGTTCGTAGGAAATAAGGGTGGTCATTTGCTGGAAATAGCAGGCACCACGGCGTGTTTACAGACGCCGTTCGGCCTGAGCTTGTCGAAGGCCTTCCTTTTCTTCCCGCGCCGGGCCTGAAGAAGGGAGGGCTTCGACAAGCTCAGCCCGAACGGAGATTGGGAGGCTCGGTGTTTAACCACTCAGCGCCTCGCCCATCGCGCGTATTTGCGCGACTTTCGCGTGAAGCCCCGACCAGTCATCCGCCTGGTCGATACGCGCCCAGATCGCTTCGACTTCCTCGATATGCATCGAGCAGGGCTCACCGCTCCAGTACGGGTGGTTAAGCGCCCGTGCCGGCGCATAGACGCCGATCGCCGCACGGAACGGCGCGAAGGCCTCGCCCGCATAGGCGTCGCCCGGTCCGCGCAGGCTGCCGCCGCGCCAGTCGAAGAAGAAGCGGTCGATTTCGACCTCGCTTCTCGCCAGTCCCTGTTCGATGGCCTGGACCAAAGCGATGTCGGCGTCCGTGCCGCGCGGCGTCACGCCCAATCGCCACAGGAAGCGATCGACCAAGGCTTCGCGATAGAGCCCCGGGAAGCGGTCCAGCTCGGCGATCATCGCGTCGACATCGGCGATCGTGCGCAGCGCGCCGGCGAGTTGAACAACATCCCATTGGATCGCTTCCGCCTGACGGCCGAAGGCGTAGAGCCCGGCATGATCGAAATAGGCGGCGGTGAAGCCGGGCTCGAACTTCGGCGTGAACCGCCACGGGCCATAGTCGAAGCTCTCGGCGGTGATGTTGATATTGTCGGAGTTGAGTACGCCATGGACGAAGCCCGCGGCCATATAACTCGCCGCGAGCCGCGCCGTGCCTTCGACGACATGGCGCAGCAATTCGACCGGATCACCGCTCGCGGAGCCGAAATAGGTGCGCAGGGCGTAGCCGGTTAGCGTCCGCAGGCCGTCATCGTCGCGGATGAAAGCGAGGCGCTGGAAGCTGCCGATGCGGATATGGCCATGGCTCATCCGCACCAGCACGGCGGAGCGAGTGGGGGAGGGCTCGTCGCCCCGATGCAGTTCCTCGCCGGTCTCGATCAGTGAGAAGCTGCGGGAGGTGTTGACGCCCAGCGCCTGCAGCATCTCGGTGGCGAGGATTTCGCGCACGCCGCCTTTCAGCGTGAGGCGGCCGTCGCCGAAGCGGCTATAGGGCGTCTGCCCCGATCCTTTGGTGCCAAGATCGAGCCAGCGGCCGGCGCGGTCCTTCAATTGCGCGAAAAGAAACCCGCGCCCGTCGCCGATATCCGGATTGTACAGGCGGAATTGGTGGCCATGGTACCGCAGTGCCAGCGGCTGGAGCAGGTTGCCGGGCAGGGGTTCAAAGCGGCCGAAATGACGGACCCACTCCTCGCCGCTCAGGCGGTCGAGGCCGATTTCGGCAGCGGCGCGGTCGTTGCGGAAGCGCAGGATCGTCTTCGGAAACTCCGCCGCCTGGACGGGATCGGTGAGCAGATCGGCGATTTCGAGAATTGGTGGAGTCACGTCGCGCTTGCCC
>JAFEEY010000029.1 GCA_018240865.1 Pseudomonadota bacterium | reverse complement strand
GCCTATTGCACGCTGATCCTCAGGCAAGGGTTCCCTATGGAAGTGATTGAGGAGCGGGCCGATGTCCTGCACCGGCCCGCACGCATTATGATCAGGCCGCAACCGCCACATCGACGACCGGGAAATCGATCTTGGTCTGGGCGACGTTGTTCATGAAGTTGGTCAGAACATTGTGCGCGACGTTACCGACGATTTCGACGATGCGGGCGTCGTCGAGGCCGGCAAGGCGGGCTGCTGACAGATCGCTGTCGCTCACCTGACCGCGTGTTTCAACGATGCGCAAGGCAAGCGTCGCGATCGCATCGTCGAGGGGATCTTGGCCCTTGCCCAGACGGGCGGCGCGGATAGCCTCTGGCGAAAGGCCGGCACCTTTCCCGAGCAGCGTGTGCGCCGACAGACAATAGTGGCAGCTGTTGTACTGGGCGACGGCAAGCGCAACGATTTCGCGCTGTGCAGCGGTCAGCACACCACTTCCCAGTGCATCTGCGAAGGCGAGGTTGCCATTCAACACGGCAGGAGCATGAGCGAAGGTCGCAAAAAGGTTCGGGACCATGCCAATCTTCGCCTTAACAGCGCCGAGGGTGGCCTGGACGCCGGTGTCGGCAGTGGCGAGTTCTACGGGGTTGATGCGGGGCATTTGCGTTTCCTCTGTTGGTCAGTGCGGGCTTGCACAACGCCTCTATCGGCTGTTATCGGTGCAGATTGGTGCCAACTTCATTGCAGATCGTTCACATGGACATCTTTGCCGCTCTCTTTGCCCACACTGCCCCGAGCGCCCGGACATTCTTTACCGGCAACTTGTGTACGACCGCGCAATTTGCCGATTGCGGCTACCTCCACCTTCTCAAGAGCGGCGCGTTGACGCTGAGCCGATCTGGCGAGGCCGATCTCATTCTGAACGAACCAACGCTGCTCTTCTTCCCGCGCGGACAGGCGCATCGGTTCACTGGCGCTGCGGAAGGCGGGGCTGATCTGGTCTGCGCGAAGGTCGATCTGGGCGGCGATAATGGCAACCCGATTGGCGAAGGACTGCCCGACCTTGTCATCCTGCCGCTGGCCGAGAACCCGACGCTGGGGCCCGCCTGCGATCTTCTGCTTGTCGAAGGATTTGGCGACAATAATGGGCGTCAGGCCGCCATCGACCATTTGTTCGACTATCTCTTGATCCTGGTAGTGCGTCATGTTGTCGCCAGTGGCCTGGTGAATGATGGTGTGCTGGGCGGCCTTGCCGATCCGCGATTGGCCAAGGCGCTGACGGCGATGCACGAACAGCCAAGGCATTCGTGGACTCTTGATGATCTGGCAGAGGTGGCCGGCATGTCGCGCACCCGTTTTGCCACGCATTTTCGCGCCTGCGTTGGGCGGACGCCGATCGACTATCTGACCCGGTGGCGAATGACGATTGCGCGTGACCTTCTTGCCGCAGGCAAGCCGGTCAAGACCGTGGCCGACAGCGTCGGATATGATAGTGCCGCAGCCTTCTCACGGGTGTTCGCTCGCGTCACGGGCGAAGCACCGCGCCAAGTGAAGCAGAGATTAAGGTAACATGATCAGTTGGTAGACATGGATGCGGCAGTGAACGCGTGACCGCCTGGACATGGATCGCGCGGCGGCATGGCTGAATGCTGGGCTAGGATGCAAGCTGCGGTACCCAACACCAGCATTGCGCGCGCGTTCGATTGAGCGAGCACCTTCCGCCTTGGCCGATCAGTATCGCTGATAGGACCGCATGCCGGAAAGACGGATCGAACTAGGACATAAATGGGGATCATTGGATATGGCGCTCAGACGGGACGGAGGCGCGTTATGACCCCGAATGGTGCATCGCTGGGCTCGAAAACATTGCTGTGCGTCCCAATCAGGGCACATTGCACTGTGTGTTGACGCCGTGAACCTAGCCAACCGGCTTTGCCAAATCCAACTCAACAGCCGGTACCTGCTCCATCGTCACCTTCCTGTCTGACTTATTCGCAGAAGATCCCGCAAAGTGGAGACCCCTCCACCACATTAAATGCGCCCTTTTCCGACCGCTTGTCACTTGCCCATTGGCGGTCGCCTCACTTTGAAAGCCACGGCAACTATGGACGGTAGACACGACTGCATTGGTATGACCTGTTCGATAGCCTCGCGGACGCGGCACCCTGCTGGAAATGAACCCGTCGCCCGACAGCAAACCTGTTTGATCGCCTGCTATCACCGCCGACACACCGGAATGATGCAGCCGTCTTGGTCAACCCAGCGCCAATAACACCGATCCCAGTCATCGCCACTAATTGGAACGACCCGCCAGCCCAGCCCTTCCGCATGGGTAGCCCAGCACCGAACCGAGAAGCCCTCGTTCGCCAAATTGCCCCACGAGGGGATCCAAGCGCCTACCAATGGCCTGGCGGTCGCCTAAAACACTGACAAGCCTACTCGTGTGGGGCAGTGCCTATTCGCATTCCAATTGCATCGCGCAACATTGGCAGAACATTGTGCTCGAACCATGGGTTGCGTTTCATCCAGCCCATACTACGCCAGGATGGATGCGGAAGCGGAAAGTAGTGCGGCAGGTACTCGTGAAATTTACCAACACGTTCAGTCAGCGATTGTTTTTTGTCCTCGACCAAGTAGCGCTGGTGTGCATAGCTTCCAACGAGCAGCGTCAATCGCGCGGGTGGAAGCACGGCCATGACGCGATCATGCCACATTGGTGCACATTCGAGGCGCGGCGGCAAATCGCCACTGCTCCCGGTGCCGGGATAGCAAAAGCCCATCGGCACAAGTGCGACCTGCGCCGGATCGTAAAAAATATCGGGCGTCAGCCCCGTCCACTCGCGCAGCCGCTCGCCGCTTGCGTCATCCCAGGCAGTGCCGCTCTCATGGACCCGCGCGCCGGGCGCCTGACCGATGATGACAATTGTTGAGGTTGCGCTGAACTGAACGATCGGGCGCGGTCCGGCTGGCAGATGCTCAGCGCACAGGGTGCACGCTCGAATGTCTTCCAGCAAGCAGTCTGACGATCTCATAACAGGCGTCCCGCTACCTCCGGTCCACGGACGAGTTTGCGGCAAGATAAGCAATAATGTCGCGCCGTTGCGCGGCGTCGGAGACAGTCGAAAACATTTTCGAGCCTGGCGCCATTTTTTGGGGTCCCTGCAGCCATAAATCGATCCGCGCCGGCGTCCAAACGCCGGTCAATTTCTTGAGTGCCGGAGAATAAGCATAGCCTGGTGCCGTTGCGATCCGACGTCCAATGAGACCGCGGTGCGCCGGGCCGATACGGTTTGCCTCGATGGAATGGCATCCGCCACATTTTGCTCGATAAAGCGCCTGGCCATTTGCGAGATTGCCCACCGCTTGCGCCGGCGCGGCGGTGGGGGCAAACACCAGTCCGGCCCCGGCCAGGATCGCGCAAACCGCGACCCCGGCCTCGATGCGTTTGCGACTTGCCATATCAGCCGAACAGATACGCAGATTTGGGCATCGCGCCGCCCGCCGCGTTGTTGAGAATGGCCCAGTGAACCGCTTCGTCTGTGCTAAGTTGCGCGAAGAGATGTGCCAGCTTGTGGTCCTGCAACGCAGCGATCTGGCCGACATAGGCGTTCGTCGCGCCCTGTTCGAGGCCGGCAGCAAACTTAATGACATCGCCTTCTGACTTGAGCGCGCCGATGTTAAGTGCCGAAATATACTCGGCATCGGTCTTGGGTTCGACAGGCTTTGCACCAGCCGTCGCGATCAGCTTGGCAAGTGAATCGCGGTGCCCCTCGTGATGGCCGAGGAAAACCAACGCAACGTCGAGCACGCCTTTGCTGAGCAGCCCGCTTCCGCCGGCAATGCGATACGCAGCGATACCTTCATGTTCAAGTGCAAGAGCACCCTGCATCACGCCGACATCTGAGCTGACGGTATCGCCGCGGCGCGCTATCTTGCGTGGCGCGGCCAGCAACGGTGCGTTAAGGGTGGCGAGCCCAAACCCAGCCGCGGCAATTCCAGCTGAACGGAACAGGGCACGGCGGGACTGGATGGCAACTTCATTTTCATTGGACATGAGATTTCCCTCTGTTGGAGTAGTAAATTACCCGCGCGCTGTGCGCCGGGATTCAAGTCGAAACGGAGCCAATCGGGTCGCCCGAGATCAGGCCTGGGTGTAGTATTTTTCTGAGACGATCTTGCCGTCCCGCCAGGTGCGCACGAGCGTTTCGTGCCAGATGATCGGGCTGCCATCACCGGCCGTCATCTTGAACGTCCATTCGCTCGCCGAGAAATTGTCCCCGACGGCCTGGCCGTGCAACGTCGCGCTTTCGAAGCTCTTCAGGCTCGCGAAAAAGCCTTCAAGATGTGCGCGCTCTGCAGCCTTCGAAGTGCGGCTTGCGCCATCGGGTTCGATGAATACGCAATTGTCGGCATAGTACTGGTCGATCGACTCAAGGATTCTGCCCTGAGCGGTGAGCGCGTTTGATGCGCTTTCGGCAGCTTCTATTGGATTGGTCATTGGCTTTTCCTTCGGATTGAATGTGATTGAAGACCGAGTTGGGCCGGTTCGCTGGGGGCGGCGAACCGGCCCGTTCGGGTCGCCTAAACAAACAAGGCGCTCCGCGAACGCATCAGCGGGAGATCATTTTCGGTCCCCGCGATATGGTTGAAGTAGTTCGTGAAAATGCTGAGTGTGATGTTCGCGACAGTCTCGACACCGGCCTCATGATCGGAACCGGCGTGGTGAGCGTTGCGAGTTGAGCTGCCGTTGTCTGGCCACGTAGGCGAACGACTTCGCATGCGACGCCCGACAGAGCGGCGGTCTTGGGATATGACGATCTGCCAATCAAATTCCTGGCCATTTCGTCGGACGAAAGACCTGCTCCCTTGCCGCGTCCCGTATGCACCGAAGCGCAATAATCGCACACATTGGCACCGGCGACAGCGAGCGCAATCTGCTTGCGGTTCACATTTGACAGGTTTCGTGCGGCGAGTGCTCCGGCAACTCCAAGATAACCACTGCGCCCGGCCGGTGATTGCGCCATGGTGGCAAGAATATTGGGCATGCCGCCGGTCTGTTTCTTGACCGCATTTAGCAGGTCTTGGGTTTTCGACGGCGCAGACGCGGCATCAGTCTGGGGAATGGTCTCCACGACAAATCTCCGTGCAGTTCCTGGCGAAGGGTTAGCAAGTCCGTCGACGCTTGATTGCGCGTCGGTGGGAGGTAACGCAATGCGGTGGTGTCATTTTGCGACTTCTGGTCAATTCGTTGGGATGACCTGCAACGTTTCGCGAATAGTCTTGTGGACTTAACGAGCGCCGGTGCTAAGCAACCAGCATGACCGATGTACTCAGCGACGTGCTCGACACAGTAGCACTGAAAGCCACAATTTACTTTCGCACCGATTTTTACCCGGCGTTTAATATCGCCGTCCCTAGCTACAGGCGTGCAGCGCGCTTTCACCTAGTGGTACAAGGGACGTGCTACGTCACCCTCGCCGATGGGACGCGCACAAAGTTGCGAGCTGGCGATCTTGCCCTTGTTCCCGGCGGCGCTGGCCATTTGCTGTCGAGCAGCGAAACCGTTGAAGGGCAACCGCTTGGCGATGTCATACAGCAAGCAGGCTTCACCGGCTCGGGGCCGTTCATCGTCGGGAGCGGCGAAGCCGGCGAATCCTGCCAAATGGTATGCGGCCATTTCTCCTTTGCCGATGGTGCAGACCACCCGTTGCTACGTTCGATACCGGACTTGTTGCATGTTACCGCAGCGGACCGTGCATCACGGCCCATGCTTGACGACGTTCTGCGCCTGCTTGTGCGCCGCATGTTTGAGGGCGAACCGGGAGCCACAGCTAGCGTCAGCCGCCTGTCCGAGGTGCTGTTCATCGAGGCGATACACGCCGGCATCGCGCAGGCGCCCGAAATCAGCCGTTTGATGTCCGCTGTCTACGACCCTCAGATCGGCAAGGCACTCAGCCTCATTCACGGTGATGTCGCCCATGGATGGACTGTCGAAAGCCTAGCGGCGGCCGTGGGGATGTCGCGCAGCCGCTTTGCCGAGCGCTTTCGCGAGCTGGTTGGCAGTGGCCCGATGGCGTATATAGTGGACTGGAGGCTTCAGCGTGCGCTCAACCTACTCGCGGAAAGCAATGTCCCGATAAAGACGGTTGCCAATCGCGTTGGCTATCGCTCGGCTGCCGCTTTCACGCGCGCGTTTTCAGAGCGCTTCGGCTGTTCGCCCAAAGAGCGAAGGATGAGCAGCAACGCAGCGTAGAAGTGGCGAAGCCATCGCGGTCGACCGCATAAACTAATTCTTGCTTTTGCTTAATCAACTCGTCGAGCCTGTTCATGACTTTTAGAATATTGATGTATTTTCCCGAATTCAAACTATTGATAGGCGATCTAATCAGCCGGTGACGAAAGATACGGCAAATGCTGCATCTGAGCAATAGGGTGGTGCATGGGCGTCAGACCTGAATACGCCTAGGGTCCCGCATCCTCGAGCAATTCCAGTCGCCGCGTGAAGTTATCAGGCTCCCCGACATGCAACTCGAGAAAGCGATTGGCCTCTTTGACAATCCGCGCCTCTACCACCGCTTCGCGGTCGATTCTTGCCTGGGCGTGGAGCCACTCGGTGACTTCCAGCCAATCCCAGAGAGGACTGTTGGAGGTGACGCGCGCAACCGGACTGGGGAAGCCTGAGCCACGTTCCGCCTTGGTATAGAGCGAGATCGCCTGACGGGTGAGACCTGAGCGCTCGGCAATGTCACTGAGGTTCACCAGATAATCCGGCTCGACCCGTTCGATCTTGGCACCCGTTTTGAGTATATCCTTATAAGCGGTTGTGACAGCTTTGGAAAATGACACAGCTTGACGGGCGAACTCGGCGATGATCACGCCCTTCTGGAACGAAAGCGTCGCGTCGTCGCAACCGGCCTCGAAGAAGCGGTCTTCGTAGCCGTCCGCCTCGGGATCGAGGCCGGAGGCGACAATCGTGAACTCATGCGTCTTCATCTCACTCACTCCGCTTGCCCGTGCGGGCACCGCGCCACATCCCGTCGTATAGCCTTGGCATGGTTCTCCGCATTACGCGGCGTGCTCCAAACCGAGACCATGCAACCGTCCCGGTCAGCCCAAGCGCAGTAGAGCCGCCCCCAGGCGTGGCCACTGATCGGAACGACCCGCCAGCCCAGTGTTTCCGCATGGGCAACAGCAGCTTCAATCTCCTTGTTCGGATGGCGTGGCCTAGCCATTCAACCGACCTCCTTATCGCCTATATGTTGACAAATGTCAACGGTATCTGCGGTGCCCCTTTTGTTTCACTGCCGTGCTGCTCCGCTGCGTTCGACGCGGGCCGAGAGGCGCAGCTAGCCATGGTCTGGAATCAGACCATGCGTCTCATTGGCCTATGTCGACAGGATGGACCGCAGCTTCGCGTCCCAAGCATCGAGAGCGGTGCGCTTCTCATCGTCATATTTGTAGCGGTTGTAGATCCCCGCGACCCCTGCCCTTGTTCCGCTGATATGGTTGAGCACGCTTTCTGTCACCTCGACGGGGACTCTCAGCGACTGGAGATGGGTTGCGCCGGTTCTGCGGATATCGTGTAGTCGCCAGTTCGGAACGTCTACCTGGTCGGGGTCTCCTCCGTCCTCGATCTGCTTCGCCTTCAGGTGCGCGATCATGTCCTTGTGGAGAGCCGCCCTTCCCTTGAAGAATCCCGAGACGGGGGTCGTGCCAGTGGTCGTGAATACGAGACCCTTGCGCTTCGGGCCAAGCAGCTGCAGTTCTGCCAAAGCGAGGCTTGTCAGCGGTATGACATGTTCCTGATCATTCTTCGCCCGATCGGCCGGCAAGGTCCATCTACGCGCATCGATGTCGATTTCAGACCAGTCCATCTCGGCAACTTCCTGACGCCGTTGCATCGTTAGGATCAGCATCCGCACAAAGGGCCCCCACGGCCATCCGGAATTCTCGGTCGCCCTCCACAAGGCCACAACCTCGTCGTCACTGAGCACCCTGCGTCGCGATGGAACGGCCTTCGGAGCCTTCATCCCGGCCAGCGGCGAGACATCGATATCCTGCCGGTCGGTCGCCCAATTGAAGAACTTGCGCAGGAGCGAGTGGATCTCCTTGCGCCGCGCCGGGCGATCGGAATACTCATCCAGCACCTTCACGATGTCAGCGCGGGTGATCTCATGGACGGGGCGGTTGCCCCAGCGCGGAATAAAAACGTTGTGGATCGTGCAATTCGCCGAGCCCCACGTCCCCCGCCAGTTCGGCTTGAGATAGAGCTCGACGAACCTCTCGCTGTAGGTCCGAAAGTTCAGCGTCTCCTTTTTCCGCTTCGCTTCACGCTTGGCTTCAACCGGGTCGATCCCCTGATAGACCAAGACCAGCAGCCGCTCGGCTTCCTTGCGCGCCGTGGCCGGCGTCCAGGGACTGCCGACAGGCCCAATTGTCTTGCGGCGCGCAGGCCCGCCGTCTACCCGATACTGGAACACAAAGGACTGTGCTCCTCTTGGCGTAATGCGAAGTCCGAAGCCCTTCAGCCGGGGGTCCCACACGTAAATGTCGCGGTGCGGGTCCGGTGTAACGGATTGAATGGTTCGCAATGTGATTGACTGATTGGGCATGATCTGGCGCTCGTCCACGTAATCGCCACGTAATCAGATGTCGGGATTACGCTGGCGTAGCGAAGGGTAATCCACGGCGGATTTATTCCAACCGTTTCAAGCCCTTGAGCGTAGTTTGGCGTAGTATTGGAAAGGAACGAAAAGGGCACAAAGCTCCGCTCTTAATCAGCGGGTCCTAGGTTCGAGCCCTAGTGCGTCCACCACATTTCCCTTTTTCGTAAATCAGATACTGAGCTTGCGAGATCGGGCTATTGAGAGCATTTTTTTTGCTAAGCAGCTCTCTAGGTAGCAGAGCGCTAATTCGGCGCTGCAGTGCAGTGAACGGTTCATGGCCTGCGCTCTGTCGAACTGAGCTTGAGCGAGTAATCGGCTCACCTTCCCGCCAGCGGCGCACGCTGGGATGGCAGCTCGGAAACTCAGGCAGCGCGGTGTCGTGCTGACAGCTAGGCCGCCCGAGCGCCCGATGGACAAGAATGACGCCCTTGGCTGGATGCCCTGCCAGCTCGGATACGCCCCATAGACGGTAAGAACGGTCAGACGGTTATTCGTGGAGGCTAAGAGCAGATTGGGGCCAGGGGCGCGATAGGCCTGGTGCTCGAACCGTCAGTCGCGCAGCACCCGCTCGATAGCGGTGTCGACACTGGTCCGATCACCGCACCGCTGAGCGCCTACCGCCGATCCGGTTTGCGTTCTGTTCCTTCGAGCGATAATATCGTCATCTGACGCTAAAGCATCTCGAGTGGACGGCGGTCGCGTGGCCTGGGAAATTCCGCATCGAGTGTCGCAATGTCGGCGTCGGAGAGCACGATATCTGCGGCCGCGCGGTTCTCCCGCACATGTGCAATCGAACTCGCTTTCGGGATGGCGATGACGCCATCGTGCCGCAACGTCCAGGAGAGTGCCACTTGGGCAGGGGTTGCACCGACCTCGGCTGCGATCTTCTCGAGTGCGGGATGGCTTGAAAGTCGTCCCTGCTCGACGGGACTATACGCCATAACCGGTATGTTATGCTCGGCGAGCCACGGCAGCAGGTCCAATTCGGGGCCTCGCCGGACCAGATTGTAGAGGATCTGATCGGTCACGCAGCCATCCCCGACGGCAGCGATAAGCTCGTCCATATCGTCGGTATCGAGATTGCTGACACCCCAATGCCTGATTTTCCCCGCTGATTTGAGCGCCTCCAATGCCTCCACAGTCTCAGCGAGCGGCACCGATCCCCGCCAATGGAGCAGGTAGAGGTCCAGCCGGTCGGTGCCGAGCCGCTTCAGGCTCGCCTCGCATGCATCGGCAAGGCGGGAGCGCGATGCGTTCTGCGGATATGCCTTGCTGACGAGGAACAACTGGTCGCGAACGCTGCCCAGCGCCTCGGATATCAGCGTTTCCGCCGCACCATCGCCGTACATTTCGGCGGTATCGATGAGCGTCACGCCCAGTTCGACACCGGCGCGTAGCGTGGCGATCTCATCGGATCGGCGCTCGGCACGTTCGCCCATCTTCCAGGTGCCTTGACCCAGTGAAGGAACCACTTCCCCGCCGGGCAATGTCACGTGTTTCATGTGCTTTCGTCCTATGAGATGAGTTCGACTGTTCGGTCGGGGGGCAGATTGGCAGATGACCACCATGAAACGATCATATCGCGGCCGGCCATCGATCGAGCGCCATTTTGGCGATGGAGAGCAGTTCGTTGATCGTAGCGCCGTCGCGCGCCTGAACGGACATGCCTTCCATGACCGTATTGATGAATTTGCCTAGCACGGCCGGATCGGTGTTGGCCGCAAGCTCGCCCTGCGCGGCGCCGCGTTGCAGACGCTCGATCAGGAGGGCCTCCGCCGCGATCCGCTTGTCGCGCAGCAGGCATTCGATGGCGGCGGACGCCGGCGAAACGGCTGCCGCTGCCGAATACATGAAGCAGCCGGCCGGCGTTCCAGGTTCCGAGAATGATGACGCCGCTCGTTCCAGCAGGCCTTTGACGGCTTCGTAGGTGGACAACGCCGGATCGTTGATGGGTGCATAGAGGTGGACGCTGAACGTCGCGGCGTAACGTTCGATCACCGCCGCAAACAGCCCCGCCTTGTTGTCAAACGCTGCATAGAGACTGGCGGCGGCGACGCCAGTCTCCGCCACCAGATCGGCCATCGATGTCGCCTCGTAGCCGCGCTGCCAGAACAGCCGCACCGCCTTGTCGAGCGCAGCGTCAGTGTCGAACACACGAGGGCGACCTGCGCGGCGACGGGCTTTCGTCTCTGTCATCTCTGATGCACGATATGGAACGATCGATAAATAATATCTTGAAACGGGTGGTCCGCTCCCTTACAGAACGAACATTAAATAATCAAGGAGACTCCAATGAGCCGCATCGTCCGTATCCACGAATATGGCGACGCCAGCGTCCTCAGGATTGAAGATGTGGCAGTCCCCGCTCCCGCGGCCGACGAAGTGCAGATCGCGGTGAAGGCGATAGGCATAAACCGCGCCGAGGTGATGTTCCGCAACCATGCCTACCTTCAGGAAGCCGAGTTCCCGAGCCGCCTTGGCTATGAGGCTGCCGGCACTGTCGTTACGGTCGGCGCCGACGTTACCGGGTTTGCGGAAGGCGAAGCCGTCAGCGTCATCCCCCCGCTCGATATCGCGCGTTGGGGCACCTATGGCGAGGTCGCCAACGTGCCCGCCCGCCTCGTCGTCAAGCATCCGGCGGCGCTGTCGTTCGAGGAAGCGGCGGCCGTGTGGATGCAGTATGTCACCGCCTGGGGTGCACTGGTGGAGCAGGCGAAACTCGGCGAGGGCGATTTCGTCATCGTCACAGCTGCCTCCAGCAGCGTCGGCCTTGCGGCCTTCCAGATTGCGCGGATGGTCGGCGCGACGGTAATCGCGACGACGCGTACCGGCGCCAAGCGCCAGGCCCTGATCGATGCCGGTGCGCATCATGTCGTCGCGACCGGGGAAGAGGACCTGGTAGCGAGGGTGATGGAGATAACCGATGGTCAGGGTGCGCGCGTGGTGCTCGATCCGGTCGGAGGCCCGTCGTTCGAGCCGCTGACCGAGAGCATGGCACGCGGCGGCATCCTGCTCGAATATGGCGCGCTCAGCGGCGAACCGACGCCGTTCCCGTTGTTCTCCGTGCTGGGCAAGAGCCTCACGCTCAAGGGGTATCTCTACAGCGAGATCGTCTCGGACGATGCCGCCCTCGATCGCGCCAAGGCGTTCATCGTGGCGGGTCTGGAATCGGGCGCGCTCAAGCCGCGGATCGCGCGCACTTTCCCGCTCGACGCCATCCAGGACGCTCACCGCTTCCTCGAATCGAACGACCAGATCGGCAAGGTCGTCGTTACGGTCTGACCGGCATACCGGGGGAGTGAGCGATCGCTCCCCCACGAATTTGCGCTGACGCAACGGCCTCGCACCAGCAATCAGTTTAACTCAACGAGGGTATCCCAACATGAAATCTCGCGCCGCTGTAGCCTTCGAGGCGGGCAAGCCACTCGAAATCGTCGAGATCGATGTCGCCCCACCCCGGAAAGGCGAAGTCCTCATACGGGTGACGCACACCGGTGTGTGCCACACCGACGCGTACACGCTGGCGGGGAGTGATCCGGAGGGTGTTTTCCCGGTGGTTCTGGGCCACGAGGGCGCGGGCATCGTTGTCGAGGTCGGTGAAGGCGTCACCAGCGTCGGGCCGGGCGATCACGTGATTCCACTCTATACCGCCGAGTGCGGCAAGTGCGACTTCTGCCTGTCGGGCAAGACCAACCTGTGCGTCGCTGTCCGCGAAACGCAGGGCAAGGGCTTGATGCCCGATGGGACCACCCGCTTTTCGTACAATGGTCAGCCCCTCTATCATTACATGGGCTGTTCAACCTTCAGTGAATATACTGTCGTCGCCGAAGTCTCGCTCGCCAAGATCAATCCCGAGGCAAACCCCGAACATGTCTGCCTGCTCGGCTGCGGCGTCACGACCGGCATCGGCGCAGTCCACAATACCGCCAAGGTCCAGCCCGGAGACTCGGTCGCCGTGTTCGGCCTCGGCGGCATCGGCCTCGCGGCGATTCAGGGTGCGCGCCAGGCGAAGGCGGGTCGCATCATCGCCATCGACACCAATCCGTCCAAGTTCGAGCTGGCACGCCAGTTCGGTGCGACCGATTGCATCAACCCCAAGGACCATGACAAGCCCATCCAGCAAGTGCTGATCGAGATGACGGGCTGGGGCATCGATCACACCTTCGAGTGCATCGGCAACGTCCACGTCATGCGCGCCGCGCTTGAATCAGCGCACCGTGGCTGGGGTCAGTCGATCGTGATTGGCGTTGCCGGCGCGGGCGAGGAAATCTCCACCCGCCCATTCCAGCTCGTCACTGGCCGCGTATGGAAGGGGTCCGCTTTCGGTGGCGTCAAGGGACGGACACAGCTCCCCGGCATGGTCGAGGACGCGATGAGAGGCGATATCGATCTGGCCCCATTCGTAACCCACACGATGGGTTTGGAAGACATCAACGAGGCCTTCGAACTGATGCACGAAGGCAAGTCGATCCGCACGGTCATTCACTACTGACCCGCCGATCCGAAGCGGCCGAGGCGCTCGGATCGACAACTCGGCCGTCATCATGGCCCGACCCCGGCCATGATGACGCGCGCTCTGGCAAATGGGCAACGCGTCGCGATGCGGTAAAAAGCGCCGAAGTGCGGTCGTTACATGCCGACAGCGGCACAAACCAGGGCCGCCTGGCCCGGGCGCTTACCAGCGGAGTGTGTGGCCTCGTCGCGCGACCCCACGGGAAAAATGGTTTTGTCGTTACCTTTGTCTAATGCTGGAAAAATATTTCGAAGGTGCCGAATATCGGGCCAGCCTGGCCGTTGGATGTATTGATTCGGAAATGCATTCATCTGTTACCCGACTGTGATGAACCACGGGCCGCACGGGCGTATAGGGCAGGAAGACTGAATTGAAGAGCAAGGATATTCACGCGACCACACCGGCCACCGATCATGGGCATAGGGGGCCGCCCGCTTGCGTGCAGGTTCGCGGCGCGCGCCAGAATAACCTCAAAAATATTGACGTCGATGTACCGCGCGACGCCTTCGTGGTGTTCACCGGCATATCGGGCTCGGGCAAGTCATCGCTCGCGTTCGGCACCCTTTATGCCGAAGCCCAGCGGCGTTATCTGGAATCGGTTGCGCCCTATGCCCGTCGCCTGATCGACCAGGCCGGCGTGCCGGAGGTCGACGCGATCGACGGTTTGCCGCCTGCGGTCGCGTTGCAGCAGCAGCGCGGCTCGGCCAACGCACGATCCTCGGTCGGCAGCGTGACGACTCTCTCCAGCCTGGTTCGGATGCTCTATTCGCGCGTCGGCGAATATCCGCGCCATCAACCCATGCTCTATGCGGAGGATTTCTCCCCCAACACGGTGGCGGGGGCCTGTCCGACCTGTCACGGCATCGGGCGCGTATATGACGCGACCGAAGAGACGATGGTTCCTGACGACAGCCTCACCATTCGCGATCGAGCGATCGCCGCCTGGCCGGCCGCCTGGCATGGCCAGAACCTGCGCGATATCCTCGTTTCGCTCGGCTATGACGTCGATACGCCGTGGCGCGACCTGCCGAAAAAGGATCGCGACTGGATCCTCTTCACTGAAGAGGCGCCGACGGTGCCGGTCTATGCGGGCCTGACGCCCGAACAGACCCGGACGGCGCTCAAGCGCCGCATGGAGCCGAGCTACCAGGGCACCTTCACCGGCGCGCGCCGCTATGTGCTGGAAACCTTCGCCAACACTAAAAGCGCGCTGATGAAGAAGCGCGTCTCGCAATATATCATCGGCCGCGATTGCCCGACCTGCAACGGCAAGCGCCTGAAGCGCGAAGCCCTGTCGGTCAAATTCGCCGGCCTCGACATTGCCGAGTTCGGCGACCTGACGGTGCTCAAGCTGAAGGACTTGCTGATCCCCGTCGCGCATGGCGAATATGGGGCAGTCTCCGCCCCCTCAAAGGGCCATGTTCTGGAAAAAGCGGCCCGCGATGCAGCGGTCGAACAACGGGTTGCCGCGGGCGGCTCTGCGCACAAGAGCGCGCCCGACGTACGCCGCACGCCCAATCTCTCCGACGAGAAGCGGATCGCCGCCCAACGCCTTGCCTGCGAATTGATCGAGCGGCTAGAGCCGCTGATCGATCTTGGCCTTGGCTACATTTCGCTCGACCGCAGCACGCCGACGCTCTCCTCCGGAGAGCTGCAGCGCTTGCGGCTTGCCACGCAATTGTCGTCACAGCTTTTCGGCGTGGTCTATGTGCTTGACGAGCCTTCGGCAGGGTTGCACCCGGCAGATGGCGAAGCCTTGCTCACCATCCTCGAGCGTCTCAAGGCGGCGGGCAACTCCCTGTTCGTCGTCGAACATGATCTCGACGTGATCCGCCGCGCGGAATGGCTCGTCGATGTCGGGCCAGGAGCCGGAGAAAAGGGCGGTGAAGTCCTCTACAGCGGGCCGATAGAGGGGCTTGCCGACGTCGAGACTTCGATCACCCGCCGCTACCTGTTCGCAGAGCCGCTCCGCAGTGAGCGCACACCGCGCGATCCCAAGGCATGGCTACGCCTGGAAGGGATCAGGCGGAACAATCTCCATGGTCTTGACGTCGAGTTTCCCATCGGCTGCTTCACCGCTGTCACCGGCGTTTCGGGATCGGGCAAATCCAGTCTTGTCAGTCAGGCGCTGCCCGAGCTCGTCACGGAACACCTCGGCGGCTCCCCCGCGGCCGAGGAGGAGGATATCGATCCGCTGCTCGATGTTGCGCAGAACGACACTGAAGGACGCATTGTCGCAGGCATGGAGCATGTTCGCAGGCTGGTGCGGGTCGATCAGAAACCGATCGGCCGCACGCCGCGCTCGAACCTATCCACCTACAGCGGCATGTTCGACCATGTGCGACGGATCTTCGCTGATACGCCGCTCGCCCGCCGGCGGCATTACAGCCCGGGAAGGTTCTCGTTCAACGTCGCGCAAGGCCGGTGCCCTGTGTGCGAGGGCGAGGGATACGTCATGGTGGAGCTGCTGTTCCTGCCGAGCGTTTTTGCCCCGTGCTCGACCTGTCATGGCTCTCGCTACAACCCGCAAACGCTCGAAGTCGAATGGAACGGGCGCAATATCGCCCAGGTGCTCGAACTGACTGTCGACGATGCGTGCGATTTCTTCGCTGGCGAGGCATCTGTGATGCGCTCGCTCGACGTGTTGCGGGAGATCGGTCTTGGCTATCTGAGGCTCGGTCAGCCGGCGACCGAGCTGTCTGGCGGGGAGGCGCAGCGCATCAAGCTGGCGACTGAACTGCAACGCGCTCAACGCGGCAACACGATCTACATCCTCGACGAGCCAACTTCGGGGCTTCACCCCTCCGATGGCGATCGGCTGATGCAACACCTGCAGGGCCTCGTAGACGCCGGCAATACCGTCGTAGTCGTCGAACATGACATGCGCGCCATCACACAGGTCGACTGGATCATCGACCTGGGACCGGGGGCCGGGGAAGATGGAGGCCGTATCGTTGCCAGCGGCGTCCCTGGCGTCGTTGCGGAAGCGGAAGGCAGTCTCACCGCCCGCTATCTCAAGGCGGCGCTGTAGGTCGTAAATCTGGCCGAACGCACGTTCGATCATGTGCAACTCAACCACACGTTGGAACGGATCGAATCTGGAAGCGGGAACCGGCGATGTGTGACCGCGGTTGACGCGGCTTAGGGTTTGTGTGCCCGCCAGGTGCGCCGCGTTCGTGTGATACGCGGCGTGGCGGACGGCCAATCGCTGGCCATCCGCCACATTTGCTTTGTGCGGACCTTTTCAAGTGAGAGGCCCTTACATGGTTCGTCGAAACGCCCCGCCTTAATTCCCTGCTGCGAGCGCTGCGCCTACGCCTTCTGCGATTTCCTCAACGAGTTTGGCACAGAAAGCGGGCAAATCATTGGGATCGCGGCTGGTAACAAGGCCGTTGTCGACCACGACTTCCTCACTGGTCCATGCACCGCCGGCGTTCTCGATATCGACCTTCAGCGTCGAGTAGGACGTCAAGGTGCGACCCTCAAGCACGCCCGCCTCAATCAATGTCCAGGGTGCATGGCAATTAGCCGCAACAGGTTTTTTCTGATTAAAGAAAGCCCGGATGAAAGCAATTGCCTCGACGCTGCCGCGCAGCTTGTCGGCACCGACAGTCCCTCCGGGCACAACAAGTCCGTCGAAATCGTCGGCTTTCACCTCGGAAAACGTCTTGTCGATAGTATAGCTGGCGCCCTCGTCAAGATCGCTATTGACTGTGCGAGCCTTGCCCGGTTCAAAACTGATCACGGTCACTTTGCCACCAGCGTCCTCGACAGCTTGCTTGGGCTTCGAGAATTCTGGTTCTTCCGTCCCTCGGGGTGCGATCAGAATGGCAACCGATTTGCCTTCCAAAGTCATAATTTATTTCCCATTCCGTCGAAGACTAAGGTCAGGTGCCCGGCTTGAGCACGACCTTCGTCCAGCCTGCATCGCGCTCGTCGAAATGCTTGTAGGCGTCTGGTGCCTGATCGAGCGGCAGTCGGTGCGAGATGATTTGGGCAGGATTGGCCCGGCCTTGCTCGATAAGCTTCATCAGTCGCCGGTTGTAGTGCTTTACATTGCACTGGCCGGTGCCGATCTTCTGGCCCTTGAACCAGAAGTTGCCGAAGTCGAACGCCATCTTGCCTTCCTTCTGGAGATCGTCGGGCGCGTTCGGGTCTTCCGGAATGAACACGCCGACGACGCCGATTCCGCCGGTGGCCTTCGTGCTTTTGACGAGGCAGTTCATCGTGTAATTGCTGCGCTCCTTGCCGTGGCGATCGCAACACTGATACCCGACCGCCTCGACCCCCCGGTCGGTCCCGAGGCCGCCAGTCGCGTCAAGGATCTGCTGGGCGGGATCGCCCTTGCGCATATCGATCGGAATAGCGCCCATCGCCTCGGCCAGTTTCAGACGGTCATCGTGAGAATCGACGACAAAGATCTGAGAGGCGCCGCGGATTTCGGCCGAGTGCGCGGCCATCAAACCGACCGGACCGGCGCCGTAGATCGCAATGCTTTCGCCAGGCAGGAAACCCGACAGTTCGACGCCATGCCAACCGGTGGGGAAGATGTCGGAGAGCATGACATAGTCATCCTCCTTCTCCTCAGCGTCCTCAGGCAGCTTCAGACAATTGAAGTCCGCATAAGGAACGCGCATCAACTCGGCTTGACCACCTTGCCACGGACCCATCTCGGCAAAGCCGTACGCTGCGCCGGCGGTTCCAGGGTTGGTCGTGAGGCAGAATCCCGTCAAACCGCGTTCGCAATTTTCGCAGAAACCGCAACCGACGTTGAACGGCATGCACACGCGATCGCCCTTCTTGATACGATCTACGGCAGCGCCAACTTCGATGACCTCGCCAAGGTTTTCGTGACCGAAGACCCGGCCCTTTTCGAAGCTGGTACGGCCCTCATACATGTGAAGGTCCGACCCGCAGATATTGGTCGTGGTCAGCCGGATGATAACATCGGTCTGCTTTTCAATCTTGGGATCATCGATGGTACTGACAGAAACATCTTTGGGCCCGTTGTACACGACAGCTTTCACGGATCCTTTCCTTTCGCAGCTCTTCTCAACGCGTCATCAAATCGAGACCTTGCTGATGATCCGGTCCATCGCAGCGGCGGAGGACATCGCACCCTTCCAAGTGATCTCAGTTTCCTGAACCTTGTGCTACCTGAGAGGTTCCTTCCCGTGGGCTACCCTGGGATCGATTCACGGCGGTTTTCTGAATAACTGGGCCAGAATGGCCGAATAACGCTCTAAACGGAGGCGACCCGCGCCGCGCGGGAGGCGCGCCCGCCGCCGTCGACTGAACCGCCTTCGACTAAGCGGGCACCGCCGCGCCCGGCACCGCGCTCCAAGGCTCAGCCGCGCGCGAACGCCTGCGCCGCCGCCTCGGCCACGCCCTGGTCTTGCTTGCCGGTGCCGCCCGACACGCATACCGCGCCGATCACCGTCTCGCCCTCCTTTATCGGCACGCCCCCGGCGAAGATCATCACCTTGCCGTCGTCGGAGGCATGGATGCCGTAGAAGTCGGCGCCCGGCTGGTCGAGGTTCGCCAGCGCCTTGGTCTCGACGTCGAACGCGCGCGCCGTCCACGCCTTGCCGATCGCGATGTCGACGCTGCCGCGCCACGCATCGTCCATCCGCGCGAACGCTAGGAGGCAGCCGCCCGCGTCCACCACCGCGATGTTCATCGGGTTGCCGATCCGCTCGGCCTCCGCGATCCCCAAATCGATGATCGTCCGCGCGTCGTTCAGGTCGAGCGTCTGGGTGGTGCGCATGGAGTATCTCCGTGGCCGGTTCGGGGAAAGCCGCTCAACGCACGCCGCGCCCGGGCCCCCCACGCGGGCGATGAGAGCGACGCGCTAGGGTGCCGACCGCTCGGCTATTTCGCGGCCAGCAGGGTGAACTTGTGAATCTGCGGCGGTTCAGAAAACAGTTCTTCTGCCTTGTCCATCAGTGCGGCGGCAACCTTGCCGTCAAGATGGGCCTGCCGATCCTCCTCCGTGTCGAACGTATCGAAGATCGCGTACGCACCGGGACCTTCCTCGATCGCATACCAGGTCAGAGTGCCCGGCTCAGCTTGAACGAGCGGCAATGCCGAGGTCAGGAAATCGGCGACATCGCGCTCTTTTCCGGGCTTGGCCTTCAGTGGTACATACAGGGCAAGTTTGGGCATAAATCACTCCTCAAGTTGAACGCTCAGCTATTCTTCGGCAAAGTAACGGACGAGCGGGCCGGTACGTTCCCCACGAGGCGGAGCACACGCGGCCCCGCCTCCTCGTCGAAATCAGAACTCCTGTGCAGTCGGCCTGATGACGATCGCGTTGACATCGACGTCATCAGGTTGTTCGACAGCGAACGCGATAGCACGCGCCACCGATGCCGCCGGGATGGCCTGCTTGTAGAAGTCCAGCACCGTCTCGGCGGCCGCGCCAGAGGTCGTGAACTTCAAATCGCTTTCGACAGCTCCAGGCTCGATTGACGTGACCCGGACCTTTTCCCCCACCTCGTGGCGCAAGCCCTCGCTGATCGCGCTGACGGCGAACTTGGTGCCGGAGTAGACCGTGCCTCCCGGTGCAAAGACCTTGATGCCCGCAACCGAGCTTAAGTTGATGATGTGACCGCTGCCCTGCTCGAGAAAACCGGGAAGGGCCGCCGCGATGCCGTAGAGCGTACCCTTCAGATTGACGTCGATCATCTGGTCCCACTCGTCGGTGTTGACCTCGGCCATCGGACGGATCGGCATCAGCCCGGCGTTGTTGATCAGCACGTCAAGGCGGCCGAAGTCGGCAATGATTGCTGCGACGACGGACTGGACCGCCGATTTGTCGGTCACGTCCAGCGCGTAGCTACGTGCCGTGCCGCCAGTTGCGGCGATGTCCGCGACGACCTCGTCGAGCCTGTCCTTGCGCCGCGCGGCGATGGCCACCTTGGCGCCCCGTTCCGCGAGAAGACGCGCGGTTTCCGCGCCGATGCCGGTGCTGCCGCCGGTAATGAGAACGATCTTGCCTTCGATTCCGTTTGTCATGATTGTATTCCTTCAAGTCAATTGTTGATTTTTCGCCGGATCGCGGTCCCGCGCGAGCCCGCCCGGCCTGATGGGTTCACCGCGAGCGCAACAGGACGGGAGCGGCGCCGACCTTGATGCGGAGCAGCTCTTAGGGCTTGCGGCGCAGGTCCCGCCCGCCGTGGAAGCCGGGCTGGCGGTGGAGCTGGTTGGCGGTGAAGTAGAGGTAGCCGTCGGTGCCGATCGATAGCGTGTCGGGCCAGCTGATGCGCGGGTCGCTGACCACCGTCGTCCAGCGGCCCTGGTCGAGCACGCGGATCGCGTTGTTCTCGTAATCGCCGGCGAACACGCGGTCCTTGTCGTCCTCGGCTATCCCGTCCGAGGCGCCTTTGCGCCCCAGGCTGCGGACCGCGCGGCCTAACGCCTCCTCGGACACCGCGGGATCGCGCAGCATCGCCGTGGGCACCGCGTGCAGCGTGCGGCCCGACAGTGGCCCGTAATACAGCAGGCTGCCGTCGGCGCTGAGCGCAATCGCGTCGCTTGCGATCGTGACCGGCGTCGCGGGGCCGTCGGCCGGGCGGTTCATGAGCACCGCGCCGTCGACGACCGGGGTGAAGCCGGGCTCGGGGTTGGTCGTCGCATGGTTCGACAGGCGCCGGATCGCACGCCCGCTGGCGATATCGACGACGATGATGCCGCCGACGCCGTCGTTGCTGCTGTCGGTGATGTAGGCGACGCCCTCGGCGCCCTGACGCAGATCGAAGCGCACATCGTTGAGGTAGGTCGTGGGCAGCACCACGCTGGGCGGCAGGACGATCGTCTTCACCACCCGGTTGGTCGCAAGATCGATCGCCACCAGCTTTGCACCGCCGGCCCGTGGTTGAGAGAATTTGGGCGCCGCCGTGTCGAGCACCCACAGGCGATCGGCGCCGTCTGCCACCACGCTCTGCACCGAGATGAAATGCCCCGCCGGGTCGGCCGGATCGGGCCGGTTGGTCGCGGCGTCGGGATAAGGCACCGCCTTGCCGTCGACCAGCTCGGCAACCGTGAACGGCGCGTTGTCGCCCCATTGCGGGAAGTTGACGAAGATGCGCCCGTTGGGGGCGACGGTCACGCCAGTCGGCATCGCGCCATCGAAGGTCGCGACCTGTTCGATCCGGGGCGCGGATGCACCCTCCCGGGTCGTCGCGCAGGCGGCAAGCGAGAGGGCAGCGCCAGCGGCCAGAAGCAGTTTGACGGAGATTTTCATGGCGTCATTTCCTTGAGAATGCGGCCCACTTCGTGAGGCTCGGACCGGAAATATTGCGGGGGCGCCTTGACCGATGCACCAAGCGCGGCGGCGGCGTGCCAGGGCCAACGCGGATCCCACAGCGCAGCGCGGGCAATCGCTATGGCGTCGGCATGCCCGTCTTCTAGGATGCGCTCCGCCTGGTGCGGATCGGTGATCAAGCCGACAGCGATTACAGGCATAGCGACCGCGTCCTTGACCGTGCGGGCCAGCGGTACCTGATAGCCGGGGCCGACCGGGATCTGCTGGCGCGGGTCGAGCCCGCCGCCGGAGACGTGGATCGCCGCGCAACCGCGCCGCTTCAGTTCCTGCGCAAACCTTGCGGTTTCTTCCGCTGTCCAGCCGCCTTCAACCCAGTCAGTCCCGGAAACGCGAACGGTCACCGGGCGGTCGGCCGGAAACGATTCGCGCACGGCATCGAACACTTCCAGCGGGAACCGCATCCGGTTGTCGAGGCTGCCGCCGTATTCGTCGCCGCGCCGGTTGGAGATCGGCGAAAGAAACTCGTGAAGCAGATAGCCATGCGCGGCGTGGATCTGGACGGCTTCGATGCCGAGCCTGCCGGCGCGCCGGGCGGCATCCGCGAACGCCTCCCGGATGCGGGCAAGCCCTGACTTGTCCAGTTCGACAGGGGGATGGTCGTCCGGAGCGAAGGGAATGGCGCTGGGTGCCACGGTCTGCCAGCCATTCTCCGTATCGGGGGGAAGCTGCGCTCCGCCGTGCCACGGCTTGGCGCTGCTCGCCTTGCGGCCGGCATGGGCCAGCTGGATGACGAGCGGCATGTCCGACCACTGACGGACGCTTTCTAGCACGCTTCGCATCGCCGCTTCGGTACGGTCATCGTACAGGCCGACGTCACCGTAGGTGATGCGACCTTCGGGGCTGACAGCGGTCGCCTCTATCGTCAGCGCGCCCGCGCCCGACAGCGCCAACTGGCCGAGATGCATCCGGTGCCAATCGGTCATCGCGCCGTCCTCGGCAGAATACTGGCACATCGGCGCGATAACGATGCGGTTGGCAAGCCGCAGCCCCGCGACCTCGAGCGGTTCGAACAGGCGCGCCATCACCATGCGCCCGTGTTGGGCATGGAGGCCCAGGGTTCGGCCGGGGCCATGTGTTCGTCTTTTTGGAGCAGTTCGATCGAGATCCCGTCCGGCGAGCGGACGAACGCCATGTATCCGTCGCGCGGGGGGCGATTGATCGTCACGCCGCCCGCTTGCAGCCGCGCGCACGTCTCGTAGATGTCGTCGACCCCGTAGGCGAGATGGCCGAAGTTTCTGCCCCCCGTGTAAGTCTCGGCAGCGCTGCCGTCCTCGGGCGGCCAGTTGTACGTCAGTTCGACCTCGGCATCGCCCTGCTCGCCGTCGCCGCGGAAATCCTCGTCGGCGGCAAGGTAGATCAGCGTGTAACGCCCGGCCTGGTTCTCCATGCGCCGGGTCTCCTTGAGACCCAGCAGCGTGAAGAACCGGATCGCTGCCTCGGGATCGGCGACGCGCAGCATGGTGTGGAGATAGCGCATGATCAGGCGACCTTGTCCTTGAGGGCTTCCATCACGAGCTCTGCGGTGAGGGTAGCGCTGGCGGGGTTCTGGCCGGTCACCAGATTGCCGTCGCGCAGGGCGAAGGGGGCAAAATCGGGGCCGCCCTCGTGCTTGCCGCCGAGTTCCTTGAGACGCGTTTCGAGGAGGAACGGCACCGCCTGATCGAGACCGACCGCGCGTTCCTCGCTGTCCGTGAAGCCCGCGACACGGCGGCCGGCGACGAAGGGCGTGCCATCGGCCTTCTTCGCCGAGACCAGCCCTGCCGGTCCATGGCAGACGGCGGCGACGATCTTGCCTTCGCGGTCGAAGCGTTCGACCAGGCGGGCCAGTTCGTCACTGACGGGGTAATCGAACATGGTGCCGTGGCCGCCCGGCAGGAACAGCGCGTCGTAGCCGGCGGGATCGATGCTTGTGAATACAAGGGTGCTGGCAACCTCGCCCTTCAGGGCCTCGTCCTTCAGATAGCGCTCGACCGAAGCGTCGTTCTCGCCGTCGGCGTTGACGCTACGCTGGTCGACGGGGATGGCGCCACCCTTGATCGAGGCCAGCGTAACCTCGGCGCCCGCATCGCGGAACGCGTAGTACGGGGTGGTAAGTTCCTCGAGCCATACGCCCGTCGGTTCGGTGCCGGGAGTCATGCGGTCGGCGGAGGTGGCCACCATGAGAATGCGGGTCATCGTCAGTTGTCCTTTTCTAGTGATGTCGGAAACACGAGCAAACGCACCCGCCGGCGCCGCGCCCGCCACCAGGACAGCGGTGAGGGCTTGGAGCAATTGGCGGCGATTTTGCTTCGATCGTTCCTTTCGGCGGCTTAGATACGCAGGGAACGGCATCATGAAATCCAGCGGGAATGGCGGACGGCCATAAATCCGGTTATGGAACCGGAATGTCCCTCCTGCAGTTGCGCACCTTCGTCGAAGTCTACCGCCGTCGTTCACTGAGCGAGGCGGCCCGGGCAATCGGCATCACCCAACCGGCTGCGTCGCAGCACATCGCATCGCTCGAGGCGCAATTGGGCCGTCCCTTGTTCGATCGCCATTCGCGGGGTGTTCGACCAACAGCGATTGCCGACGATCTCGCGGCTTCGATCGGAAGCAGCCTCGACACGGCGGAATCGGCACTGGCCAGCGCGCGGGCCCGATCGTCGCGCATCTCGGGCACGGTCCACATCGCCGCGCCGTCGGACCTACTGGGAGAGATGATCGCGCCCCGACTGGCGCCGCTGCTGGATGCGGGGCTAGACCTGCGCCTGCATATCGGCGGGCGCGAGGCGCTCTATGCCTTGCTGCTCGAAGACAAGGTGCACCTAGCCGTCACCGCCTCGCAGCCCGAAGATCCGCGGTTGGCCTTTCATCCGCTGGGCGAAGAGCACCTGCGCGCCGTAGCCTCGCCCGCCGTTGCCATGCGGATTGCCGAATTGCCGCTTGCCGACGGGCTCAACCGGACGGCCCACCTCGCGTACGACCTCGACCGACCGCTGCTGCGTACCTGGCTCCATGCAAACCAGATCGAGCTGACGAGCCAGCCCGCGTTGACCGCGCCCGATCTGAGGGTGCTACGGTCGGGATTGTGCGCGGGTCTCGGCTGGACGGTGATGCCTGGCTATCTCACCCGCAGCGAACGCGCTGCCTGCACGCTGATCGAGATACCTGCCCCGGTCACGGTGCCGCGCAACGCTTACTACCTCGTCTGGGCACGCTCATCGCTGCGACACCCGCGCGTGGCCATGGCTCGGGACGCCCTGATTGCTGCACTCCGAAAATAATGGTGGCCACGCCTGTTGGGCCGTGAGCGCAATGTCGGGTCTGAACCAGTTGAGCGCTGGCGAAACGAATGGCGGCTTTCGGGATCGTCGGCTACAAGGCCGAACGTCCGAATTTAGGGCGCATTGCTGCCAGACGGTTTCACGGCGACCGAGCGGCAGGTTTTGGCAGAAGCTGTCGTTGAAAGCGCGACCGGCGAACGACGCATCTTGGTCGAGGCTGTGTAAAAACGCCGGCTAATGATAGAGTTTTCCGGGGTTCCGGGAGGCTTGATGATGGGCCGTTTCGTGGAAGGAGAAGACCGTCGGCAGGACTTTCTGCTGCCGGCATCGCTCGATGATTATGTAGCCGAAGATAACCCGGTTCGGGTCGTCGAGGCGTTTATCGACGAGCTGGATCTTGTCGCTATGGGCTTTGCCGGGGCGACGCCGGCATATACCGGGCGCCCGGCATATCATCCTTCGACGATGCTGAAGATCTACCTCTACGGCTATCTGAACCGGATCCAGTCGAGCCGGCGGTTGGAGCGTGAGGCGCAGCGTAACGTCGAACTGATGTGGCTGACCGGCCGGCTGGCACCGGACTTCAAGACGATCGCCAACTTTCGCCGGGATAGTGGTCCGGCGATCCGCGCAGTCTGCGGCCAGTTCGTCCTGCTGTGTCGCCAATTGAACTTGTTCGGGCAAGCAACTGTCGCCATCGACGGCAGCAAGTTCAAGGCGGTGAACAACCGCGATCGAAACTACACGGCGCACAAGGTGGCCAAGCGGATCGAACAAGTCGAGGCCAGCATCGACCGGTATCTCGCGGCCCTCGACCGTGCTGATCGGGACGCCAGCGACGTTCCGCAGGGGCGAGTGGACCAACTCCGTGAGAAGATCGCCGGCCTGCGTGGTCAGATGCGGTTCCTGAAGAATATGGCCGCTCGGGTCGAAGAAGCACCCGACCACCAGGTGTCGCTTACCGATCCCGATGCCCGGTCCATGAACAGCAGCGGTCGGGGCACTGGAATTGTGGGCTACAATTTGCAGGCAGCGGTGGATGCCGAACACCACCTCATTGTCGCGCATGAGGTGGTGAACGAGGGCAACGACCGGGCGCAGCTCGCACCAATGAGCCGGCTAGCCAAGGCGGTCATCGCCGAGCCTGAAATCACCGTACTCGCGGATCGCGGCTATATGAACGGCGAACAGGTGCTGGAATGCGAAGGTACGGGCATTTTACCCTGCGTGCCCAGAACCGACACATCCGGCAAAGCCCAGCGCGGCTTATTCACCAAGGCCGACTTCGTGTACGATGCCGACCACGACCATTATACATGCCCGGCTGGGGAGCATCTGACCAAGGCGCGTGCGCGGTCCGATCATCATGGCGATATCGACCACTACCGCAACCTAACCGCCTGCCAGGGCTGCATTCTGCGACCGCGCTGCACCACTGAATATGTGAAGCGCGTCAAACGATGGAAGCATGAGGCGGTCATCGATGCCATGCAAAAGCGGCTAGACCTGTTGCCCAATGCCATGGGCATCCGTCGCCGGACCGTCGAGCATGTCTTCGGCACCCTCAAATCCTGGATGGGAAGTACGCATTTCCTGACCAAAACGCTCAGGAACGTCAGAACCGAGATGAGCCTTTGCGTGCTCGCCTACAACATGAAGCGGATGATCCAGCTCATGGGCATCCAACCCCTCATTGCAGCAATCCGGACCTGACGGGTCGCGGATTTCCCGAATATACGCCCGCACCGACCACAGGAGTGCCCGTCCCATGGCATCCGCCTCGGCAGCGTTTTGACACAGCCTCGGTCGTAAGCAGCCGCCAAATCGCCTCACGGATCAACGCCCGTATCGCTGATGGGCCTGACGGCATGTACTGCGCTGGCATTCGCACCGCCGCGAACGCGATCGTCGGCCGCGCGAGCAGGGACATGCCTCTCCTGATTGATCCGTTCGCGATCGGCGAATGGCTTGACGAACAGGCGCCGCTCCACGCCCTGGCGCCGGCCTGTTGCGAGGAAGGGTATTTCCTGAAACCGAGCGACGAGCGTTGGTCGACCGGAGCCAGTCTGGACGAATAGGGGTCGGTTTTCTATTCGGCGCCACAAAGCCGCAGGTTGACCAAATGTTCCTATTGTGTTCTCGTTATGACAACGGTTTTTAGCCGTTTCCATCAATCCGCCTGAGCCAGCGTGAGTCGAGGAGTCGATCCAGATTTCTTTATTTCTGTCTTTCCAGATTTCAGGAATTCCGTCTTTCCGGATTGCCAGAAAGGCGGAAATCTGTATTTCTGCCCAAACCGAAGCAGCCGAGAGGGAACATGGCCGCAGTGGGAGGGCGTATCTTGGCCAGCAGTCGAACCGATCCGGCCGACGAGGATCATGGGGGCGACGGCGAGAACAAGTCGCTCAATTTCAAGGTGAGTCCCGACTTCAAGAAAGAGTTCAAGGGCTTCGCGGTCTCCCAAGGGATCACGATGACCGATCTGCTGAAGGAGGGCTTCGCGCTCTCGAAGAAGAAGCGGCAGAAATGATCGTGGTGCCGTTCGCCCTTCCATCCGCCCTCGGTCCGAGGAGGCGGATGTGACGCTCCACACACCCGGCGCTGCATTCGAAGGCGCTGAATGGCTTTTCGCGATCGGGCGCGGGGGCGATCTGCCCGCCGTCGATGGCCTGGTCGCTGTCGATGGCTATGTTCCGGCGGGGCGGCCCCCCGAGGAAGTCGCCTTCATCGAGAAGGCCGCGAGCTACGGCGCGCGCGCGGTATTTTTCGAAGCTGGCCGGCATGGTCGCGCATCGGTCGCGCAGGCCTTCGTTTTCGATGCTGCCGCGCATGCCGACGATCGGGCTTTCGCTGAGCTGCACAAGCGGCTGTGGAGCTGGAGCGGCGTCCCGATCGTCTACCGCGCCGGTCCGGGGCAGATTCAGCTCTTCCGCTGCGCGCATGCGCCCGATTTCGTCGGTCCCGACGACACGCCAATCTGCCGGCCGATCCGCACGCTGGCGATCGGCGCGGAGATCGCGGTGCAGGACGTATGGTGGGATGCCGCTCGCATCCGCAATGGCGCCATCTGGGACGACCCCGATGCCTGCCGCCTGATGCTTTCGGCTCAGAAATCGGCCCATCGTAAACTGGTCGAAGAAGTCCGCGAGCTCGCTAGGCAGATGGGCGAGCGTAGGTTGCTCGATGGCGGGCTGCAGCGGCGATTACTGATCCTCTCACTGCTCATCGCCTATCTCGAGGAACGGTCGGTCCTTCTGCCGGACGACTTCGCTCGCGCCTTGCCTGGCGCCACCCACTTTTTCGAGGTTCTGGGCAATGGTCCGGCGTTGATAACATTGCTCGAAGCGCTCGAAGAGCGGTTCAACGGACATGTGTTCCGCCTGAAGGATGCAGAGCGCGCAGCGCTGGCCGACAGCACCGAACTCGCCAGCTACGCGCGGTTGGTCGAGGGCTTCGAGGATTCGACGGGGCAGTTCAGCCTCTGGCGCCTCTACTCCTTCCGCGACCTGCCGGTGGAGCTTATCAGCAACATCTACCAGCTCTTCGTGAAAGACGCGGCCAGCTCGATCTACACGCCGCCGGCGTTGGTTCGGCTAATGCTGGAAGAGACGCTGAGCTGGGACCGTATCGACCGGCTCATGGCCGGGGACGGGGTCATCCTCGATCCGGCCTGCGGATCGGGCGTCTTCCTGGTCGAGGCATACAAGCGGCTGGTGCTGCACTGGCGCTGGCGCAACGGCTGGGCGCGTCCGGATGTCGACGATCTGCGTCCGCTGCTCCAGCGCGTGCATGGTGTCGATCTCGAAGAGGGGGCGGTCGAACTGGCCGCGTTCAGCCTGTGCCTGAGCCTGTGCGACGCTCTCCAGCCCGAAGAGATCCGCTCCAGCGTCAAGCTGTTTCCGCGGCTCGCCGACAACACGCTCCACTGGAGCTGCTTCTTCGAGGCCAAAGAGCGCGGCCTGGTCCAGGCGCCGGTCGCGGTCGTCGTAGGCAATCCGCCGTTCGAATCCGCTCTCACGACGGACGGCGCGAGGCGAAGCTATGCCGCCTATACCAAGGCGCATGGGGCGCTCGCCGACAACCAGCTCGCCTATCTCTTTCTCAGCGAGGCGATGGAGCTGCTTTCGCCGGGCGGCGTGCTCGCGATGGTCGAGCCCGCGGGCTTTCTCTACAACCAGCACGCTCTCACGTTCCGTCAGTCCTTCTTCAGCCGCTGGTCGGTCCGTGAGGTTCTGGACTTCGTCTCGGTTCGGGGCCTCTTCAAGAAGGGCGAGGCCGACCCGAAGGTCGTCGTGGTCATTGCCGAGGCGGTGCAGCCGACCGCCGACAGCCGCCTCCTTCATGCCGTGTTTCGCCGCAACGGCCGGGCGACGGCCGAGCAGGGCTTCGACATCGACTATTATGACCTGCACTGGTTCGGCAACGCGATCGCGGAGAAGTCTCGCGACATCTGGCGGGCGAACCTGCTCGGCGGAAGCCGCGTCCACGACCTGATCCAGCGCTTGCGCGATTATCCGACTCTGCGGGATTTCGCGCAGAAGCATCAGTGGGATTTCGGCGAAGGCTATATCGCCGGCCGGAAGGGCATCTCGCGCCCAGCGGAGCACCTCGTCGGCAAGCCGCTGCTTCCGACCAGCAACCTGTCGCGTGATGGGCTCGATACGCGCTTTCTCGACGTCGTGCCCGACAAGCCGATCAAGGACACCAAGACCGCGCGGCGTTTCACGCCGCCTTTGCTGCTCATCAAGGAGCACGAGGATCTGCACCATGGCGTGTGGAACGGCCACTACCTCGCCTACAAGCACGAGATCGTCGGCTTGGCGGCCCCGGCGGAGCAACTCGGTGCGCTGAGCGCGATCAACGATTGGCTCTTCCGAGAAGCGACGGTTCTGCGTGCCTACGTGGCGGGGATCAGCGCTCGGCTCTTCACGCAGCGCGCCACCGCCATTCTGAGCGCCGACGTTCTGGCCGTGCCCTATCCCGAGGATCATGACCTCGACCTCAGCGAGAACGAGCGGATCGTTGCGGCGGATGTGGTCGAACACCAGCGCGAATTCATCCGCCTCGGCACCGGCGCCGCCGTCATGCGGCCCGCGCCGGGCGAAGCCCTTGCCGAATTCGACGACGTTTTCGCCCGGCAGATCAATGCGGTTTATCCGCGTACCGCCCTGAAGGCGCTGCCGGGTCAGCGCTGGCCTGGGGCGATCTGCAAGGCCTATGTCTTCGGTGATGGCGAGGTGGATTGGACCGGCGCGGATGGACTGCGCCAGAAGCTCGATGCGCTGCTCCAAGAGCGCCGGGGCACCAGCCTGACGATCACGCGGATTACCCGGTTGTACGACGACGGCTTCGTGTTCTTGTTGAAGCCCGATCGCCATCGTTTTTGGACGCCCGCCATCGCGCTTCGGGACGCCGACGACGTGCTCGCCGACCTCAGAGCGCAGGGCTTCTGAGGTGCTGGCGGACGAAGGCGAACGCGGTAGACCGGCGGGAGCGCTGAGTGTCGGTATCCATCAGCCCGGAGAATGGCTGTCGGCGCTGGTCGGTTTCATCGGCGGTGCGCTGGCGGGCTGGCGCGATGATCCGGCGCGCGAAGCGGCGACCGGCGAGACCAAGCTGACGGCGCAGCTCTGCTCGCGGCTGAATAGTCTCTCTCGCCACGCGCCAGGCTGGGATTTCATCCAGTTCAAGCGCGAGGAGCCTGATGAAGCTGATGGCCGCCGCGCGATCGACCTTGCCGTCGCCCCGAGCGGAGCCATCATCTGGATCGAAGGGCGCGAATACACCGAGTATCGCACCTTGCTCCCGATCGAATGCAAGCGCCTGCCCACGCCCGCAGCGGCGGATCGCGACGAACGCGAGTACCTGATCAGCCGGTTCAGTTCGACGGGTGGGATTCAGCGCTTTAAGGCTGGGCACCACGGTGGCAGCCATAGCCGTGCCGCGATGATCGGCTATGTCCAGGTCAACGACATCCCGCATTGGAAACAGCAGCTCGATAGCTGGGTTGATGCGATCGTAGGCGACACAGTGGAAAACTGGTCGGTCACGGATAAGTTGGCGCTGCTAGGCCACGATGCAGCGCAGCGCCTGGCGTTCCTGCGATCCCATCATCAACGACTCGCCGGCCTGTCTCCGATCCAGATCGATCATCTCTGGATCGAGATGTAGAACGCGATTCCCGACCGGGCCGGCGAAGTCGTGACGTGGCGTCGGCCAGGGAACCGAAAGTCCTCGAAGATCGGGTTCGGCAAACGCCTTCGCGAATGATCGCCCATTCCCTTGCTGGGACGTAGCACTGGCATGAGCGGATCAGGGCCAAGATCAAAGACCGCTTCTCCATCTTGGCGAGTAAATCCGGACAGTCCCAAACGTCCGACTTTTCTGACATTGGGCGACCCGGAAGCAAGCGGGAAAACATGTCCGCATTTGGGAAGTCGGAAACCGGCTTTGAATGACAATGATTGGTCGACTGCTGACGGCACTCCATGGTGCTAGATCGAGAAAACGCTTATTGCGATAATACAGTTATCACATATGCAAATTTGACCAGATTCTATAATGTGGGGTATGGCGGGCGCCGCGCGAACGCAGGGGAGGGCGCGTGGAGAAGACGGTATTCTGGTCGTGGCAGAGCGATCTCGACAGCCGGGTAACTCGGGAAATGATCCGCTACGCCCTAGATGAGGCGATCAAGATCTTGTCGGCCGATCTCGAGGAGGCCGATCGGCCGAGCTTGACGTCCGACACCCAGGGCGTCGCAGGAACACCTGACATCGTCGCGACCATCCTGCGCAAGATCGACGAAGCCGCCGTGTTCGTCGGCGACGTCACGCCGATCGCAGTTTCAGACAGCGGCAAAGCCTGCGCCAATCCGAATGTGCTCCTCGAGATGGGCTACGCCAACAAGGCGCTGACAGAGCATCGTGTGCTTCAGGTCTGGAACACCGCGTTCGAAGGAGCCACCCTCGATAAGCTCCCGTTCGATATGCGCGGGCGGCGCGGACCCTTGGCCTTTCACCTGCCGATTGGCGCCGATACGCCGACCCTTCGCGCAGTGCGCGACACGCTGGCGCGTGATCTCGCGAACGCGCTGAAGCTTGCGCTCGACACACTCCCTCCACCGCCGCCCGAAGCGGTGCATTGGCAGGCGCCGTTCTCCGGAGAGACGGACGTCTGGTTCGATCCGGAAGCCGAGCAGACTGTCACACATCCCTCGCACGGCTCGAGCCGCATCCGATGGAAGGCCGATGCCCACGGCTTCGCGCGCCTCATTCCCTCAAAATGGCAGGCGAAGGCGGGTGCCAGGCGTTCGATCGCCGAGCATCTAGGTCACGCTGCGCTGATCGGCAATGCCCGCTCTCTCGGTTATGGGGTCAGCAGGGGAGGGGCCATGATTTACCGTCCCGAACCTGCGCAAGATGGCGTCCATCCCGTCGGCGCGCTCACCCAATGGTTCGAGAAGACCGGCGAGTTTTGGGGGGTCGCCAACGAGTTCCTGTTCACGCCAAAGAACGGACGCAGGACCGTCGCGACCGGCTACATCTTTCACCAGTGGGTTAACTTCCTTGAGCGGAATGCAAGCCTTGCGCTCCAACATGGCGGGTCACTGCCAATGCACATTCGCCTCGGTATTACCGGCCTCGAGAACACGTGGTGGCCCGCTGGCCAATTTGATTTTGGCGACGAGGGGTTCCAATCGGTCGAGCCGTCCTTCGAATATGACGGCATCCTCACGTCAGTCGACAAGTCTGCGATCAAGGAGATCGTTGCGGCCGCGTTCAACGCATTGGCAGAAATCTACGGCGTCGAGCCGCATTCGCTCGAGGCGATCGAAGCTTTGGCGCGCTGAAGGTGTCGCAGCAACTTCCCTCGATCCTGCCAAATTCGGCCGAGGCCCCGGGCGCCGATCTCGCGTGGGAAGTTACGAAGCTGAAGGCTAGCGGGTCGGTGACGATCAATGTTGAGCTGATCGCCGCATATCAGGCGGCGTCCTCGCCGCACACGATCCGAGCGCTGAAGTCCGATATCGAAGCCTTCGACGCATGGTGTCGGCGCGCCAACAGGGCCGCGCTGCCGGCGACGCCCGAGACCGTTGCGGACTATCTCGATGAGCGGGCAGGGAAGGGGGCCAAACCTGCTTCCTTAGGCCGCTACAAGGCTTCGATCGCTAAGATTCACCAGCTCCTCGACCTGAAGGATCCGACCCAGGCGGAATTGGTCAAGCTGCGGCTGCGAGCGATCCGGCGAGAAAAGGGGACAGCGCAGACACAGGCGCGGCCCCTGCGCTTTAAGGGGCCAGTCCGCGACGTCGAGCGGGACAAACCCCGCGGCATCAATGTTTGGGCGCTCCTGGAGGCTTGCACGGAAGATTTGACGGGGTTGCGCGATCGGGCTCTCCTGTCGGTTGCATACGATACCGGCCTGCGGGCGTCGGAGCTTGTGGCGATCGAGGTCGAGCATATCCTGGAGGCACTCGACCCTGAGGCACGGCTGCTGTCCATCCCGCGGAGCAAGGGCGACCAGGAAGGGGAGGGGGCGACCGCATTCCTGTCGCCGAGGTCCGTGCGGGCGATTGCGGCGTGGACCGATGCCGCTGGTATCAAGAGTGGACCACTGTTCCGACGCGTGCAGGTGCGGCGCTACAAGGCGCGCCCGGCGGTGAAGGGCAGGCCGATCGACAGCATCTCCGCGCGCGAGATCTGGGATTTGCGCAAGACCTTGTCCAAGCCGGCGGTCCCGGCGCGGGTGGAGTACGATATCGGGTCGGCGGCGCTGCACCCAGGGTCTATCGGGCCGATCTTTCGGGCGATCATTCAGCGCGCCTTTGACCGCGGCGCGCTGGGGGACCTCACGGCCGACGACCTCGCCCGGCTGGTCAAGGGGATCAGCGCGCACTCGACGCGGGTAGGGTTGAACCAGGACCTGTTTGTCAGCGGCGAGGATCTCGCCGGAATTATGGATGCCCTTCGCTGGAAGAGCCCGCGCATGCCGCTCGCCTATAATCGCAATCTGGCGGCCGAAGCGGGCGCCGTCGGCCGTCTTGTTCGAACACTGGGATGATACGGGAGTGAGGCCCGAAAGGCCGGATTCTCGCGCTTCGCTAAACCGCTGGGCCGTTACGTCGACCGCTGAATGATGCATATCGGGCGGGTCTCCTTGAAGGACCGCGCTCCTCTAACGAGCCCGTCAGGCGCACGAGCGGAGCGTGTAACCGGGAACCCGATCTCCCCGAGCATTGGAGGACGCGGGTTGGCCAGAGGACGCAGCCCCAAGCCACCTTGGCGTGTCGCCGCGAACAACGCGCGCAGGCGCCACCCAAGCGCACCAGTCGAACGGAGCAGGACATGTCTACATTCAAGGAATCCGCGATTAAGGATGGCGACCGCATCGAGGCAACCGACATCCCCGGCGCGCTCACACGCGCACCATTCACCTATGCTGACGGCGCGACCCAAGTCTTCACGTCGGATGGGCGCACCGTTTACACCGAGAGAGGGAACCCATCGCCGGGGGAATGGAAAGTGGACGAAGATGGGCGGTTCCAGTCGTTCTGGCCCCCGTCTGAATACACCAGCTACGACTTAACCTGGATCGCCGGTCCGAGCGGCGAGGCCGTCGGGGTGAGGTTCGCCGATCCGAACCGAGGGGCAACTTTCGAAGGCCGATACAGCCGCGACTAAGCTGGTGGCGTCTGAGGGGCAGCGCCGCCTCTCCGCTCAATCGGGCCGTCATCTCGGAGGCTAATCTCTTACGGCGGATGAATTGGCTCGACTACTCAACGGGATCAGCGCACATTCGGGCCGGGTGGGATTCAATCAGAATCTGTTCGCGAGCTGCGAGGACCTCGCCGGGATAGTGGATGCGCTGCGCTGGCGGAGTCTGCGAAATGCGCTGGCTCATAGCCGGCACTGGGCCGCCTAGGCGAGGGCCGTCAGTCGCTTGAAGGGGAGAATGGAATGACGGCTCCGGGCATAGACGCATGCTCTTCGGTGCCGTTGTTCGTAGAGGCCTATTTCCGTGATCAACTGCTCGGCGGCGCTACGGCATTTCTCTGGTTGCGTCACGATCTGAAGCTGTCGCTCATCACAAACTGGCACGTGGCATCCGGGCGGAACAACGAGACAAACAAGCCAACCCACCAAATGGGCGGGATCCCGGACCATCTTCGGGTGCATGTGCCGTTGAACGATAGGGCGCGCGCGCCTTTGATCGTCCGCGTGCCCACGGTCGACGATGATGGCGAGCCGGCCTGGGTCGAACACCCAGTTCACGCGAAGGGGGTCGATGTCGTATCGCTGGAGATCGACCTTCCCCCACCTGGCGAAGTGGACGTCGTGCCCATGAATGCTATTCCGACAATGGCGATCAAGCAGCGGATCGGCATGCCGGTTTTCATTCTCGGGTATCCGTTCGGTCGTCTCGGCATCGGCATGCCGGTGTGGAAGCAGGCGACGTTCGCCAGCGAACCATTCCTTACGCCCAATCTGGATCACCGTTACCTGATTGTCAAACGGCGTTCAAAA
>JAFEEY010000028.1:1935-38095 GCA_018240865.1 Pseudomonadota bacterium | reverse complement strand
GGGGCAGGAAGCGGAAAGCCTGCTCGGTCCGCGTCCGGCCGTTCGCATCGCCCGGGCGGCGGGCCTGTCGCGGATGGGCAACCATCAGCGCGCGATCGCTCTGCTGCGCGAAGTGCTGGCGAACGAACCCGATCACCAGTCGGCGCATCAGCATCTGGCACATTGCCTGATCGCGGCCGGCGAGCCGAAGGATGCCGAGGCGCACGCATTGCGCGCGACCGAGCTCGATCCGCTCGACCAGGCGCCATGGGCGCTGCTGACCGCGATCTGGCGGCTGCTGGACGATCCACGCGAGGCCTGGCTCGCCGATTATGAGCGGTTGGTGATGCCGATCGACCTGGACGCGGCGCCAGGCTTTTTCGACGAGCTGGCGGACCGGCTGACTGAAATGCACACGATGCGGGAGCATCCTGCCGAGCAGTCGCTGCGCGGCGGCACGCAGACGCGCGGCAATCTGTTCGATCGCAAGGATCCCTTGATCGAGCGCCTGGTGGGGCAGGTAAGGAGCGGCGTGCTCAATGCGCTGCGCAAGCTGCCCGACGATGCCACGCACCCGTTCCTCTCCCGCAACACCCGCGCCATCGATTTCGCCGGATCATGGTCAGTGCGGTTGAAGAGCGAAGGCTTCCATATCAGCCATATTCATCAATATGGCTGGATCAGCTCGGCGCTGTACGTCAGCCTGCCGCCCGAAGTCGGGCAGGGCGATGCCGGCGCCCTCGCGTTCGGTGTGCCCGACGCCGCGCTGGGCCTGGACCTCCCGCCGCGCCGGATCGAGCGGCCCCGGACGGGACGGCTGGTGATTTTCCCATCCTATTTCTGGCACGGGACGCTGCCCTTCGAAAGCGCGCAGCCGCGGCTGACTGTCGCTTTCGACGCGCTTCCACGATGACCTATCGGGGTGGTGCTCCCCAACAGCACCACCCCGCCTCCGCTGCCGAGGATCAGTAGCGCCTGCTTATCCGCATCACGTCGGACGCGCTCGGATTGGGCGTACCGGCGGCGATCGTCCGCTTGACCGCGGCGGGCGAGATGCCAAGCGCGCGGAAGCTTTGCGCGTCGCCCGCCGTGCGGACTCGGGCACCGGCGTCGCGCAGCGCCCGCACATAATCGGGTGTGACGCCCAGCGCCTTGAGGCCCGTCGCGTCCTGCGGCGTGACGTCGAGACCAATCGCCTTGAACCGGGCGATATCGGCCGGAGCGACTCCCAGCGCCTTCATCGAGGTCAGATCATGCGCGTCGAGCGTCTTATAGGCCGTGCGCATTTCGCGGACGTAATCCGGTGACACGCCGAGCGCCGCGAGCGCCATCAAATCGTGCGGATTCAATGCGCCCGCGATCAGCGGCCGCAGTTCGTGCACCATCTCCGGCCGTACATTGACCGCGCGCATGCCGACATAGTCGCTCAGATCGGCGATCGCGCCTTCGCGACGCAGGTCCGCGATATAGTCGCTGCGCACATCTAGCAGCGGCAGGCCCAGAATGCCGGTGCGGCGATCGGTCAGGTCGTTGCGCACTCCCATCGCAGCCAGCTTCGACCAATAGGCCGGATTTCCCTCGAAGCGCAGAGTGCCGCCGCCCTCGCCATTCCGGAATGTGCCGCTGAAGTGGATCGTGCCCGCCTCGCGCACCAGGCGGAAATCAACGGGCTTGCCGCTGCGAAGATCGGCTTCGCTCAACCCTTCCAAATCGGCGAGCCTGATGCCGATCCCCAGGCTCGATCCGGGCCGCTCGCGCACGTCCAGCTGGAGCTGGTGGGGATCGGAGCGGCTGAGACGCGCGGTCCACGGTGCTTCGACCGACAGTATATGGGCGGGATCGGCCGTCGCTGGCGTCCGAATCTCCGGCGCGGGCCCGACGCCCAGAAAAATCATTGCGGCTAAAGCTGCTTTCATTCCGGCCTCCCAATTTCTATCTGGTAGAGACGCAAAATCCGGGCCAAGGCGCGCGGGCGCGGATTTCTGCGATTTTTCGACTACAAGCGTAATCGAATTGTCCGCGAGCGAACAAATGACTGTCCGGAAACGGACGTAGTGGAGGCGAATATGGGTTATCGGGTGGTGGTCGCAGGCGGCACGGGCAATGTCGGGCGCGAGATGCTCAACATCCTGGCCGAGCGCGAATTCCCGATCGACGATATCGCGGTGCTCGCGTCGGCGCGCAGCCAGGGCGACGAGGTCGAGCTCGGCGATACCGGCCGCATGCTCAAAATCCAGAATATCGAGCATTTCGATCCCAAGGGCTGGGACATCGCGCTGTTTGCGATCGGATCCGAGGCGACCAAAATCTATGCGCCCAAGTTCGCCGCCGCCGGCTGTACGGTGATCGACAATTCGTCGCTCTACCGCATGGATCCGGACGTGCCGCTGATCGTGCNNCGCCAACCCGAACTGCTCGACCGCGCAGCTCGTCGTCGCGCTGAAGCCGCTGCATGACGCGGCGACGATCAAGCGCGTGGTGGTCGCGACCTACCAGTCGGTCTCCGGCGCGGGCAAGGCGGGGATGGACGAGCTGTTCGAACAGAGCCGCAACATCTTCGTTGGCGACCAGGCCGAGCCCAAAAAGTTCACCAAGCAGATCGCGTTCAACGTGATCCCGCACATCGACACTTTCCTGGACGACGGATCGACCAAGGAAGAATGGAAAATGGTGGTCGAGACCAAGAAGATCCTCGATCCGAAGGTCAAGGTCGTCGCCACCTGCGTGCGCGTGCCGGTGTTCGTCGGCCATTCCGAAGCCGTGCATGTCGAGTTCGAGAAGGAAATCTCGGCCGGGGATGCGCAGCGCATCCTGCGTGAAGCGCCGGGCGTGATGCTGGTCGATAAGCGCGAGAATGGCGGCTACGTTACGCCGATCGAATGCGTCGGCGAGTTTGCGACCTATGTCAGCCGCGTGCGCGAGGATCCGACTGTCGAGAACGGCCTCGCCCTATGGGTGGTCTCCGACAATCTCCGCAAGGGTGCCGCGCTGAACGCCGTCCAGATCGCCGAATTGCTCGGCCGCCGGCATCTGAAGAAGGCAGCCTGAGGCGAAGTTTCGCGAACCTGACATTCTCGCCTTGTTTGGCGTCGCGTCTTTTTGGAAAAGCCTTAAAGCTTTCCGGCATTTCGCCACGCAAAATCTGTCTCCGCCTGATAGGGGTGGCTATCGCGAGCACTAATGGCAGGAACGGGTCATTAGGCTGCCGCCCGTTCTCCGCTCGCGATCTATGCTGTCTCGCCCTTGACCCAGGCCAGCGCCTCGTCGCGCTGGGCGGATTCGAAGACGCGGTAGCTGATGGACGGCAGGATCGCGCTTTCGAGGCGGGTGAGGGCGCGAATCCAGGCCTGATCGGCGACGACCGCCACGCGGCCGAAACGGCTGAGCTTGCCGAACAGCGGCAGCGCGCGTTTCATATAAGAGGCGAGGCCGCTCAGTTCGAAGCCATCGATCGCATGCGTTTCGACGAGGACATGGACCTTGTCGTGCTTCGCCAGCGCAGCATCGAGGCGATCCATGACCGCGCCGAGATCGGCGCCGGTGATTTTGTGCTCGCCGATCACGGCGATGACGTCATCGGCGCTGTCGACGAAGGTGAACATTGCGCTTCCTTTCGCAGCGGATGATTTCCGAAACGAACGGGATCATGCGGCGATCCCCGCGATCGACCGCCTGATCACGCGCTTCAGCCTGGCAGCCATTCGACGACCATGCGGATGTCGCATGTCAGCACGCGAACGTCGGTCACGCTGGCCCGCATTCGCTCACCCGCGTCCATCATCCGCGCGACTGCCGGATTGTCGCTGCGCGGGACATAGCCGAGCTTGCGGCCGGCCGCGTCGAGCACTTCGATTGCGCGCCTGTCATAGGCGTTGTCCGGTTCGCGGCGCAAAGTGAGCGGCGTGCCGGCCCTCAGCGTGGACGCGATCTCGGCTGCCTCATAATAGGCCTCGCCGTTGACGTGCGTGCGCAGCAGCACGACGGGTGGTCGGGCGGAGCGTGCCGCCGATGCCCTGCCAGCCACCGTCGCGATGCCGAACAGCGCGAGCAGGCTGCGTCTGTTGAGTGTCGCCATCGCCACGTTCTCGAATCGTTCCGCAAAAGGGCGGCGCGAATGACATGGTGTTGCCGACGAGTCAATGGCGGGCAACGGCGTGGAAAGGAGTCCGCCGTTTTGCCGACCTATTGATCGAGGAAGGAACGCATTTTGCGCGAGCGGCTGGGGTGCTTCAATTTCCTGAGCGCCTTCGCTTCGATCTGGCGGATACGTTCGCGGGTCACGCTGAATTGCTGGCCCACTTCCTCCAGCGTGTGATCGGTGTTCATGCCGATGCCGAAGCGCATGCGCAGCACGCGCTCCTCACGCGGGGTGAGGGAAGCGAGGACGCGGGTCACCGTTTCCTTCAGATTCGCCTGGATCGCTGCGTCCACCGGAATGACGGCATTCTTGTCCTCGATGAAATCGCCCAGGTGGCTGTCTTCCTCGTCGCCGATCGGCGTTTCCAGGGAGATCGGTTCCTTGGCGATCTTCATCACCTTGCGGACTTTCTCCAGCGGCATGGAGAGGCGCTCCGCCATTTCCTCGGGCGTCGGCTCGCGGCCCTGCTCGTGGAGGAACTGGCGGGACGTGCGGACCAGCTTGTTGATCGTCTCGATCATATGGACCGGAATGCGGATCGTGCGTGCCTGATCGGCTATCGAGCGCGTGATCGCCTGCCGGATCCACCAGGTCGCGTAGGTGCTGAATTTATAGCCGCGGCGATATTCGAATTTATCGACCGCTTTCATCAGGCCGATATTGCCTTCCTGAATAAGATCAAGGAATTGCAGGCCACGGTTCGTATATTTTTTAGCGATGGAAATGACGAGGCGGAGATTGGCTTCCACCATTTCCTTCTTCGCAATCCGTGCCTCGCGCTCCGCTTTCTGTACCATGTTCACGATGCGCCGGAACTCGGGCAGCGACATGCCGGTCGCCTGCGCGATCTCGGCGATTTCTGTGCGGATGCGCTCGACCGCATCGGCTTCATTCTCCGCGAAGGAGGTCCATTTCTTGTCGACGCCCTTCACGCTCTCAACGAAATTCTCGTCGAGCTCATGGTTTACGTAGCGATCGAGGAAATCCTTGCGCGGTACTTTGTGACGCTCGGCCAGGCGCAGCATCTGCCCGCCCAGTGCGGTCAGGCGCCGGTTGTAGCTGTACAGCTGGTCGACCAGATATTCGATCTTGGCATTGTGGAACTGAACGCTCTCGACTTCGGCCGTCAGTTCCTCGCGCAGCTTCTGATATTCCTTCTCCTTCGCGGCGGCGAAGGCTTCGCCCGCGCTCATCGCTTCCAGACGCGCCGCCTGGAGCTTGGAGAATTTCTTGTAGATCGCGGTGATCTTGGCGAATTTTTCGAGCGCGCCGGGCTTCAGCAGCTCTTCCATCGCCGCGAGCGACAGCGCATTGTCCTCGTCATCATCGTCGGCCGGGCGCGGGGCGCGCCGTTCGGTCATCGATTCTTCTTCATCCTCGTCGGACGCGACTTCCTCGACTTCGTCTTCCTCCTTGAAGGACGGCCCGGCGGTCTTTTCGGAAATCTCGCCGTCGCCCGCTTCCTCGTCCTCGAGATTGTCGGGCGTCGGATCCTTGGAAAGCATCGCGTCGAGATCGAGGATCTCGCGCAGCTGCATCGTGCCTTCGTTGAGGGCGTTCGACCAGCCGATGATCGCGTTGAACGTGATCGGGCTTTCGCACAGCCCGAAGATCATCGTGTCGCGGCCCGCCTCAATGCGCTTCGCGATCGCGATCTCGCCCTCGCGGGAGAGCAGTTCGACAGCGCCCATCTCGCGCAGGTACATGCGCACCGGATCGTCGGTGCGATCGACGGTTTCCTTCTTCTTCTCGACGACCGGCGCGAAGCCGTCGCTGCCGTCGGCAGGAGTATCGTCGGTCTCGTCGTCCGGCTGCTGCTCTGACTCGCCGTCCTCGCCGGCATCCTCGTTCTCGACGACATTGATGCCCATGTCGTTGATCGCGGCCATGATGTCCTCGATCTGCTCCGACGACATCTGGTCCTGCGGCAGCGCCTCGTTCAGCTCGTCATAAGTGACGTAGCCGCGCTTTTTCGCGCGCGCGATCAGCTTCTTGATCGAGGCCTCGTTGAGATCGATCAGCGGGGCATCGCCGCCCTCCGGCTTTTCGACCGCTTCTTCCATTTGCTTCGCCATTCAATCGCCCGAACTAAGGTCAGTTTGCGCCTTCGTCGTCCTGCATCAGATTTGCAAGCCGCCGATCAATCTCGACACGCATTTCAAGAAGCCGCTGTTGCTCCGACAGCGCATCTTCATCCAGCGATCGCTTGAGATTTTCCGTCGCCGCCTGCAGCGCCGCCTCGATCTCCGGCCGCTCGATCATCACCTGGATCGCCTCGCCAAGATCGGCGCGGGCGCGGTCAGGATCCGCATCCTTGCGGGTAAAGGAAAAACGCAGGCTATCCGCACGCAACAAATCTCTCGCGAGCGCATCGAACTCGCTGGCGCGCAATATGGTGTGCAGGCGCTCCGTATCAAGCGCTTGTTCGTCGAGCGCGAGATCGATCAGCGAATCGATCAGCCGTGCGACCAGCGGATCGCCGAAACTAAGGCTGTGCAGCGCCTCGGCATGGCGCGTCAGCATGTCCGGGAAACGCAGCAGTCCGGCGACCACGCCCTTCACCAGCACGCGCTCGATGCCGCTGCTGCCGACGGTCTTGGCTTCGGCGGAAGTGGGTCGAGGCGGCTCCCAGCGCTGGCCGGGCCGAAACGGTCCGCGCGCAAAGGGGCGAGCCAGGGCAGGGCGCTGGAGGAATTGCGTCTCGAAGCGTGCACGGAACTCGGCCTGATATTGCTGGCGCACATCCGGATCGGCGATCGCCGCGACCAATTCGTTGAGCCGCTTCCGCAGGCCTGCGCGCTGTTCCGGCGTGGCGAGCGGCTCTGCGGCGCCTTCGTGGTTCCACAGCCGATCGACCAGCGGCTCGGGCGCGACGGCGAGCGCCTCAAAGGCTGCGCGGCCCCCGGACTTCACCAGATCGTCGGGGTCTTGTCCTGCGGGGAGCGTCAGGAAAGCGAGCGAACGTCCGGGGGCGAGGCCGGGCAGGGCGCGGGTCGCGGCGCGAAAGGCGGCTTTCTGCCCCGCCGCGTCGCCGTCGAAGCAGAGCAGGGGGGCATCCACCTGCCGCCACAGCCGCTCGATCTGGTGCTCGGTGAGCGCGGTACCGAGGGGCGCGACCGCTTCCTCGATCCCGGCCCTGGCGAGCGCGATCACGTCCATATAGCCTTCGACGACGATCATCCGCCCGGCCTTGCGTGCGGCGGGCGCGGCGCGGTCGAGATTGTAGAGCGTGCGGCCTTTGTCGAAGAGCGGCGTGTCCGGCGAGTTCAGATATTTGGGCTCGCCCTGGCCGATGATCCGGCCCCCGAACGCGATCACCCGCCCGCGCGGATCGCGGATCGGGATCATCAGCCGGTCACGGAAGCGGTCGTAAGGCTCCTTGCCCTCGACTTCGATCAACAGTCCGGCCTCGACCAGCATCGCATCGCCGAACCGGTCGAGCGCCCGCCGCAGCGCGCTTTTCGAATCGGGCGCATAGCCGAGCCCGAATGCCTTGCGCGCCTTTTCCGAAATCCCGCGCTTCTCCACATAGGCGCGCGCCGCGTTGCCGGAGAGGCCGGCATATTGCTCCTCGAACCAGGCCGCCGCCGCCGCCATGACGTCGTGCAGCGATTTCGCCCGCTCGGCCCGCGCTGCCTCGCGCGCGTCCGGCGCTGGCAGCTCCATCCCGGCCGCCTGCGCCAACTCCTTCACCGCCTCGATGAAAGGCAGACCGCGCTGATCCGTCATCCACCGGATCGCATCGCCGTGCGCGCCGCAGCCGAAGCAGTGATAGAAGCCCTTCTCGTCATTGACGTAGAAGCTCGGCGTCTTCTCGCTGTGGAACGGACAGCAGGCGGCGAACTCGCGGCCCTTCTTCGTGAGCTTCAGCGTCTTGCCGACCAGCGCCGAGAGCAAGGTGCGCGCGCGGAGTTCGTCGAGAAAGGCGGGGGAAAGGCTCATGGGTGGGAACTGCGCCCCTCGACTTCGCTCGGGACGAGCGAGTCCTTTCCGGATAAATCTCCGCTCGTCCCGAGCGAAGTCGAGGGGCGCAGCTCAGGACGCTCACTGGGCGGCAGCGCAAAATGTCCGACCAAAGCCCAATCCCCTGCGATCAACGCCTCCTTCTTGGCGCGCGACCAATTCTTGATTTGCCGCTCCATGGCGAAAACCTCATCGCGCGTCCCGCCCGCCATGCTCCAGACCAGCGTGACGGGGCGCCGCCTGCGCGTCCAATCGGCTGCGACACCCTGTTCGTGCTGCCACAAGCGCACTTCGAGATTATCGGTGTGGCCGGTGTAGTATGAACCATCGCTGCAGCGGAGCATGTAAACCCAATAGTGCTGCATGGATGCCGTACCAGCGCCCCTCGACTACGCTCGGGACGAGCGAGTCACTAAAGCTCAAGCTACACTCAAAGCGAGCGATTCTCTAAGCGCAAACCTGGACGTTCGTCCCGAGCGAAGGCGAGGGGCGCGGCACCGAACTTACGAAAGCGCCGCCTTCACCGCCGCGCTCGCCTTGCTCATGTCGAGCTTGCCCGCATGCCGCGTCTTCAGCTCCGCCATCACCCGGCCGATATCCTTGACGCTTGACGCGCCGATCTCGGCCTTGATCGCTTCGATCGCGGCGCGGGTCTCCGCCTCATCCATCATCTTCGGCAAAAAGCGTTCGATCACCGCGACTTCGGCCGCTTCCGCCGCAGCCAGTTCCGGGCGGTTGCCCTGTTCGTACATGGTGATCGATTCGCGGCGCTGCTTGACCATTTTCTGCAGCACTTCGGAGACGAGCACATCGTCGTCGTCCGGGGCCTTGCCGGTGCGCGCTTCGATGTCGCGGTTCTTGATCGCGGCCTGAATCAGGCGGATCGCGGCGGTGGTTTCTTTGTCGCCGCCCTTCATGGCGGTGACGAGTGCGGATTTGATGTCGTCTCGAATCATTTCCCTCATCTAGCAGGTTGACCGGAGCCGTCACGGGGCCTAGCGGACGAGCCTTAGCGACATCGCTGCCAACCCACTCGAAGGAGCCTGCCGAACATGGCCGACGCCACCCCCTTGCGCGCACCTGATGGAGCCACGGGGGTATTGGTCCTGGCCAGTGGCGACGTGATCTGGGGCCGCGGTTTCGGCGCCGAGGGCGATGCGGTCGGGGAGGTGTGCTTTCACACGGCGATCACCGGCTATCAGGAAATCATGACTGATCCGTCTTTCGAAGGGCAGATCATCACTTTCACTTTTCCGCACATCGGCAATGTCGGCGCGAACCATGAGGATGTGGAAGCGAACCACGCTCACGCGCTCGGCTGCATCGTGCGCGAGGACGTGACCGCACCGTCCAACTTCCGCGCCGCCGAGGGATTCGACGCCTGGCTGAAGGCGCGCGGGAGGATCGGGCTGGCGGGCGTCGACACCCGCGCATTGACGCGGCGGATTCGCGAGGGCGGGGCGCCCAATGGCGTGATCGCGCATTCCGCCTCGGGCAGCTTCGATGTGGATGCGCTGCTGGCGAAGGCGCGGGCGTGGCCGGGGCTGGAGGGGATGGACCTGGCGAAAGAAGTGTCGTGCGAGGCGCATCACCTGTGGGAGGGTGGAGTCTGGGAGCTTGGGGGCGGCTATGCGGAGACGCGCCCCTCGACTACGCTCGGGACGAGCGGGGATACAACGCCAGACTCATCGCTCGTCCCGAGCGAAGTCGAGGGGCGCAGCTCTCAATCCAGCCCGCTCGTCCCGAGCGAAGTCGAGGGGCGTAGCTCAGCCCGCACGCCCCATGTCGTCGCCATCGACTATGGCTCCAAACACAATATCTTCCGCAATCTCGTCAAAGCCGGCACGACCGTCACGGTCCTCCCCGCCACCGCGACTTTCGACGAAGTGATGAGCCACAATCCTGACGGCTTCTTCCTCTCAAACGGCCCCGGCGACCCGGCCGCGACCGCCGAATATGCCGTCCCCGTCATCCAAAAAATGCTGGAAACCGGCAAGCCGCTGTTTGGCATCTGCCTCGGCCACCAGCTCCTCGCGCTCGCGATCGGCGCGAAGACGACCAAGATGTTCCAGGGCCATCGCGGCGCCAATCACCCGGTCAAGCGGCTGGAGGACGGCCGGGTCGAGATCACCAGCATGAACCACGGCTTCGCGGTCGAACGCGGCAGCCTGCCGGCCAACGCCCGCGAAACCCATGTGTCGCTGTTCGACGGCAGCAATTGCGGCATCGAACTCACCGACCGCCCCGCCTTCAGCGTGCAATACCACCCCGAAGCCAGCCCCGGCCCGATGGACAGCATGTACCTTTTCGAGAAGTTCGTGGGGATGCTGAAGTGATAACGCTAAGCGGCTGGTGGCGTCTATGGATAGTCGCGACACTAGGACTTTTTGTCGCCGTTACCTTCATCACGCTTAGCGAGCGTGACATTAGTTATGAGGACAGGCTCCCAACCAACTGCGTTCCGGGAACGCTAAAAACCACTACGCGCACGGTATCGACCCTGAGCATCCGGGGGCGTTATCAACAGACACCGTCTGATTTGTTGCGTCAGGGACAAATGGTCGATCCGAAGACAGACGTAGAGGAATTCAGCTGCGTCAGTTGGCCCTCTATGCTGACTCGATGGGCATATGTCTTTGGGGTAGCTCTATGTGTCATCGCTGTTGGGGCAGCGCTTCGTTGGACTATCGGTGGTTTCGTGAGGTCTGAAAAGTAAATGCCCAAACGCACCGACATTTCCTCCATTCTCATCATCGGCGCAGGCCCGATCGTTATCGGGCAGGCGGCGGAATTCGATTATTCGGGGACGCAGGCGGCCAAGGCGCTGAAGGCCGAGGGCTATCGGATCGTGCTGGTCAACTCCAACCCGGCGTCGATCATGACCGACCCCGAGTTCGCCGACGCCACCTATATCGAGCCGATCACGCCCGAGATCGTCGCCAAGATCATCGAGAAAGAGCGCCCCGACGCGATCCTGCCGACGATGGGCGGCCAGACCGCGCTGAACACCGCGCTCGCCCTCTACGGCGACGGCACGCTCGAGAAATTCGGCGTGACCATGATCGGCGCCGATGCCGATGCGATCGACAAGGCGGAGGATCGCCGCCGCTTCCGCGAGGCGATGGACAAGATCGGGCTGGAAAGCGCCCGCTCCGCGATCGCGCACACGGTCGAGGAAGCGCTTGCCGGGCTCGAGACGACCGGGCTCCCGGCGATCATCCGTCCGTCCTTCACCTTGGGCGGCACCGGCGGCGGCGTCGCCTATAATCGCGACGAATTCGTCGAGATCGTCAAGAAGGGGCTCGATGCGTCCCCGACCACCGAGGTGCTGATCGAGGAATCGCTGCTCGGCTGGAAGGAATATGAGATGGAGGTCGTGCGCGATCGCGCCGACAACGCCATCATCATCTGTTCGATCGAGAATGTCGACCCGATGGGCGTCCACACCGGCGACTCGATCACCGTCGCGCCGGCGCTGACGCTGACCGACAAGGAATATCAGATCATGCGCAATGCGAGCATCGCTTGCCTGCGCGAAATCGGTGTCGAAACAGGCGGTTCCAACGTCCAGTTCGCAGTCAATCCGAAGGATGGGCGGCTGGTCGTGATCGAGATGAACCCGCGCGTGTCGCGCTCGTCGGCGCTGGCCTCCAAGGCGACCGGCTTCCCGATCGCGAAGGTCGCGGCCAAGCTGGCGGTCGGCTACACGCTTGATGAGATCGACAACGACATCACCGGCGCCACGCCCGCCAGCTTCGAGCCCACGATCGACTATGTCGTGACCAAGATCCCGCGCTTCGCATTCGAGAAGTTCAAGGGGTCGGAGCCGCTCCTTTCGACGATGATGAAATCGGTCGGCGAAGTGATGGCGATCGGCCGCAATGTCCACGAAAGCATCCAGAAGGCGCTGCGCGGGCTGGAGACCGGTCTTTCCGGCTTCAATGTCGTCGATGAGCTGGTTGGCGCCCCGAAGGAAGACATCCTCGCCGCGCTCGCCCGCGCTACGCCCGACCGGCTGCTCGTTGCCGCGCAAGCTCTTCGAGAAGGCCTGAGCGTCGCCGAGGTTCACGCCGTCTCCAAATTCGACCCGTGGTTCCTCGAACGTCTCGCCGAGATCGTCGCGGCCGAGGAGGAGGTCTGCACCAATGGTCTGCCGCGCGATGCCGAGGCCATGCGCCGGCTGAAAGCGATGGGCTTTTCGGACAAGCGGCTTGCCTGGCTGGCGTTGCGCTCCGCCAATCTCCAGCCCGGCACGCGCCGTGCGTTCGGCCGCAGTTCCGGCCTGATCGGCGAGACGGTGAAGGCGATGACCGGCGGCGCGACCGAGGAGGATGTTCGCGCGCTCCGCCACAGGCTTGGCGTCCGTCCGGTCTTCAAGCGCATCGACACGTGCGCGGCCGAATTCGAGGCGAAGACGCCGTACATGTATTCAACCTATGAAGCGCCCAGCTTTGGCGAGCCGGAGAATGAGGCGGCGCCTTCGGATCGAAAGAAGGTCGTGATCCTGGGCGGCGGGCCGAACCGGATCGGGCAGGGCATCGAGTTCGATTATTGCTGCGTTCACGCCTGTTTCGCGCTGCGCGATGCGGGCTTCGAGACGATCATGGTCAACTGCAACCCGGAGACGGTTTCGACCGACTATGACACGTCGGACCGCCTCTATTTCGAGCCGCTGACCGCCGAGGATGTGCTGGAAATCCTGCACGTGGAACAGTCCAAGGGCGAATTGCTGGGCGTGATCGTCCAGTTCGGCGGCCAGACCCCGCTGAAGCTCGCGCACGAGCTGGAGCAGGCCGGTATTCCGATCCTGGGCACCAGCCCGGACGCCATCGACCTGGCCGAGGACCGCGAGCGCTTCGCCAAGCTGGTCACCGATCTGGGCCTCAAGCAGCCCGAAAACGGCATCGCCCGCAGCCGCGAGGAAGCGATCGCAGTCGCCAACCGCATCGGCTATCCGGTGCTGATCCGCCCATCCTATGTGCTGGGCGGCCGGGCGATGGAGATCGTCGACGGCGAGGCTCAGCTCGACGCCTATATCGCGACCGCGGTGCAGGTCTCCGGCGACTCGCCGGTGCTGATCGACCGCTATCTGCGCGACGCGATTGAGGTGGACGTGGATGCGCTGGCGGACGGCGAGCAGGTCGTCGTCACCGGCGTGATGCAGCATATCGAGGAGGCCGGCGTCCATTCGGGCGACAGCGCTTGCTCGCTGCCGCCGTACAGCCTGCCGGCCGATATCGTCGCGGAGATCGAGCGCCAGACCGAGGCGCTGGCCCGGGCGCTCAACGTGAAAGGGCTGATGAACGTCCAGTTCGCGGTCAAGGACGGCGCGGTCTATCTGATCGAAGTCAATCCGCGCGCCAGCCGCACCGTGCCCTTCGTGGCGAAGGCGGTTGGCACCCCGATCGCCAAGCTCGCGGCGCGAGTGATGGCGGGGGAAAAGATTGCCAACTTGCCCCACATCAACCGTCCGAACGGCTGGATCGCGGTGAAGGAAGCGGTGTTCCCGTTCGCGCGCTTCCCGGGCATTGATCCAATCCTCTCACCGGAAATGAAATCCACCGGGGAAGTCATGGGGATTGCTGGTGATTTCGCGACAGCATTCGCCAAGTCGCAGATCGGGGCGGGGACCACGCTGCCGAAGAGCGGCTGCCTGTTCGTTTCGGTCAAGGACAGCGACAAGGCGGCGATCATAGAACCGGTGCGCGCGCTGACAGGCATGGGCTTTTCGGTGGTCGCGACCGGCGGCACTGCCGATGCGCTGGAGCAGGCCGGCGTACCGGTCGAGCGGATCAACAAGGTGGTGCAGGGCCGCCCGCACATCGTCGACCGGATCAAGGATGGCGGGATCGACCTGATCTTCAACACCACCGAAGGCTGGCAGTCGCTGAAGGATTCGCAGGGCATCCGCGCCTCGGCACTGAACCAGAAGATTCCCTATTTCACTACCGCGGCGGCGAGTGCTGCGGCGGTGCAGGCGATTCGTGCGTTAGGGGAGCGCCCCCTTGAAGTACGGTCGCTCCAATCCTACTATTCCACTTCGCACGCCTGACCTCCCCGACAATATGAATGCGTGGGAGGCGGTCCTGGAGGGGCCGCCGGGGCGGAAGTTTTGACGATGAAGGGTGGACTGATGGCGACCGTCGACAAGATGCCGATGCTGCAGGAGGGCTATGAGAAGCTCCAGGCGGATCTGAAGCGTCTGAAAGAGGAACGCCCCCAGATCGTCGACGCGATCGAAGAAGCGCGCGCGCATGGCGACCTGTCCGAAAACGCGGAATATCACGCCGCGAAGGAGCGTCAGGGCCAGATCGAGGCGTCGATCGCGCAACTCGAGGATCGTCTGAGCCGCGCCCAGATCATCGACCCGAAGGATCTGTCGGGCGACAAGGTCGTGTTCGGTGCGACCGTGACCCTGCTCGACGAGGACGACAAGCCGATCCGCTACCAGATCGTGGGCGAGACCGAGGCGGACGCGAAGCTCGGCCGCATTTCGTACAATTCGCCGCTCGGCCGCGCGCTCATTGGCCGCAAGGTCGATGACGAGGTGGAAGTGACGGTGCCATCGGGCGACCGCTATTATCTCGTGTCCAAGGTCGAGTTCATCTAGGCACTTTCCATTGGCCGTTCGTGTCGAGCGAAGTCGAGACACCCGATCGGCTAAGCGTTTCTCGACTTCGCTCGAAACGAACGGTGTTGTTGAGTCTATGCTGAACCTCCCCGAGGGCCGTTTCACGCAAGGGCTGGTCGCCGGGACGGCGATCGCCTTTCTGTTCCTGTGGCTCAGCGGATCGCTGGCCCTTGCTTCGGTGCAGGGCGGCTTCATTCCAGCACGGGTGATGGGCGCGGCCGTGCCCGGCGCGCTGCCGGTCTGGCTGACGCCGCTCAGCGCGACCTTCATTCACGCGGGCTTCCTGCACCTCGTGCTCAACATGTTCATGCTGGTGATCTGCGGGCGCTTCGTCGAAAGCGTGATCGGAGGCTGGGAAAGCGTGTTGCTCTATATCGTCGGCGCCTACGCGGCGGCGGCCGCGCAATGGGCGATCGATCCGGCATCCACCGTGCCAATGGTCGGTGCGAGCGGGGCGATCTCGGCCACCGTCGGCGCCTATGGCGTGTTCTTCAGTCGCGCGCAGGTGAAGGCGATCGGGCCTTTCTCGCCTTTCGTGGTGCGGGTGGTCTGGCTGGCGGCGGGCTGGATTTTCCTCCAGTCGCTGTTCGGCCTTGCCTTTGCGGGCGGGCAGATCGCGATCGCCGCCCATGTCGGCGGCTTCATCGCGGGACTTCTGCTGGCCCGTCCACTGCTGCTTTGGCGCTACCGCAAGGCCTGACGAGACGAGGTCCACAGCCTCGTGCCGACTTGGCTGAGCCTGTCGAAGCCCTTCCTTGTTCTTCCTGGATTCAAGACAGAAGGGAAGCCTTCGACAAGCTCAGGCAAGCCGGCATTGAGGTTAGCCGTTTACCGGCATTGAGGTTGGCGGTTCAGTTGTCAGCCGGCAGCTCCGGTTCGAGCAGCCGGTGCAGATGCACCACGACATACTTCATTTCCGCATCGTCGACCGTGCGCTGCGCCGCGCCGCGCCACGCCGTCTCGGCGCTTTTGAAGTCCGGAAACACGCCGACCACGTCGATCTTGTCGAGATCGACGAAATCCAGGCCGCGCGGATCCTTCACGCGACCCCCGAATACCAGGTGCAATTTACTCATGGGCGCGGCCCCTAGCGGCTGGATGCGGCAGGGGCAAGCAGGTCAGCCCTTCCGCTTGGCCGTCACGGACGATGCCGCGGCCGAGCCAGCGGCGGTGGCGGCGTCCACAGCCTTGCCGATCAGGCTTTCGATCGGGGACTGCCCCAATGTCTCCTTGCCCGCATCGCGCGCGGCCTTCGCCGCTTCGCCGGCGGCCTTGCCGAGCTTGCTGCCGAGCGGGCCGAGCAATTCGGCCTCCTTCTCCGTGCGGGGCAGGAGCGCACCCGCGACCGCGCCGACCACCGCGCCGGCCGCCAGCGCGATCAGCGGCGCCTTGTCGATCGAGCCGCCGACTTTATCGCCGGCGTTCGCGACGCGCTGACGGGCGGCTGCGGCCCGGGTTTCCTTGTGCTGGCTGCTGGGCGTCGTCATGCTTCAACTCCTTGGCTGCCGGCGGACCTTCGCTCGCCGCCGCGTGATTCTTGTCGTGACCGAACACGGCGCTCAAGCCCTGTGCGATCGGTTTCCTGAAAAGATAGACCAACACCGGCACGGTGATCGCGGCGACGGTGGAGGGATGGGTCGCGGCCTGGACCATGCCGTCCTTGGCGGCTTCGATCGCGCCATTGGCTTTCTCCAGCGCCTTGTCCTTCACGTCGCTGGCGATGGTTTTGGGGCTGAGCCGCTGCTGAAGCGTCTGCAGCGTGGTCAGGAAGCGGGCGCGGGCGGCGTCCGCTTCCGCCTGCTGCGCCGAAAGGTCGGCCTTGCTCACTGCACGACCTCGCGCACTTTCCGGACCGCGAGGTAGCCAAGCAGTGCAGCAAGCGCCAATGCCGCACCGATCACGATCACTGTCGCTCCCAGCGCGCCCGCCAGCGGCGCCAAAGCCAGGATCAGGCCGAACAGCAAGGCGGCGATAGACGAGAAAGCGAGCACGAATGCAATACCGCCCAGGATCGCCGCGGCTTTCAGCGGCTGCGCTTTGTCCAGCGCCTTGGCGCGATAGAGGGCGATTTCCGCGCGCGCATAGCGTTTGCCGTCATCGACCAGCTGGCTGACCATCTCGCCGATCGGCGCCTCGCTCATGCGTCAGGCCGCGTCGGACGGCGTGTCGGGCTTGGGCGCCTTGGGCTTCGTATCCTTGTCGCCGTCATCGAAGCCGACGCCGGCCTTGGCGAGCCGGGCGAGCACGAAACCGAGGCCGACTGCGGCGCCGATCGCAATGCCGGGGCTTTTGCGCACCAGCTCGCGCGCATCGTCGAGCAGTTCGTTCACATCCTTGTTGCGAAGCTGATCGGCGAGGCCGGAGACGCTTTCCGCAGCCGACAGCCCGTAGCGGCCATATTGCGGGCCAAGCTTCTCATCGACCGTCTTGGCCGTATCGGTCAGGAAACGGGCGGCCTCGTCCAGCGCGTCGCTCGCATGGCCCAGGCCTTTGCCGGCATAATCGCGCGCCTTGTCGCCCGCCTGGCTCTTCAGTGTCGCGATCTGGTTCTTGAATTTTTCGGCCGGTTTTTCGGACGCGGCCGCATTGCCCTGGGCATCGCCGGCATTGGTCTGGTTTGCATCGGTCATCGCGCACTTCTCCTAACGCCTAAACACTACGCCGCCAGAACAATCGCCCGGCAAGCGTGGTTCCCGCCGATTGCCTTCGGACCGGACGGCCGATAGGGGCGGGCACCAACTCCCCATGCCGATTTAGGAAGGCCGTTTCATGACCGCAATAATCGACATTCACGCGCGCCAGATTCTCGACAGCCGCGGCAACCCGACCGTCGAGGTCGATGTCGAGCTGGAAGACGGCAGTTTCGGCCGCGCGGCGGTGCCCTCGGGCGCGTCCACCGGTGCGTTCGAAGCGGTCGAAAAGCGCGACGGCGACAAGAATCGCTGGCTTGGCAAGGGCGTCGAGCAGGCGGTGCGCGCGGTGAATGGCGAGATCGCGGAGAATATCCTTGGCCTCGACGCCGAGGATCAGGGCGATCTGGATGCGCAGATGATCGCGCTGGACGGGACCGAGAACAAGTCGCGCCTCGGCGCCAACGCCATCCTGGGCGTCAGCCTGGCGGTGGCCAAGGCAGCGGCGGAAGCGAGCGGGCTGCCGCTCTACCGTTATGTCGGCGGCGTTTCCGCGCATGTGCTGCCGGTGCCGATGATGAACATCGTCAATGGCGGCGCCCATGCCGATAATCCAATCGATTTCCAGGAATTCATGATCATGCCGGTGGGGGCAGCGAATATCGTCGAGGCGGTGCGCTGGGGCTCCGAAATCTTCCACACGCTGAAGAAGAATCTGCACGACAAGGGGCTGGCGACGGCGGTGGGCGACGAAGGCGGCTTCGCGCCGAACCTCGCTTCGCCAGCAGACGCGCTCGACTTCATCATGCGCTCGATCGAGCAGGCCGGTTACAAGCCGGGCGACGATGTCGTGCTCGCGCTCGATTGCGCCGCAACCGAATTCTACAAGAACGGTGCCTATGTGCTGGAAGGCGAGGGGCGCACCCTCTCTTCGGCGGAGATGGTCGATTATCTGGCAGAGCTGTGTGGCCGCTACCCGATCCTTTCGATCGAGGACGGCATGGCCGAGGACGATTATGCGGGCTGGAAGCTGCTGACCGACCGGCTCGGCGCCAAAATCCAGCTGGTCGGCGACGATCTGTTCGTGACCAACCCGAAGCGGCTGGCCGACGGCATCAGGCAGGGCCTCGCCAACTCGCTGCTGGTGAAGGTCAACCAGATCGGCACGCTGAGCGAGACGCTGGAAGCAGTCTCGACCGCGCAGCGTGCGAGCTACACCGCGGTCATGTCGCACCGTTCGGGCGAGACCGAGGATGCGACGATTGCCGACCTGGCGGTTGCGACCAATTGCGGGCAGATCAAGACGGGCAGCCTTGCCCGGTCAGACCGGCTGGCCAAATATAACCAGCTGATCCGTATCGAGGAGCAGCTCGGTCCCCAGGCGAAATATGGGGGTAAGGCGATTTTCGCGAATAAAGCGGGTTGATCGCGCGACTCGCCTGTGATTCAACAGGTTTGCAATGGCGAAGCGACGTCAAAACGTCTGGGATCTGGTAAAGCGCGCAGCAGGCCCTGCTGCCGCGCTGCTCGTCATCGCCTTTTTCGGCGGCTATGCGCTTGCCGGCCCCAACGGCATCATGGCCTGGGGCGATTACAAGCGGCAGCTGGACCAGCGCCAGGTCGAGCTCGATAAGCTCGAGGCCAAGAAGAAAGTCATCGCCAACCGCGTTGCCTTGCTTGACCCGAAAAAGGCCAATCCCGATCTCGCCGACGAACTGATCCGCGAGCGGCTGGGCTATGCCCATCCGGACGAAATCATCATCCCGATGGACGACGCCAAATAGGGTTTATCGAGGCGGCGGCGCCTTGTGCCAGACCTGTCGCTTGCAGAGCAGAGTGCCCAGGCAGCCTTTGATCTCGATCTCGCCGGGCCCGGCCATCGTCATTTCGGCCGGGGCTGTCTGGCCCAGGTCGGCGACAAACACTTCGCCCTGCCACAGGCCCGGCCCGACCCGGCGGAAATCGCGCATCAGCATCGTGCCGACGAGGCGCGGTGTCCCGCCTGCCGCCGCGGCCTGCTGCGCGGACGGCGCCGCCCACACCACGCGGCCGCACAGATTGGCCCCGCAGCGGTTGGTCTGCACCGCGACCGTTTCCCGCCGGTTCATCCAGGTTCCGATCATCGGGTCGGCGCGCGGCGCCGGTTGCGCGGCCGCGGCCAGGGCGAATGCGAATGAGATCATGAACACCACCTCATCGAAAACGTGCGCGATAGAGCGCCGATCTTGTCGCGGCGCTGAACGTATCGTGCAGATGAGGAGTGGTGAGCCGTGCTGGATTCGAACCAGCGACCTACTGATTAAAAGTCAGTTGCTCTACCGACTGAGCTAACGGCCCCCTTGGGAGCGGCTCACCTAGGCGCGGGGCGCGCGGCGGTCAACCGCGTGCAGCAACTGGCGGACGGTTCTTCCCGTGATCGGGTCGCGCCAGGCGGGGGCGATCGCAGCTAGCGGCTGCAGGACGAAGTGGCGGGCGCGGAATTCGGGATGCGGAACAGTCAGGCCGGCGGCCGCGAACGGCCCTTCTGACCAGAGGATCACATCCAGATCGAGCACGCGCGCGCCCCAGCGCCGGCCGCGCCTGCGCCCGAAGCGCCGCTCGATCTGCTTCAGCTGGGAGAGAAGGGCGTTCGGCTCCAGCTCGGTTTCCAGGAGCACGGCGGCGTTGGCGAATCTGCGGCCGGCCGGTCCCAGCGCGGGCGTGCGGATGATCGGGGATGCTCCCGTAATGTCCCCCAACCGATGTAGCGCAGCCATCGCAGCCGCGACCACGCCGTCCGGCGCACCATAGCGGTGATGACGGCGATTGGAGCCGATGGCGATGGCATAGCTTGTGATCGTCACCCGAAACCGCCTAACCGCTTCGGATGACGTTCGTCAGCCCCATTCCGGAAACCGAACCGCCGCACGATTGCCCGCGCTGTCCGCGGCTGGTGGCGTTCCGCGAGGAATTGCGTGCCGAATATCCGGACTGGTGGAACGCGCCGGTGCCGGCGTTCGGCGATCCGGAGGCGTGGCTGGTGATTGTCGGCCTCGCCCCCGGCAAGCACGGCGCCAACCGCACCGGACGGCCCTTTACCGGCGACTATGCGGGCGACCTGCTGTTCGAGACGCTCGGCAAATTCGGCTTGGCATCGGGGAGCTACGATGCCGATCCGAATGACGGGTTGCGGCTGAACGGCACGATCATCTGCAATTCGGTCAAATGCCTGCCGCCCGCCAACAAGCCGCTGCCGGCCGAGATCGCGCATTGCCGCCCGTTTCTGGCCGATCAGCTGGCGGCCCTGAACAAGGCGCGCGTCTATGTCGCGCTGGGCCAGATCGCGCACCAGTCCGCAGTCAAGCTGCTGGGCGGCAGGCCTTCCACACACAAATTCGCCCATCTCGCCGAGCATCAGATGCCCGGCGGCGCGGTTCTGATCGATAGCTATCACTGCTCGCGCTACAATCAGAATACCGGCCGGCTGACGGCGGCGATGTTCGAGGCGGTGTTCGCGCGGGCGCTGGAACTGCGTCAGATGTCCTGAACCAGCCGGCCATAAAGCTCCGGCCGGCGGTCGCGGAAGAAGCCGAAGGCGGCGCGGTGGCGTTTGGCCTGAGCGAGATCGAGGGTGGCAGTGAGGACGCCGGTTTCGGTCGCGCCGAACTCGGCGAGCATGTCGCCGCGTTCGTCGCAGATGAAGCTGTGGCCGTAGAAGCGCTGGCCGTCCTCCGTCCCGATCCGGTTGGCGGCGACGACGGGCACGACGTTGGACACGGCGTGCCCGATCATCGCGCGGCGCCACAGCCGGCTGGTGTCGAGATCGGGATCGTGCGGCTCGGAGCCGATCGCGGTCGGGTAGAACAGAACCTCCGCGCCCATCAGCATCATCGCGCGGGCCGTCTCCGGATACCATTGATCCCAGCACACGCCGACACCCAGCCGCGCGCCCGGCACGTCCCATGTCTTGAAGCCGGTATTGCCGGGGCGGAAATAGAATTTCTCTTCATAGCCGGGGCCGTCCGGGATGTGGCTCTTGCGATAGAGGCCCATGATCGCGCCTCTGTCGTCGATCATGGCGAGGCTGTTATAGTGATGCGGCCCGTCTGCCTCGAAAAAGCTGGTCGGGATATAGACGTTCAGCTCCGCGGCGAGCTTCTGCATCGCCAGCACCGAAGGGTGCGCCTCGGTCGGCCGCGCGTTCGAGAACAGGCCTTCGTCCTCGACCCGGCAGAAATAGGGGCCTTCGAAGAGTTCGGGCGGCAGGATGACCTTCGCGCCCTGTGCGGCGGCCTCGCGCACCAGCTCGCTCACATGCGCGATATTGTCGGCCTCGGGGCCGGGCAAGGCGAGCTGGAGGGCGGCGACGGTGACTTCGGACATCGGCTTTCCCGGGACTAGAGCGAAGGGACTTGCTGGCTGATGCAGTGGAAACTGCCGCCGCCGGTCAAGATATGATCGGCGCGCAAGCCCGCAACCTTGCGTGAGGGAAACAGCGCCTGGATCGCGGCCACCGCCGCTTCGTCGTTCGGCGCGCCATACAGCGGCACGACCACAGCGGCATTGCCGATGTAAAGGTTCATATAGGAGGCGGGGATCACCTCTCCATCGCGCAGGACGCGGCCGGCCGAGGGAATGGAGACGACCTCCAGCCCGAATGCGCGGGCTCTTTCCTGCGCGTCGCGATAGACCGCGGTGTTGGGATCTTCCGGCCCGGCGGGCTCGGGGATCGCGATGCGGCCCTGGCCGACGAAGCGGGCCAGATTGTCGACATGGCCGTCGGTATGATCGTTCAACAGGCCGTCGCCGAACCACAGGATGCGGTCGAGCCCAAGATCGCCCTTCAGCCGCGCCTCGATCTCCGCGCGCGACAAGCCGGGATTGCGGTTCGGGTTCAGGAGGCACTGTTCGGTGGTCACCGCGAGGCCGGTTCCGTCCACGTCGATCGCGCCGCCTTCCAGCACATAATGGCATTCGCGGGTATCGAAACCCCGGGTTCCAGCGAGCCGAAGAGCGAGGTCGTCGTCGCCCGCGAGATTATATTTACCGCCCCAGCCGTTGAAACGGAATGCGCGCGCTTCCCGCGCTCCGCCGTCGGATACGATGATGGGCCCGGTATCGCGCAGCCAGATATCGCCGAAGGGCTGGACGATGACCCCAATGCCTGGCCCGGCCAGCCGTCGCGCCTCGGCTGCCGCCGCCTCATCGGCCGCGACCAGCCGCACATTCTCGCCGGCGCTATCGGCATGGACCGCGCGCGCAAAGGCCGCGGCTTCGGCCTGGGCAGGCGCCAGATCGTCTTCCCAAAGCTCGGCATGGCTCGGGAACCCGATCCAGACGCTTTCGTGCGGAGCCCATTCCGCCGGCTGCCGAAGAGTCCGGGTCATTGGCGCAATTTCGCCTTTACCATTGAATTCAACTCCAATTCGGGGCCGCGCCCTCTTGCAATTGCGCGGCCGAGGCGGTGCTATAGGCGCGACCACGCAGGGGGGAAAGAATGAAGCTCGCTCGTTTCGCTACGCTGACGCTGCTTTTGGGCGCCGGCGCATCCGGCATCGCGATTGCCCAGCAAGTGCCGCCGGAAAAGGCGTTCGGCGCACGCGAGTCCGTCGTCAGCGCGAGCCTGTCGCCGGATGGCAAGACGATGGCGTTTCTCGCGCCGACAGCCGGCAAGGGCAATGCGCTGTTCACGGTTCCGGTGGATGGCAGCGCGCCACCCAAGCGGTCGATGGTGGCGAGCGGCGAACCCGAGCTGATGCAGCGCTGCGGTTGGGTCGCGAATGACCGCCTGCTCTGCACGGTCGTCGCGCCGCGCGAGGAGTCGGGCTTCCTGCTGAATGCCTCCCGGCTGGTTGCGATCGACGCCGGCGGCGGGAATTTCAAAATGATCAGCGAGCGCAACACGGACAATGCGCTCTATTTCAACCGCTATGGCGGTGGCATCGTGGATTGGCTGCCGGGGCAGGACGGCGCTTTCCTGATGAGCAAATGGATCGTGCCCGAAGTCACCACCGGCACGGTCATCCAGAAGCGCAAGGAAGGCTTCACTGTCGAACGGGTCGATACCCGGTCCGGACAGTCCAGAACCGTCGTGAAGCCGATGGCCGACGGCTCGGAGTTCATCAGCGACGGCATCGGCGAAGTCCGGATCGCAGGCGTCACCCAGTTCACAGGCGATTACAGCGCGACTGGGGTGACGCGCTACATTTACCGTCCAAAAGGCGGCTCGGAATGGAAGGATCTGTCGACCTATAACGAGCTCACCTATCAGGGCTTCAACCCTTACGCAGTCGATCCAGCCGAAAACGTGGTTTACGGGCTGCAGAAGACGAACGGGCGTTTCGCGCTGATCAAGCGCGCGCTGGACGGGAGCAACACCGACACCGTCGCCTTCGCTCATCCCGAAGTCGATGTGGACGGCCCGATCCGGCTGGGCCGCAAGCAGCGCGTGATCGGTGCCAGCTACGCGACCGACCGGCGCTACGCCGAATATTTCGACGCCGGGCTCGCCAGGCTGGCCGGGTCGCTTGCCAAGGCGCTGCCGGGTTCGCCGATCATCAGCTATGAAGGCGCCAGCGACGATGAGCAGAAGCTGCTGATCTGGGCGGGTTCCGACACCGATCCGGGCCGCTATTATCTGCTCGACCGTGCCACCAAGCAGATGCGGCCGCTGCTTTTGAGCCGGCCGGAGCTGGAGGGTTACAAGCTCGCCAGCGTGCAGAGCGTTCAGGTCAAGGCATCGGACGGCACGTTGGTGCCGGCTTATCTGACCTTGCCGCCAGGTTCTTCCGGCAAGAATCTGCCCGCGATCGTGATGCCCCATGGCGGGCCGCAGGCGCGCGACGAATGGGGTTTCGACTGGCTGGCGCAATATTACGCCAATCGCGGCTTTGCCGTGCTGCAGCCGAACTTCCGCGGCTCCTACGGCTATGGCGATGACTGGTTCAAGGAAAACGGCTTCAAATCCTGGAAGATCGCGATCGGTGACGTGACCGACAGCGGCCGCTGGCTGGTTTCGCAAGGAATCGCCGATCCGTCGAAGCTCGCTATCCTCGGCTGGTCCTATGGCGGCTATGCGGCCCTGCAGTCAGGCGTGGTCGCGCCGGACTTGTTCAAGGCCATCGTCGCGATCGCCCCTGTCACCGATCTGGATGAGCTCAGGAGCCAGTTCATCCGGACGACCGGTCAGCGCGTCATGCGGGACTGGATCGGCAGCGGCCCGCACCTGAAGGAAGGATCGCCCGCGCAGAATGTGGCCGCGATCAAGGCGCCAGTCATGCTGTTTCACGGCGATCTGGACTTCAACGTCAAGGTGACCGAATCTCAGCTGATGGCGGACCGGCTGCGCGGAGCCGGGAAACAGGTGACGCTCATCACCTATCCCGGTCTCACTCATTCGCTGAACACCAGCGACGCCCGCGCCGACATGCTGGGCAAGAGCGATGCTTTCCTGCGCGGGGCGCTCGGCATCAAATAAGGGCGTGGCGCGCCGCCGCCAGTCGATCGGCGGCGGCGTCCAGTGTCGCGTCCTGTTTGGCGAAGCAGAGGCGGACGACGCTCGTGACCGGGTCTTCGGCATAGAAGGCAGAGACGGGGATGGCGGCGACGCCATGCTCCGTCACCAGCCGGTCGCAGAAGCTCCCGTCGTCCATTGCTATGCCTGAGGCGATGAGATCGAGCGAAAGGAAATAGGTGGCCTTGCTCGGCAGCACGGCCCAGCCGCTTGCCCGCAGCGCATCGGTCAGCCGATCGCGCGAGCGGGCATAGTCCGCGCGCATGCCGGCGAAATAAGTCCCGTCCTTGCCCAGGCCGTAGGCGACGGCGGTCTGAAGGTTGGGCGGCGTGGTGAAGGTCAGGAATTGATGCGCGCGGGCAAGCGGGCCGGCGAGGGCGGGGGCAGCGCACATCCAGCCGACTTTCCAGCCGGTCAGCGAGAATATCTTGCCGGCCGAGCCGATCTTCACCGCCCGCTCGCGCATGCCGGGCAGCGCCATCGGCGAACGGTGGGCGAGGCCATCGAAAATCACATGCTCCCAGACTTCGTCGCTGATCAGCACAGCATTCGCAGCCTGGACTCGCTCCGCGATCAGCGCCAGTTCCTCATCGCTGACGATCGTCGCTGTTGGGTTGAGGGGCGTGTTGAGGATGACGAGGCGCGTGCGGGGCGTGAAGGCGGCATCCAGCGCTGCCGCCGTGATCCGCCAGTCCGGCGGCGTCAGGCGAACGAAGCGCGGCACGCCGCCCGCCCGGAGCACCAGCGGCAGATATGCATCGTAGAGCGGCTGGAACAGCACGACTTCATCGCCCGGCGTCACGAGCGCCAGGATGGCCGCGGCCAACGCTTCGGTGGCGCCCGACGTGACGACCACCTCTGTCGGCGAGAGATCGAGACCCTGGTGCCGGCGATAATGATCGGCGACGGCTTCGCGCAGCTCGGGGATGCCCGCCATTGGGGGATATTGGTTGGAACGCTCGGTCAGTGCCCCCGCCGCCGCATCAACCACATCCGGCGGTCCGTTCGAATCGGGAAAGCCCTGGCCGAGATTGATCGCTCCGGTCTCGCGCGCCCGCGCCGACATGGCTTCGAAGATCGTGGTCGGCATTTTGGCGTAAAGCGGGTTCATCCCAAATCCGTTTGGCCTGAGCTGATCGAAGGCCTGTCCTATGCTTGAAACGCGGCGTCCGGAAGAAGAACGGGGCTTCGACAGGCTCAGCCCGAGCGGCTACGAGAATATCATGAACATCCTCGTCCTTTACGGCTCCTATCGCCGCGACCGCGCCGGTATCAGGCTTGCGAACTATACGGTGATGGAGCTCGCCAAACGCGGCCATAACGCGGAGCTGATCGACGCGCAGGCGATCGGCCTGCCGATGCTCGACCGCATGTATAAGGAATATCCGGCTGGCGAGGCGCCATCGAAGCTGGAAGCGCTGGCGGCGAAGATTCGCGCGGCGGACGCCTTCGTCTTCGTGACCGGCGAGTATAATTGGGGCGTGCAGCCGGGCCTCAAGAACCTGACCGATCATTTCCTGGAGGAATGGTTCTGGCGGCCGGCGGCGATCGTCAGCTACTCGGCCGGGCGGTTCGCCGGAGCCAGGTCGGCGCTGATCTGGCACGGCACGCTTTCGGAAATGGGCATGATCGTGATTTCCAGCACGATCGCGGTCGGCCAGATCACGCACGCACTGGATGCCGATGCCAATCCGACCGGCGAGGGCGGGGAGGCGCTGGCGCGCGCCTTTCCGCGCTTCGCCGCCGATCTCGAATGGTGGGCGGAAGCGGCGAAGGACCAGAAAACCCGCAAGGCGCCGCCTTATTGAGCGGGCGCGGAACGTGTTGGCGTGCACGCGGGTTCTGCTGACTGGTTCAATCAGCATGGGAGAGTTCGCCATGGCGACGCAGACTCGCGCCAAATCCAAATCTCAACAGGCCGGCGGCCACGCATCGACCGGCGCCGTGATCGGCGCCGCGGCCGCCGGCGTGGCGATCGGGCTGATCGCCAATCTGGGCCGCAAGGCCGCGGTGCAGGCGCCGACGATCCTGGCAGGCGATTGGGACGAGGCGCTCGCGGCCGAACATGCCGCCGTGCTGAAACTGTTCGATGCCTTGCAGGCGACCACGGACCGCAACACGACCAAACGGTCAATGCTGCTGATGCAGATGAAGCATTCGCTCGCCAAGCACGCTCTGCAGGAGGAGAACACCATTTACCCGGCGCTGCGCGATGCTGGCCAGACCGAACAGGCCGATCACCTCAATCATGACCACGGCTATGTGAAGCAATTCCTGTACGATCTGGAGAATATGCCCAAGGATTCCCCGGCGTTCCTTGAAAAGGTCGCGGAGTTCCGCCGCGCGATCGAGGAACATGCGGGCGAGGAGGAGAACACGATTTTCCCCGCGCTCAAATCCCGCCTCAGCGAAGAGCAGAACAAGAAGCTGACCTTCGCGATGAACAAGGAAGGGCTGAAGCTGGCATGACCCAGGATCACGATCGGGGCGAGCGGCCGTCCATCGCGCCCAATGGTGAGGTCCGCGGTTCCGGGTCCGGCGCCGGCGGCGGCAACCCGGGCGAGGACTATGACGACGATCCTGTCGGTGGCGGCGGCGACCTGACCGAAGTGCCCGGCGTCAGCGAGAGCGAGGAGAACCGGATTCATCAGGCAGTCGACAATCAGTCGAGCGTGAAGCCGGAAGACTATCCGGATCGTACGCCGGGCGGCTGATGGGCGGACTTCATTCGCAGCGGTGCGGCTAAAGCAGCCCCAGTGCGCGCAAACTGCTATGGCCGTCCGCGCCGATGATGACATGATCATGAAGCGTTATGCCGAGCCTTTTGCCGGCCTCGGCGATGTCGCGCGTGATGGCGATGTCCTGCCTGGAGGGCGAGGGATCGCCGCTTGGATGATTGTGGACCAGGATCAGGCTCGCCGCGTGCAGGTCGATCGCGCGGCGGATGACCTCACGGACATAGACGGCGGCCTCGCTGATCGATCCCTCGCTCATCGCCTCGTCGCGGATCAGCATGTTTTTCGCGTTCAGGAAGAGCACGCGGACTCGTTCGACCGGCAGCGCCGCCATGTCGGCACGCAGATAGTCGAGCAGCGCATTCCAGCTGCCGAGTATCGGCCGAGCCTTGATCTCGGCGGCCAAAAGGCGGAGAGCGGCCGCATTGACGATCTTCAACGCCGCTACAGCCGTTTCGCTGAACCCCGCGCGCTCGATCGCTTCGGCATCGGCCGCGAACAATCCGCCGATGCCGCCGAATTCGTTCAGCAAGCGTTTCGCAAGCGATTTGGTATCGCGGCGCGGGATGACGAGAGCGAGCAGATATTCGACGACCTCATGGTCCAGCAGCGCGTCCGGGCCCTGCCGGAGCAGCCGCTCGCGCAGGCGCGCCCTGTGTCCCGTGCCGTCTTCTTCCCCCGTCATGGCGCCAAGGCTTAGGGTGCGAACGGCGCTTGGGCAATCGGCGCATGGCTGAGGCGGAAGTCATGGAAGCGCCGGCGGCCGTGCGGCGGCGCGGGCGGTGGCGAAGCGCGGCGCTCGCACTTGCGATACTGCTGCTGGCGCTGCTTGTCCTGGCGTGGCTGGCGCGCAAGCCGATCGCTGCCAATTTCATCGACCGCGAGCTTGCCGCGCGCGGCGTGGCTGCGCGCTATGAAGTGAAAAAGATCGGCCTGCATGCCCAGCGGCTGGAGAAAGTCAGCATCGGCGATCCGCGCGCGCCCGACCTCACCGCCGACTGGATCGAGGTCGACCTGGTGCCGACGTTCGGTGCGCCGCAAGTCACCGAAGTGCGCGCCAGCGGCGTCCGGTTGCGCGGCCGGCTGGTGAACGGGCGCCTGACGTTCGGCGCGATCGACAAGATGCTGCCCGCGCCAAGCGGTGCGCCGTTCCGCCTGCCGGACCTGCGGGTCGGCCTGAACGACAGCCGCTTGGCGCTCGTGCTGCCCGCAGGCCCGGTCGACGTGCGGATCGACGGCCGCGGCAATCTCAAGGGCGGTTTTTCGGGCATCTATGTGGCGTCCGCACCGGCGCTGGCTTTCGGCACCTGCCGGGTCGTGGGCCTGAGGGGCAGCGGCGGCATCGCGATCAAGGGCGGCCGGCCTCACCTCACCGGGCCGTTCGCGGCGACCAGCGCGGCCTGTGGAGAGGCGCGGCTGGCCGCGACGCAGGGCACGATCGACGCGACATTGGAGCCTGGCCTGGACGGGTGGCATGGCCTTGCCGCCGTTGCGAGCAACGATATCAGCGCCGCCGGTTGGTCCGCTTCGGCCGCGCGAGGGCAGATCGACTTTGCCGGGACTGCGGCGCGCACCACAGGCATGGCCCGGCTGGCAGCGCTCGATCTCGCCGGAGCACCCGGCCGCGCTCCGCGCGTCGAGCTGGGCGGGCGCTACGCCATCGAGACGCGCAGGGAGCGGCTGGACCGTAACAGCGCGCCCGCGACCGCGATCCGCTTCGAAGGGACATTGACCGGGCGGGGCGTCGCCCTGGCAAGCGTGCCCAATCTCTCCGGACTGGTGGAAAACACGGCCGGCACCCCGTTCGAACCGTTGGTCAGAGCAGGCGCGCGCTTTGCGGGCAGCGCGCGGACGGGCGCCGATATCCACGCTTCGCTCAGTCTCGCCACTCAGGGCGGCGATGGCAGTCTCCGGATCGGCTCGGCAGAGCTTTCGGGCGGCGGCACCCAACTGCGGTTCGCGGGCGGCGAGGGGATCAGGCTGGTCTGGCCCGGTGCGATGCGGCCGCAGATCGACGGCCGCCTGACGACGAGCGGCGAGGAGATGCCGCGCATCACTGTCGATGTGCATCAGGCTGCGCCGGGTGCCCCCATCTCGGGCATGGCACGAATGGAGCCCTTCGCGGCCGGCGGCTCGCGGGTTGCGTTCGCGCCGGCGCGCTTCGCCAATGGCCGCCTCACGACCGTGCTGGAGATGAGCGGCCCCCTCGCCGGCGGGCGCGTCGAGCGGGCGACACTGGCGCTCGACGGCCGCTTTGGTTCGAACGGCCTGACTCTCAATCCGGCCTGCGCGGCGCTGACGTTCGAGCGGCTGACGCTCTCGGGCCTCGACCTGTCGCCCGCGCGCCTGCGTCTTTGCCCGGCGGGGCCAGCGCTGGTCGCGAACGGCCGCGTCGCGGGCGTACTCCAAGCGCCGCGCCTGCACGGCATGCTTGGTTCGAGTCCGATCGCGATCGCCGCGGATCGCGCACGCTTCGACGGCAAGGGTTTTGGAGCGGCCAGTCTGGCTGTGCGCCTGGGCAGCGACGATCGTATCAGCCGGCTCGATGTCGCGGAGCTGAGCGGTGCGAGCGCGAAAGGCCTGTCCGGCCGCTTCAAGGGCGCCTCGGGCCAGATCGGCAAAGTGCCGCTGATCGTCGGCGACGCCTCGGGGCAATGGCGCTGGACGAATGGCGCGCTCACGCTTGCGGCCGCCGCGACGGTGTCCGACGAGGCCAATCCGGCCCGCTTCAACCCGCTCGTCTCACGCGACTTCAGCCTCGTGATGCGTGGCAATAACCTCTCCGTTCGCGGCGATTTGCTTGAGCCGGCCAGCGGCACGAAAATCGTCGGCGTCGATCTCCGCCACGATCTGGCGCGGGGGACGGGCAGCGCCGATCTCGACGTCGCCAGCCTGCGCTTCACGCCTGCTTTGCAACCAGAGAAACTGACTCCGCTCACGCTTGGCGTGATCGCCAATGTCGATGGCACGGTCTCCGGCCACGGCCGCATTGCCTGGGCGGGCGATCGCGTCACCAGCAGCGGGGCCTATCATATCGAGGCGCGATCGCTCGCCGCGCCGTTCGGCCCGGTCACCGGCGTCAAGACCGATATCCGTTTCACCGACCTGCTCGGCCTCGTCACTGCGTCCGATCAGCTGCTAACCGTCGCCACCGTCAACCCCGGTATCCTGGTTGAGGACGGGACGGTCCATTACCGCGTGCTTCCCGGCATGAAGCTCGCCGTCGACAAGGCACGCTGGCCCTTTGCCGGCGGCGCGCTGACGCTTCGACCGACCGTTCTCGATTTCTCCGAAGAAGCGGCACGGCACCTGACCTTCGACATCACCGGGCTCGATGCCGCCCGCTTCATTGAGAAATTGGAGTTCAAGAATCTGGCCGGCACCGGCATTTTCGATGGCACGCTGCCGATGATCTTCGATCGCGACGGCGGCCGGATCGAGGCTGGCAGACTCACTTCGCGCGCGCCCGGCGGTACGCTCTCTTATGTCGGCGAAGTTTCGAACGCGGATTTGGGGATCTGGGGCGGCATCGCCTTCGATGCGCTGAAAGCGATCGGCTACAGAACCATGACAATCGACATGAACGGCCGGCTGGACGGGGAGATGGTGAGCGAAATCCGCTTCGCCGGCGTCAGCCGCGGCACGATCAGGCCGGTGGCGACGGGGCTGATCGCCCGGGTCGGCGGCCAGCTCGCGACCCAGCTGCAGCAGCTGCCCTTCATCTTCAACATCCGCATCCGCGCGCCGTTCCGCGGTCTGATCGGCACCGCGCGCAGCTTCTATGATCCGAGCCTGCTGATCAACGACCGGCTCGGCCCAGCCTTTCAGGCGGAGAAACCGCCCGTTCAGCCTCAGGAAAGCGAGATCAAGCGATGATGCGTGCCATGTTGACGACAAGGGCAGGGGATGCGAGCCAGCCTAATATGCGAAGGCTTGCGCTTCTGACGGTTTCGATCGGCCTTGCGGGCTGCGTACAGGTGACCGCGCCCGAAAAGCCGATCGAGATCAACCTGAACGTCAATGTGAAGCAGGAAGTGCTGGTGAAGCTGCAGCGCGATGCCGAGCAGCTGATCGCCGATAATCCGGAGTTGTTCCCGAAATGACGAAGCGTGCGAAGATCATCCTTGGCCTCGGTCTCCTCGCCATCGGTGGCGCGGCGCTGGCACAGAGCGCTGGCGTTACCGCGGCGATCGGCGCTGGCCAGGTCGGCGAGCGCGCCGACGGCTATCTCGGCATCCGGGGCACGGTGACACCAGCGGTGCGCGCCGATGTCGAGCAGATCAACATCAAGCGGCGTGCGCTCTACACGCAGCTTGCGCAGCAGCGCGGCGTCGCGGTCGAAGCGATCGCGGCAGCGACCGCCTGCCAGGCGATGAAGCGCGTCGGCGTCGGTCAGGCCTATAACCTCGGCGGCGACTGGATGGTCCGCGGCGCAGGCGACGCGGAACCAAAGCCGGCGAATTGTCCCTAAATTAGCTCCTCCCCGTTTCGGGGAGGGGGACCATGCGGAGTATGGTGGAGGGGCCCGGAGCGTAGCGGAGGGTCGGTATCCTCGCTTCGCTGCGGCCCCTCCGTCAGCCCTGCGGGCTGCCACCTCCCCGTCCCGGGGAGGATTTGTCGGTGTTGACACCCCCCCAGTCCTTCCCTAATCGGGCCGCGCCTTGGCGGGATTGCTCGCCTTCGTGCGTTTCCTGCTTTTCTTCATGGGTCTACAGACCTCGGCAAGGAGGAGCGAAGCGCATGCAGGAGAAAGATCCCGGCCTGGAGCCGATTCCGGAAGATTCGCGGCTGGAAACGCTCGATGAGCGATTGCGCCGTGCCAAAACGGAAGAGGCGGTCAGGTCCGGCGAGGCGCGCGACAAGGGCGAGGACGATTATCGTCTCGGCAATCGCGTGCTGGCGGAACTGATCGGCGGCATGGCCGGAGGGGCGCTGATCGGCTGGGTGCTCGATCGCGTTCTCGGGACATCCCCCTGGCTCCTGCTCGCCATGCTGGCCCTTGGGACAGTGGTGGCGTTCAGGAACATCATCAGGATTTCAAGCCAGCGCTCGAAGTAAAATTCGGGCGCTTGGGGCATATTGAGGATCGGGCGACGTGGCGAGTGGTGGCAAGATCGATCCGATGCACCAGTTCGAGGTGCAGACGATCTGGCAGGGCTTCAACCTGGGCGGTCATCAGATCGCCTTCACCAACAGCGCTGCCTGGATGCTGGTCACCGTCGTCGTGCTTTGGGCGTTCATGCTGGGCGGCATGAAGCGGCAGATCGTACCGGGCCGCTGGCAGATGATGGTGGAGAATTTCACCGGCTTCGTCGACAATATGCTGAAAGCGAATATCGGCAAGGAAGGGCGCAAATACCTTCCCTACGTCTTTTCGCTGTTCATGTTCATCCTGTTCGCCAATATCCTCGGCATGCTGCCGCTGGGCTTGGTCGGCGTGCATCCGTTCACTTTCACCAGCCATTTCACGATCACCGGCGTGCTCGCGATCATGAGTTTTTCGATCGTGCTGGTGGTCGGCTTCTGGAAGCACGGGCTGCATTTCTTCAGCCTGTTCGTGCCGCACGGGACGCCGCTGCCGATGATCCCGTTCATTTTCCTGGTCGAGCTGACCTCGTTCCTGGTCCGCCCCTTCTCGCTGGGCTTGCGACTGTTCGTCGCGATGACCGCCGGGCACGTGCTGCTGAAAGTGCTTGCGGGCTTTGTCATCAACTCAACCAACGCCGGCATCGGCTATGGGGCTTTCGTCGGCATTCCGAGTTTCGTGCTGATGATCGGCATTTCGGCGCTGGAAGTGCTGGTGGCCGGTATCCAGGCCTATGTCTTCGCACTTTTGACATCGCTGTATATCAACGATGCCGAAAATCTTCACTAATCTGTTCAACACTTTATACGCAGGAGTTTAGAAAATGGACGCAGAAGCAGCCAAGCTGATCGGTGCAGGTCTCGCCGCAGTCGGCGCCGGCATGGCCGCCATTGGTGTGGGTACCGTGTTCGGTCAGTTCCTCGAGGGTGCGCTCCGTAACCCGGGTGCAGCCGACGGCCAGCAGGGCCGTCTGTTCATCGGCTTCGCGGCTGCCGAGCTTCTCGGCCTGCTGTCATTCGTCGTGGCGATGATCCTGATCTTCGTTGCCTAAACTGATCTCACCGGGCGCGCTTTCGGGCGCGCCCGGCCCGAGAGGGTGAAATGCCTCAGATTTCCCAGCTTGCCGCGACCTATGCGTCGCAGATCTTCTGGCTGCTGCTGACGTTCGGCATCGTGTTCGTGGTCATCGGCCTCGGCATGGTTCCGAAGATTCAGGGCACCGTCGACCAGCGCGACAGGACTGTCGCCGACGATCTTGTGGCCGCCGAAGGCGCTCGCAAGGCCGCCGATCAGGCTGAGGAAGAATGGCGGACGCGCGAGAACGCAATCCGGGCCGAGGCACAGAAAGTCCTGGCCGAAGCGCGAGCGACCGCCGCAAGGGCGACCGAAAAGACGCTGGGGGAAGCGAATGACCGCATCGCCCAGCGCCTGACCTCTGAAGAGAGCCGCATCGCGGAAGCCGGCAGGGCGGCTATGTCGGAAATCGAAGCGGTTGCCGCCGACGCCGCCCAGACGATCGTTGCCCGCCTGTCGGGCGCGAACGTCAGCGATGATGAAGCACGCAATGCGGTGAAGGCGGTGCTCGTCAATGGTTGAGAACGTAAGCGCGGGGTCGACCGAAGTGGCCACCAATCTTTCCGACGCCGACAAGCTGCAGGGCTCGCCCCACACCGGCGTGAAAGGGCTGGCGATCCGTCCGCACGCGCAGACGGAGGCGGGCCACCCTGACCCGACGATCGCCGGCGTGTTCGACGCGACCGTGATCGTCTCGATCGCGATGGCGGTGTTCATCGCCATCCTGATCTGGAAAAGAGTGCCGAAGCTCGTCACCTCCGGTCTCGACCGTCAGATCGCGGCGATCCGCGAGCGGCTGGAAGAGGCCAGGGCGCTCCGTGCCGAAGCCGAGGCCCTGCGCGACGAATATGCGAAGAAGATCGCGGGCGCGGAGGCCGACGCCGCCAACATCGTCGCCCATGCCCAGGAAGAATCGAAGAGCCTGATCGCCGACGCCGAAAAGAGCGCCGCCGAGCTGACCGCGCGCCGCGCCAAGATGGCCGAAGACAAGATCGCCGCGGCCGAGCGTCAGGCGATCCAGGATGTACGTGCCAAGGCGGCGCAGGCTGCCGCTGCCGCCGCCGCCAGGCTGATCGCCGAGCGTCACGATGCCGGCGCGGACAAGCCCCTGGTCGATCGCACGATTTCGGATCTCGGCCGGGTTCACTAAATCCAGCCAGACCGCTATCCCTCTTGCTCACCAGCGGGAGGGATTATGCGTTTTCGTGGCGTGGCTATGTTGCTTGCCGGCCTGAGCGGTCCGGCATTGGCCGCCGACTGCCCAAATCCCGCCGAATGGGCCAAGCCGGAACATCATCAGGCCGGCCGGTCGCCCGACATGAAGTTCGGGCTGAAGACCGGAACCGCGCATGAGCTGGGCTTGCTCGGGCAAGATCAAGTCAAATTCGCAACCGGCGGCGTGGCCCGCAAGGGCTATGCCGGCGTCGCCGCCATCGACGTGCCCAGAGCCGGGATGCTCATCGTCGTGGTCAGTAACCGGACCTTCGTGGACCTGATCCGCGACGGCAAAGCCCTCCACCTCGCCGGGGAGCCGGCGCACCCGGACTGTCCGGGCGTGCGCAAGGCCCTGATGTTCGCCGTCACGCCAGGCCGCCACCTCGTCCAACTCTCCGGCTCGGAGAACCAGACGATCAAGCTGGCGACGATATTGAACTGAACGGCCACGACCCAGCCAAGTGGGGGGGCAGTTGCCGTTGGCCTGCGATTTCTGAGCTGCTAGGCCTGCTCACCGAGCAGGTTGACCGGATCAACAGTTGCCGTTGGCCTGCGATTTCTGAGCTGCTAGGCCCTCCGGGTTCGGGGCCTCGTCCGCCACCGGGTTGCCGTTGGCCTGCGATTTCTGAGCTGCTAGGCCCGGCGTCGCGGTCCTGCCGAACGCCGCCGGGTTGCCGTTGGCCTGCGATTTCTGAGCTGCTAGGCCTTGCGAAAGAGGCGACTACGGCGATTTCGAGTTGCCGTTGGCCTGCGATTTCTGAGCTGCTAGGCCGACGCTCGCCCAGGTGGCGGTCGGCCAGAAGTTGCCGTTGGCCTGCGATTTCTGAGCTGCTAGGCCCCTGGCCGGTATCGGTGAGCGCCACGACGAGTTGCCGTTGGCCTGCGATTTCTGAGCTGCTAGGCCACCAGACGTCGCGCAGTACGGCTTGCTCAAGTTGCCGTTGGCCTGCGATTTCTGAGCTGCTAGGCCGCGGTCAACGGATCAGATTGGTCAGCGGCAGTTGCCGTTGGCCTGCGATTTCTGAGCTGCTAGGCCTTTCCGGTCTCAGGATCCCGCCGGCGGCTGGTTGCCGTTGGCCTGCGATTTCTGAGCTGCTAGGCCGGCCGATCGTCGCGTACCACTCCGCGAAGGGTTGCCGTTGGCCTGCGATTTCTGAGCTGCTAGGCCCATCCTCGTAGAAACTAGGCAGAACCGGCAGTTGCCGTTGGCCTGCGAT